>JAQUEZ010000002.1 GCA_028684915.1 Desulfobulbus sp.
ATTTTCAAGCTGGGAGGTGGATCCACCACCAAGGGAGGGCCGGTGCAACGCCGGCCCTCCGTGGTGTGGCCCTTGGCCCGGACCCCTCATCACGAATCCGGACGCGAGCTGGTCCCCGGCACCGATTGCAAACGGATAAACCCGAAGGCCTCCGGATCGCGCCGGCTGGATCACTCACCTTCGCCTGGGCGCGTCTTCCCTGCCCGGCCCCGGCTGGTGCTCGCCAGCATGGCCCGCCTATTGGCAGAATCAGGACCGACTGTGCGCTCCGGCCCGAGCAAAGGTTTTCCCTCAACTCGCAAACCCGAGCGGCCGAGCGCGGCCCGGCGTCCCGGCGCCCAAGCCCGAGCGGATCAGCCGAAGGCCTCCGGATCGCGCCGGCTGGATCACTCACCCTCGCCTGGGCGCGTCTTCCCTGCCCGGCCCGGCTGGTGCTCGCCGGCATGGCCCGCCTATTGGCAGAATCCGGACCGACTGTGCGCTCCGGCCCGAGCAGAGGTGTTCCCTCACCTCGCAAACCCGAGCGGCCGAGCGCGGCCCGGCGTCCCGGCGCCCAAGCCCGAGCGGATCAGCCCGAAGGCCTCCGGATCGCGCCGGCTGGCCAACCCTGCAGCGTTATTTCTGCGCTTCACCCAAGTCCTGCAACCCGGTAAGATCCCAATCGAGCGCAAAAAAATCTTGCGGTTTTTCCAATTATCAGTTTAGTTTTGCTCATTACTTCTGTTCATACTCGTTTGTGAACTATCCCATTTCATTTTTTCAATTATATTGAAAAAATTGATTTTCCTTGGGAAATCGCTGGGCTTTCGCTGCTTTTTTTGAAGGTTCCTTGGAGATTTAATTTTAGGCGTTATTCAGCACAACTATTTGTTGCGCAAATTTGAATACTGCCACCCTCTAGATCGCTCTTTCCAGTCCTTCAGTTGACTGTCACTCTTTGAGCAATCCCCTCTTTCGCGGATGTTTCTCTGATCATTTTATGATTATTGAGATTTATCACATTCCGCATCTTTTTGAATCCATCTCTGGACTCAATTTTCTTATTATTCAATCGAACATTTGACTTTTTTTTGGCATTTAATCATGTCAATTTAATTTTCATCTGCTTGGTTTTCTTTTATTCAATTATTAAATAACTGTCTCATACAGTTATTCGATTAAATATTGAATAATATCGAAATATTTCATCGAATATTATAATTTTATTTTATTCCACAAAGGCCAGAAATTGCAATCAAGCAATTGGTTGGGAGTTACACTGGTGGAATTTGCAATCTCAACGCTCAATGAGCAATGGAGAAATGTTATGAATTTTGATTATGAAGAATTTTGCACAGATATTTCTGAGGCGAACTCCTCTCAGATTAAAAAGTACGCCGGAATTGGTTTATTGATCTCGGTAGTACTGATGTTCCTGTGCCCGTTATTGCTTCCGTTCGCAGTATTCGCCCTCGCTTGGTTGGCTGGTCTTGCAACCCAGAAGAACGATGAAGCTGAACGCGAGAAATTGCGCCAACAGAGGGCCAGAAGGGAACAAGCTGCAGATATCGCTCACCAGCGACGGAAGCCTGTTCGGTCAGAAAATTCTTCACCAACCCGGTTGATGAAGAAGAAAGTTCCAAGATAATTTTCCACTACCAACATTTTTTGGAGGTTCGCAATGATTTGGTTGTGGCGAATTGTTATTATTGCTTTTGCAGGATGGTTAATTGCATCTGCATATTTTGGATCATTCCTCATGCTGTCGATAGTAATTATTGCTTTAATTGCTATCGAGTACATTCTTGATTTGAATGATGAAAGAATGGAAAGAGAAAAATTAATTCTTTCTCAAAAAAATGATCAACAAAATATTAAGTCAATTGTTACTGATAAAAAAATTAGTAAAGTTGACTGATAACATTTATTCCACAAAGGCCCGAAATTGCAATCAAGCAATTGGTTGGGAGTTACACTGGTGGAATTTGCAATCTCAACGCTCAATGAGCAATGGAGAAATGTTATGGATAATCAAAAATATATTGTAGAAAATGGCCGTTGCAATAACCCTTTTGGCCTTGGCTACAAAACCAAGATTCTCACTGCCGATGAAATAGTTTGTGAGAACAAGCGCGGCCGGATTCAGCAATTCGTTGAACGATTCGGATTGAATTATCGGGCCGATACTTTTAAGGATGATCGATTGAAAGTTGATCTCCGACTGATTCCACGCCACCTCGATATTGATCTGTATTCAGTCCAGCCCGAAGAATCTTATTGGGACGGACCAGATCGGACGATTGATCGATATGAAGAATGGTGGGGATCAAATGCCGACGGCAAACCTGCTGTACGGCTTGAGATTGATCCAGAGGTCGTTACTGGTGGTCCCCTAACCTTCACAACCAAGGAAGGAACCCCAGGAATCATTGGATGGTGGAATTACCGTTTCATCATTCGAGTTATTTTTGGGCACCGAATGACTGAGGACAATAATTCATTCGGCCACTCTGTTGATATTTGGAGAAATTAATATGACAAGGGCTGATCTTGACAAAGAATTGGCAACAATTCATGAGAAATACGGTATTTTCTTTGCTTTTTCCAATAAACAGTACGAAGAAAACGCCAAAGACGGAATTAAATATATAAATTATGGTTTTGGTCTTTTTTGTCCAAAATCTAATATTGAAAATTTCCTGGCCGATTTTGGTGCTGCGGTTGAACAATTTCGCAAGGATGATATCGCAGAAAATGGAAAGAAAAAAGTTATATGGCGTGAATTATCAAATCACGAATGCCAGATATCTATGGACATATCCAATGCTGTTAAAGCATTGAAAGGATATGGCATTACCAAAGAAGAGGTTGAGCAAGAGTGGAAAGAATATTTCAACTATTGCGTTGATAATGACCTCTTTTAATAAGAACGAATCTAGGGCATAAAATGGCAGACATTGTCCGTAGAAAACATTTCGGGGTTCAAACCTGCACGCATTGCCCTGCCGAAATCGACCGTAACAGCCGATTCAAAGGTGTTGATGGACTAAACCTTTGTGTTGATTGTTGGAAGAGTGAGGTCGAGGCATTGTTGCATGATCTTGATCCTGATGAAGTCAAAGTACTGCGCCGACGTGTTGTTGATCATATCCGCAAGTCTGATCCATGTTTGATAAGACTCGCAGCAGATCTCGCAGCAAGCGGTTTCGTTAAAATTTCCGATTTAATATGAGGAGATAACATCGATAAATTCGTATTTGTATCATACGATTACCCTATGAATGCTTATTGCATAATGCGGTAATCGACCTTTAACCCAACCATGGGGAGTTTTCAATTAACCCCATGTGAGGGTTAATGCTTGCCTATGGTACAATTTTTAATACGGAGAAATGAAATGAATCAAGTTATCCTGAAAGGCAACCTTGGCGATGCTCCCAATTTCATCAGCGAAGAAGGAAAAAACCCACTTTGCACTTTCAGCGTTGCTACGACAGAGCGTTGGAAGAATGATCAGGGAGAGCCGCAAGAAAGGACCGAATGGCATCGATGCGTCGCCTTCGGTAAAACCAGTGAATTGTGCCGTGAACACCTCCAGAAGGGCTCCAGTGTCTTTTTGGAAGGTAAATCGGCGACTCGGCAATGGAAGGATCAGGAAGGGAACGACCGCTACACGACTGAGGTGGTGCTGTCTGGTTTTCCCGATACACTGACCAACCCTGGCAGCAAAGGAATCAACAAGATTCGCATCAAAGGCAACCTTGGCGCTGATCCCGAGATCCGATATACCCAGGACGGAAACCCTGTCGCAAATTTCAGCGTTGCTACGACAGAGCGCTGGAAGGATAAGGAAGGCAAGTCGCAGGAAAAAACCGAATGGCATAAGTGTGTTGCCTTCGGCAAAATTGCTGAGATCGCCTCCGAACATCTGACCAAGGGCAGCAAGGTCCTCCTGGACGGCAAACACGCCACCAGAAAATGGCAGGATCAAGGCGGCAAAGATCGCTACACGACTGAGGTAGTGATTAGCAGTCTGGATATTCTGTCCTGGCCGCAGACTGAAAACTCAGAAGGAACGAATTAAGTACCGTTCGTTCCACTCAGGCGTAAGCCTTCCTGTAGCATCAGCAGTATCTAGTATTTTTTTTAACCCCTTGGTGGAGCTCATTAATTTGTGCTCCCTTCCAAGGGGTTTTTTTTTGCCCGTAAGCAAGCCCGAGCGCGGCCCGGCGTCCCGGCGCCCAATAGCGAGCGGATCAGCCCGAAGGCCTCCGGATCGCGCCGGCTGGATCACCGCCCCCACCTGGGCGCGTCTTCCCTGCCCGGCCCCGGCTGGTGCTCGCCGGCATGGCCCGCCTATTGGCAGAATCCGGACCGGCTGTGCGCTCCGGCCCGAGCAAAAATATCTTGCGATTTTCCCGATTATCAGTTTAGGTTTACTCATAAATTCCGTGTTCACTTGTTTGAATACAATCCCATATCAATTAGTTTTTTTAATTGCTTCCCTGGGAAATCGCTGGGCTTTCGCTGCTTTTTTTGAAAGTTCCTTGGAGATAGTAAGTTTGGCGCTGTTCAACACAACCATGTTGTGCAATTGAACCGCGCATCATTCGGATTGCTCTTTTCAGTCCTTCAGTTGACTGTTACTTCTTGAGCAATCTTGTTCTTTTGTGGATGTTTCGTCTTTTCTCGGTGATCCTTTAGCTGATTGCTGGAATTGAATTGAATCGTTCACCCATTTCATCCGTCTCTTACGGATTTCTCTTCTCTCTTTAGATCTAACATTACAGGATTCGTCAGTTTCCCTAAACTGGTCTGCATTCTCTGTTTTGATCTGTCATATATTTGCTACTCACGATTCATCCGATTTTTGGCGATGGTCATGAGTTGCATTTTTTCCATTCTTGTCATTGCAATTAATTCCATTTTTTATCTGACTGTATGGCTAATCAACTTGATTAAGCTATTTGCCAGATAATTACTTCTTCACGACTTCCAATAGTGTCGTTATGTGATGAATATTGTGGTCAATTAACAAAGCAATACAAGATTTTTTGTATTTGTTCATTTTTTTAACAGCAATCAAGCTGTTACACCCCACCAATGGGAGAAGTACACTACTCCCATAACGGGTGAATTGTGTATTTCTTCCGCTATTAAGGAGAAAACACAATGGAAAATGAAAACGTAGTAAAAAAACTTAGTCTTAAAGAAAAGGTTGATTCGATCAATCAGAAACTTGTTGATGCTGCACGGGATAATGTGGATGTAATCCAAATTAATACCATTGGCAAGAAACAGGTAGGATTCAAACCTCAATACATCTTTGATGCTATTAATGAGGTTTTAGGGCCGGACAATTGGCGCTATGAGACAAAAGTTTTAGAGCTATTGAATACTCCATACAGAGACAAGAACGATGTTGAGAAAATTTGTAGCCAAGCGATCATGGAGACCAAGTTGTTCATTCGTGTTGATGATGAATGGATTGCTAAAGGAACTCATTATGGTCAATGCCCTGTTGTTCAAGGAAATGTTGGCGATGCGATCAAGGGTGCTACTACAGACTCATTGCAAAAAGTGTTCTCAACAATATCTGTTGGAAATTTGGCTTACTCTGGTCGCTTGGAAGCTCTCTATAATCAGATTTCAAAAAATGGAGGGTCTAAAAGTAAAAATCAACAACAGAGTAAACCTCAAAATCAACAACAACCAGCACAACCACCAATAACAGGTGAAAAAGCTGATCTTAGCGATCATGATTTGCCTGTTCTTGCTGGGATCGATTTCATTATCAATGAAAATCGATTCGTGGCCACTGGAGATAAAAATGTACTCTTCAACAATAAAGTTAAGTTGAAGAGCGGTGGTTTTCAGTGGAGTGGTACAGAGAGGATTTGGTTTAAGGAAATGCCTCAACAGCAGTAATTCAGTTGTTGATTTAGTTCCAACCCACCCTTGAGGGAGCGACACAAACCCCTCAATAGGGTTCGCGTGCGTCCCCCTCATCAATCTCATCGAGGCAAATATGGACGCCGTAGCCTTATTTCAAGACAGTCTCACAAAACTTTCCGAAATCCATACCGCGAATACTCTCGGTGATCGCAGCAACTACCTAGGTGCATCAGATATTGGTCATTGCCCCAGGAAAGTGATTCTGCAGAAGATCAAGCCGAGGAAGCACGATCTCAGGAGCCTGCTCTTTTTTAAAAGAGGTCACATGGCTGAAGAGATTGTTGCAGAAGTGTTCGCCGCAGCTGGATTCAAATTCGACCGACAGGAAGAAGCGAAGATTGACGTTGAAGGAGTCCCTTTCATCGCGCATATCGATTTCGTTTTCTCGTCGGAGAGAGCAAAGGTCAAATCCATCCTGGAAGTGAAAAGCAGCGAAGCCGTCGAGCCGTTTGGTTCTTGGGAGATGCAGCTCTATGTCCAGATGGGTGGTCTCCAGGATAAATACCCTGATTACACAATCCGGGGTGCAATCCTGATTATTGACCTGGCCGATGGAACAGTCCGTTTTTTTAATGGCTATTCACCGAACGCAAGCATGTACTGCGGATTGAAGGTTCGAGCCCAAGATATTTGGTCAACCTACCAGGCCGCGTTACGAGAGGATGATGTTGCTCTTGAAACAGAGGTTGGATTACTCTGCGGACATTGCAATTATCTGCTCAAATGCCCTGCATTTGCCGGTGAAGAAGTTCCAGACCTTATTGGATTTGTTGAGGATCTGGAAAACATGAAGGGACAAGCGAAGGATTTAAAAACTCAAATCGACATGAGAAAAAGACATCTACTCGAAGTTGTTGAGACGATGGGCAATATCCAGGTCGAGAATTATATCCTTCACAAAAAAATCACAAAGAGATCGAGTTATAATTTTAAAGCTCTTGGTGAATTTCTGGAAGAACATGGCGCAACTCTTGAAGAATTTAAGGATGAGCCAAGTATTTCAATGTCACTTCATGTGAAAAGACAAAAAATCAATTGAAAATATTATTTTTTCTGTAGCTGATTTCGATTTTATTTGATAGTGTCGATTTTAGCAATGTATGTAATTGTATTTCCGCAATTATATATTTTATAATGCAATTCGGTTTTTATCCTTCACGGTGGGAAGTTTTCAAAATTAACCCCATGTGAGGGTTAAACTACCACTGTGCAACCACTTTCTACGGAGAAAGAAAATGAACAAAGTTATCTTGACTGGCAATTTAGGTGCAGACCCCGAAGTCCGGTACACCCAAAGCGGTATTCCTGTCGCCACTTTTAGCGTTGCTACCACGGAACGCTGGAAGGATAAAGATGGCAACAAGCAGGAGTCAACCGAATGGCACCGGGTTGTTGTGTGGAATCGTCTCGCTGAAATTGCTGGGGAATTTTTGTTTAAGGGATCGAAAGTCCTGGTTGAAGGAAAAATGGTTACTCGGAAATGGCAAGATCAAGGTGGCACTGATCATTATACCACTGAGGTAGTGCTTTCTGGCTCCAAGGCGGTCCTTGAAATGCTCAGTCCGAACAACAACAATGGAAGCAATCGTAGTCAACCACCTGAAGGTTATGGTGATGGCAGCAATTCTTTCCCGGAACCTCCTCCATCAGGTGATGACGTTCCTTTCTGATTGTGAACAGTTTTAAGCAGTAAAAAAGTTCACAGTCAACCCTTTGGGGGCAGAAGAATATCCCTCAAGGGGTATTTTTTTGCCCCCTTTTCTTTTTTTGGAGGCAAAAATGGCGCGCATCGAATCCCAAGCAAAAGCAGGCTACTACCCTACTCCGGATAGTGTTTGCGAATTTTTAAAAACCATTCTCGAATTTGATGAAGGGGCACGGATACTGGATCCATGTTGCGGCACAGGCTCAGCCCTCGCTCAACTGGTTCCCGAGAACACCGAAACCTTTGGCATCGAACTCGATCATACACGCGCTACCGAGGCACGGAATCGACTTGGTTCAGTACTTTGGTGCGACTCAATGATGGAAGCGAGGTATACGCACGGTGCATTCAGCCTGCTGTATCTCAATCCTCCCTACGATCTGGCCTACAATCCCAATGGGCGATCACAACGGTACGAGACCCTGTTTTTGCGCTCCTTTACGAAGGCACTGCAACTGCACGGAATCCTTGTATACGTCATCCCCTATTACATCCTCAAGGAGCAAGATTGCGCTCAGGCTATTGCGGAACGATTCGCAAAAATTCAGGTTTTGGGATTCCCCAGGTCTGAGTTTCAAGCCTTCAAGCAGTGCATCGTTATCGGCAGTAAACAGCGTATTTCTGATGCGCAAGCCGAAAAGACCACGCGCTACCTGATGGAGTTGGGCAACCTGGAGCCGGATGATTTTTTATATGAAACCGAAATAATGAGGGTGATTACCCCTGTTTCGCTCGTTGTTCAGGCGGCGCAGAAACCCCTTGTTGCATTTCGCACTGTCCGATTGGACCCTTTCATGGAGATACCTGCGATTCAGAAAGCTGGCATTCTAAGCAATTTGATTACAGAGTTAATTCCACAAGGGAGAAACATCATTCGTCCACTGGCTACACTTGAGCAAGGTCATTTAGCCCTGCTTCTTGCTGGTGGTTTTATGAATGGTGTTATTGTTAAAGAGAATAAAGTGATGGTGATAAAAGGTTGTGTTCATAAATCATCGCCGATAACTTCAGCAGTTGGGAATGATGGCGATGGTGGTACAATCACAACCAGAGACAAGTATCATCCAATAGTAAAAATGATCGATGTGCAATCAGCTACGATTCACGTCATTCAATAATGGTGAAACCATGGAGAATGAATTTTACAGAGTAAATTGCTGTGGATATGAAGCCTACTGCGATTCATTTATCGCGAAAGTAGGTGAAAATGCGAACGATAGACGTTTGTTTTTCTGTTCACTTGTTGGTACGCAATCGAATATCACGGCCATTTGGGCGAATATGTTCAAGGGAGAAGATACAACATTCACTGAATTTTCAGATGTGAATGAATCATTTCCTTTGAAATGCGGCTATTATGGTCAAACATCAGGATCAAATAATATCCGAACATTGAGAAATCGAAAAGTAGGAGATACATTCAATAAAATTTCTGCACACAGGTACGTTCTTGGAGTTGATGATGATAAGGCAGTCGTTGTTTTTGGACGTGATATCGAAACTGTCAAGAAACGTGCATTTCTCATGTTGAATTCAGCTTCCACAATACCAATGATCGAAAGTTGGATTGATTGGTTGTGGGATGAAGTTATTGAGCCTATAGAGCTTGTCTCTTTTGGCAGTCATGAGTTTCAACATGCGTATTTGGTGTCATTGCCCGACGATGATGTTTTGTGGGAAATGATTCAACCAGCTATTGCAGATAAAATTTTAACAGTCGATATGCAAGTTATGAGTGATCCACATCGATGATGATTGGTCGGAATCCTCAAATATGAAATAATCAAAATACCCATAACAGGGGAGCGCAAATATCCCCTGCAACGGGATCATTGGGCTTTCTTGTTGTGCTTTAAAATCATGGAGAGGCTAATGAATAGCGCAGCGTTACTTGAAGAACCGTATGGTTCTGATTTGGTGTATGATGAAAATGTAGAGGATACCGATGATCAAGATAGACGAGTTGAAACCATCAGTCTATCTGATTTTCTCGCGGAATGGGGTGGTACATTAAAAGCCCAGGTCCTGCGGGAAATGAAACCGGTATACACACCGAAAACTGAAGATCAATGGGATGCAGACGCCAGGGAGAAATTGAAATGCCTGCTGCGAACAGCATTCCCAGGTCAAATCACCAAAGGGATACTTCCTGTTGCCAAGTCTTTTTATTTAGAAGACAAGAAGGCAGCATTCTTGGTTGGCGAAATGGGCTCCGGAAAAACCTTCATGGGGCTGGCCGTATTGCATTTGATGCCACAAAGAAACAAGAGAGTCCTTATTCAATGCCCAGGCCATTTGGTTCTCAAATGGATTCGTGAGGCTGAAAAAACAATCCCAAATTGCAACTGCATCAACATTAACGGCAAATCCATGGATCTGTTGTTGCTGAACAAGCTGAACCGAACAAAACCCAAGGGGACCGAAATATGGGTCATGGGCAAAGAACGCGGCAAGCTGCACTATCAGCGCAAAGAACAGTGGGTCAAGATTTCCGGACGTGGTTGTTGTCCGCATTGTGGAATGAAGATTGATATGCTTCAGTTCCCTGAAAAGTGCGTGGAATGCAGTGAACCGTTATGGGTTGCTGATAATTCAAAGATTCGGAGATATGCGAAGGCTGAGTTTATTAAACGATTCTTTCGGAAGAATTTTTTTGATCTCCTGATACTTGATGAAGTGCATGAGTTGAAAGGCGGCGGTACAGCACAAGGTCAAGCTATGTCTTGTTTGATCGCTCGCTCCAAAAAGGTGTTGGCGTTAACTGGCACTCTAATGGGCGGGTATTCAAAAAATCTGTACTATCTGTTGTGGAGAATGTTTCCGCATTGGATGAAAGTTGCAGGAATGGAATTTGAGCGGCCGTTAAAATTTGCCGAGAAGTACGGTGTTCTTGAACGGGTTTATGACTCGAAAGACCTGGATGCCAGTATGAATCAGGCAAGTATTGGCCGTAAAATTGCTGGCAAGAGTAGAATTAAGGAGATGCCCGGCGTTTCCCCCCTGCTGTTGCCCGAGCTGCTTCTGGAACGATCCGCTTTTGTTCGACTCGAATCTATTGCTGAAGCTCTGCCAACCTACGACGAGATCGTGGTTTCGGTGGAGATGGAAGGTGAGCAGTACGAGGAATACCATCGTTTTCAAGATGTACTGATGGAAGAGACTCGTAAGGCTATGGCCAAAGGCGACATGCGGTTACTTGGCAAGATGCTCCAATCCTTGCTGGCGTACCCCGATGGTTGCCGAAATCCTGAATTGATAACCCTTGAAATTCAAGGAATTGAAAGAGAAATTGCTACAGCGCCGGCGCTCGATATCGAACTGTTGGCCAAGGAACGACGACTGCTTGAAATTTTAGAGGCAGAGCGTAGACAAGGCCGCAAAGCAGCGATTTTTGTCGAGCACACCGGAACCCGTGACCTACTACCAATCCTGGCACAAAAACTCAAAGAGAAAGGCTTTAGACCGCTCGTACTTCGTGGTCATGCCGTCCCTCCAGAGGTTAGGGAAAAGTGGCTTGAGGAGCACATGAAAACAGGGCTGTACGACTGTTTGCTGTGTAATCCCAATTTGGTCAAAACGGGTTTAGATCTACTCGAATTTCCATCAATAATATTTTTCCAATGTGGATACTCAGTATTCACTTTACGACAGGCAAGCCGACGATCTTGGCGTATCGGCCAAAACCATCCCGTCCGGGTATTTTTCATGGCCTACAGCGACACCATGCAGGACAAAGCATTGAGCCTGATGGCGCAGAAAATGGAAACCTCCCTGGCTGTTGAGGGCGTGCTATCCGAGCAGGGCCTCGCGGCACTCTCTGAGTCCGAAAACAGCATGGTGATGGAGCTTGCCAAAGCACTTACCGGCAAAGACACGGGTGTAAATGTCAAGGATGCCTGGAACAAGTACAGACAGCAATCGTTGCTGACCAACTTGGCTCTGGATGATTCCGAAGATATGACCGTGACCACGACAACCACCGTGACCTCTTCTGCAGGAACCACCTCGACAGTTACTTACGAGTATTTTGTTCGCGGGAAGATCAAGCAGGTCAATAAGGAGGTGATGGTGTACATCGGCCGGAATAGATTCGATCTGCAAGAAGGCGTCGTTTTTTGGGCCGGAAGAAAGGTTGGATTCTATGACAAAAAAGGCTTCGGTGAAATCAACGGCAAACCTATTCGTATTTACAAACAGCAAGGAAAAACGGGTAATCCCTATTATGTCCTGGCTGAAATAAGGGAAAAAGAAATTTTACAATAGGAATTTAATTATTATGAATAATCGACGATGGCTTGCAGATCAAATCATCAAGGCTGAACAATTGCTTATTTCCGATCAACGGAAATTGACTGAGAATCCCGATAGCTTGAGCGCACAATTAGCTGCACAAAGCACTCAGGCCCATATTACGGATTTGAAGAAGCAACTGCAGGAAGCAAATGGTGATTCAGCCGATAGAGACACCGTTTTTTCTGACCTCCCTTGTCACTGTGTTTGTTACGCTGAACCAGTCGATGGAGGTTGCGTGTGCGGAACTCTTGAACGTGGCCTCCGGCTATACAGTAACTGCGATGATATGCGGCCTATGACACCAGAGGAACGAAAACTTTTGATCAATGAAGCGGACTGGTATGGAGAGGGGCATTACTCGACCGAAGAATTGCAGGCCATGACTGACAGGCAATTAGCGGTCGCGACCCTTTCTGCATGGAAGATGTATAACGATTCGCATTTTTGATCAATAATCCCATTAATATCGGGGCAAGAACAACATGCCCCACGGGGGATTCATGTGTCTTGCCCTTTCTGAATTTTCTGAAAAGGAGACAAGGCCATGCGTCTTTATGTTTGTGATTCTAACAATCAATATACGTTAGCCCCTAAAAATGTTGTATTCAAAGAGGCTAAACGACTAGGCAAGCAAAAACTTGCCTGCAAAACATTTGTCAACAACAGTGATTCAGCTATGGAGGCAATCGGCGCACAGTTTCTAGGTTTAGAAAATGAGGTCATTGGTTGCTTATTTCTGAATGCTCAACTTAAAGTTTTGGGGTGGGAAATTCTTTTTAGCGGGACTGTTGATACAGCGATGCTATACCCAAGGCTATTGGTTAAGAAAGTGCTAGAGTATAATGCTGTTAAGATTATCCTGGCTCACAATCACCCTAGTGGAGCTTCATACCCATCTCAACAAGATAAAACGCTGACAGGTATGGTCATGCAATCACTAGATTCTATAAATGTTGAATTGATGGATCATCTAATTATTGGTGATCATGTTTCTTCAATGGCTGACAATGGCGACATTGCTGTGATTCGTGAACGAATCAGTAAAAGCAAATACAGCCACAGTATTGATAATTAAATTGTAAAATCCCATTAATATCGGGGCAAGAACAACATGCCCCACAGGGGATTCATGTGTCTTGCCCTTTCTAAATTCTCAAATAAGGAGACAAGACCATGAAAGCGAACATCGAGCACACCCTGATCAAGACCAGCTTGTTCAAATGTTCCTTTTTCGACGCAGAGAAACGTGTCGTTGGTACATCTGCTGCAATGAACGAAACGCAGTTGATGGATGAGGTTATCACGGGTTCTTTTCGGCACAATGCAGTATCTGTTGCTCTGACCCACCATCATCCTCAGCCTGCCGAGGCCGCCCCCAGGAATCAAAACAACGATTGTATTGTTGTATCCTCGGACGAACTCCAGCTTTGCAGCACAATGAAGTATCTTCTCAGAACAATCGGGGTAAATCTCACCGAGTACACGATTATCGCCAACGACCAGAAAGTTATGCTTTCTGACCCGTATGTGATGATCTGACCCCCCTCTCTCGCTACCCATCAGGGACAAACAGAGTCCCTATGGGGCCTGTCTTGTCCCTTTTTTTTTCAATCAGGAGACAAGGCAATGGGATGGACTTATATGCACAAAGGATCTGATGTTCGGGCTAAAGATATTATAGCTGATTTGTTTAATTCAGATTCTTTTGAACCTAACAGTAATGGCAAAATCAATGGTGTTTTTAAAACACTCGATATTGCTATTATCCATTTGCGAACAGCTTATATGGCTGTCGAGCACATCAAACTTAATCAAGAAACCAATACACTTGATCCGAAAACTCGCAAGGTATTCGCAGCTGTTGTTTTGTTAGGATACCGAAACGATGATCATTATAATTTCGGATACAAGGAAATGGATGAAACAATGGGACCTGGATATTACGACTGTCCCAGGAAGATTCTTGATCTCCTTACGCCAACTGATAATGAAAATTCAGTTGAATGGCGAAAGAAATGCTTTGATGAGCTTGAGCGAAAAGCGAATATCAAAAAAATTCATGTTAAATCAGTAATAAAAACTGAACCTATCACTTTTGGTGATGGAATTTCACGGTCTAATTTTCAGATTTTATCACTCCGCCCTTTGCGAGCTATTTGTATTGAAACGCAAACAACTTGCATTCTTCGCAAGGATCATTTGATCGGGGCAGAAATTATTCAATAATTATTGAAATAACAAACGAATTTAATCCCTAATGGGGCAAACACTCGCCCTATGGGGATAGATGTGTCTTGCCCCTTTTTTTTCAACAGGAGACAAGACATGACCACCGAAAAAATCAATATCTACGACGAAGTTACCCAGAAGATCATCACCGCCCTGGAGGATGGAGTAACCCCATGGACTCGTTCATGGAAATCCCTAGGCGCACTTCGCAATGCCGTATCCGGTCGTTCCTATCGCGGAATCAACACTCTGTTGTTGTCCATTTCCTCCCTCGCTCAAGGTTTTAGCGACCCCCGATGGCTGACTTTCAAGAATGCCGACCAACTTGGCGGCAAGGTCAGAAAGGGCCAGAAAGGGACCATGATTGTGTTTTGGAAATTCGTTACCAAAGCGCAGGATGGAGAGGAAAATTTCGATGGAGAGGACCACGAGGACGGCAGCGGTAAGAAATTCGCTTTTGCCCGGCGCTACACGGTTTTCAACGTGGAGCAATGCGATGGGCTGAAACTCGAAGCTCTCACCCTTGATGATCTGGAATTGGAACTCGAAGAAACCGAATTGAACGAACAGGCTGAAGCAATTTTGGCGTTGCCCGTGCTGCATCATGGCGGTGACCGCGCCTGCTACATGCCCTCAGCGGACCAGATTTTTATGCCGCAAAGAAGTTCGTTCGAGTCATTAAATCACTATTACGCCACTGGTTTTCACGAAACTTGTCATTGGACAAAACACCCCTCGCGCCTCGACCGGGATTTCAAGCAACGGTTTAAGGTTGAGAAGGAAGCCAGGGCGATGGAGGAATTGGTTGCTGAAATTGGCGCCGCGTTCCTGGGAGCTCATACCGGTGTTCCTTTCGAGGGAATGCAGCATCCGGAGTATATCGGATCTTGGATCAAGGTATTCCAGGACAACAACAAGGCAATCTTCACCGCCACCAGCCACGCGCAGAAAGCAGCCGACTTTATCATTGATCAGGCCGGCCTTTTAATCCCGGAGAGCGATCTTCCGGTCGCCGCTTTGGCATAAGGGAGGTGTCGGTATGTCTTATTCCCCCTCTCACCTTGCATGGCTCGACCGTCAACCCTCGCGTGGCGACGGATACCCTACCTTCCTCACCGCTGCAGACACCCAATGGCTTGAGGACAAAATCAAAGCATTCCTCAAGCAATGCGAACTGCGTCAATATCATCCGTTGCTGTATCAGGTGGTTGATCACTGGACCAGATCTATCGATGTACCGAAGAATCTACGGTTTCCCCTGAATGATGCAATTTATGGGGTTACAAACCGAGCATTATTCGCGGTGGCAGAGAATCGTTGGGTGATTAAAAGCTGACAGGAGATGGTATGGGTAAATCAATAAAACAATCAACGCATAGGTTAATGAATGATCTCGATTTGGTTTTATTGAGCATCATTGAATTACAATATAAAGAAGCGAATTTCGGAATAAGCAATGATGAGATTGAAGAGTTAAAAAATCTCCATCGAAAAAGAAATCATTTGCAAATTCAACTGAAACCGTTTCAATTAAAAGAGTTGAGATAAGGAGATGTGAAAATGAAATTTGTTAGTCTATCGAAGATGATTAATGAAGGTGGCAAGATTTCAGATACATCGAAGTTACGCCTACTGCATATCCTGTATCGTGACAAAACTGATAAATTTTCAGATGCCGCCAGAAAGCGCAGGTCTTTACACTCATCTATCCAGAAAAAACAAGAAAACGGCAAAATTGCTGTCATTTGGAGTGGGATGGATTGCGACTGCATAAAATATCTCGGCGCATTTCATATTATGGCTGCGGATTGGAGAGTAATCGACGAGCACATTGCCCAATATTACAAGTGGGCCGATGGACCTTGCGGTTATTATTTTGAACGTCCATCTGTTGCCAAAACTATCCCTTATCATGCCAGTGACCTCATTCTTGCATCGTTTGAGAATGGTCACCCTCATGTTGTTCATTGTTAAAGGAGAAAATCATGAATGATGAACATGTAATAGATGAAACAGCATCCCATGTTGAACCAATCACAGGCGACAACTATCGTCCTGGAATGGATTACCGGGAAGGCTATCTTGTCAGATATAAACGGTCCAACCGTTACGGATGGCTCTGTTGTCGCTGTTTTCCGACGAAGAGTGAAGCTGAAACTTTTGCTGAATCACTCGTTGGTTAACGAGAGCTTGATGGGAAGATTGTCATGCAACTATTCAATTAATTTAAAAACTTGATAGAGATTTCTATGAATACTCATTCCTGTACGACCACTTTCATCTTCAAGGTGAATTTTTTAGATGAAGATGAACGCTTGCTCTTTTCTGAAAAAGCAAGAATCACCGTCCCTGCAACGGACCATCCTGAAGGCAACCGCGAGGAAGCCGGGGACCGTCTGGAAACATGGGCCGAGGAAGAGTTAGAATCAAATGGCGCCGAATCGTATGAGTACGAACTCGTCGATGTTGGCTAAAGCCTAATCATAAACCAAAAACCCAACCACCGGGGCACGACACACTCGCCCTGGCGGGGAGTAGTGTTTGTGCCCCTTATTTATTAGGAGGCAACGCTTTGGGTAATCAAATCACAATCCCCTCACCTTCCCCCCTTCGAGTTTTCCATTTGTATCTCGATCCAGAAAACAGCCAATCGCCGCCAAATGGCCGCTGTTGGCATGCCTGCGCCGCTCCCACGGCTACAGATGCGATTTATGCAGTTTTGAACGCATACGAGGCCTGGGAGTTTAAGCCGAGTGTTGTCTGGCTGCTGGTGAGCAATCGTCCTTCGGTATTTCCGGGTGTCCCCTTCGTGGCGGACAAGTTTCATTTAACCTGGGCGCCATCAAATGGCATTGCGGGCCTGACTATCGGCTGGCAGTGGATTCCTGGAGATGCGTTCGATGGAGTTGCACTTGAGGAGATGGAAATCAATTTTGACGAGCATGTGAAATCTGCTCGGGTGAACTTTGAAGCCGAATTGGTTGAGTCAGCCAAGGAAGATCCACCCTCCTACACCCTGACCTATGATCACCTTGGCGACAAGCCGATGCGAACCCCTTCCCACCCCGGCCAGGACGTTGAATTTCGTCTCTATGACGATGATGATGTCTTGTACTTCACCGGGGTTATGACCATGGCGCTTTATCGCAGTGCGGACATTCTTGATCCACTCGATTACGCCGAAGGACAATGGGGCTGCACACGGCAGGATTGCAAAAATCCGTTGTCTGGGGAATGGGAAACAATTTGAAATGAAAAATAAAATGATGAATGAGCTGGAAATTGAAATCGCTGATCTTGAGGAAAAACAGAGAAGCGAAGGATTGTCACAAGAAGAGAAGAGTAGGCTTTATGACTTGCAGAACGAATGGTTTGAAGTTGAAGCTAGTCGTCGAGGCGGGAGGTGCCTTTCTTGCTTCATGTGAAACGGTTCATAAATAATTTTTTCAAAAGAGGATCAATATGATGAATTTGCTTAGGCAAGCCTGCAAGATTCACACTCAGGGAATTATTGCCCGTTATCTGATGAGTAATGCAGATGGTCGGCAGGATGGAGCAGAAAAGGCCCATAGGCATCAGGAATTATGCTGTTTCTATGTGGCGGTTTTCTATGGTCTGGATGATCCAGATACAGTTCGCCGTACACATGAAGCGGAATACAAAGCCGTACATGCCAAAACACGGGAACTCACTGACTATCTTGATGAGGCCATCGGGTTTCCATTGAGGGGTCGGCCTGATTACCCTATTCTTGTTCCGTTATTTTTTGAGAAATTTCATGAACTTGCACTGAGCATACTCGGAGGTTAACATGGAAATATCAATTAAAGTAATCGATCTTGGATTTGATACCAGAGCCCTCAGACTACCGGTGATGTTGAAACCGCAAGTGACCAGGGTGCTGTATGAATCTCAATCGATCTTTCCCGAGGATCGGCAGCCGTTGGTTGTTGAAGGGAGTTATGACGCGATAATCCAAGAGTTGACGGCAGCCGGGTATGATCTGGTTGTGGACCAAACTCCAAACGGAAGAACGATTCGGTTCAACCGCAACACGGGGAAGTACGAGGTCCAGCCGCACAATGACAACTATTGGATCAGTTGCGATTCTCTTCAAAAGGCCCATGAAGCCTACAGTCATCCCGAGGTGAATAATGAATCGTCCAGATAAGGTTGTGATAACAATCACTCCTGACGGAGAATGCTTGGAAGTTTTTGACTCCGAAGGTAATATTCTTTCTTCGCGGTCAACGACCACTTTATCAATTAGTGAATCGAGAGCGAACCAGAAAGGAGATATTTTCGATGATATTCCAGAGTTTGAGCAGGTAGCAACTGCTATTGAAGATATTTCTTTAGATACATTTGAAATATCTACGGCCTTGTTAAGCGCTCGCGAGGATGAAGATTGTGACTGAGGCCGCATTGCTTAAACGAGTCGCCCGCTTTGCTGAACGCATGGAGGCGACTAAAGACAACCGGGATACGCCACAAAAAAAACGGGCATATACTTTGGCGCGTAATTGTTGGCGGCGGGCACGAAAGCAATTGATGTGTTTTCGCGATAAAGGAAATATCAACAGATGGAATGAGTATCTGCTTGATGATTGATGGAGAATAACTAATGGAAAACGTGATTGATAAATACAAGCCGAAAGTTAACGGTAAGTCTGACTTTTTCTCCTGGAATTTATACATTTGGCTCAAGAAGAATCCCGAGTATTGCCGGATTTACAAAGGTGTATGGAATAGTGCTAACGGGTACGATCCTTCACGACCGACGTTGTATATTGGTTTTGTCGCGGATAATTGGTTTCACGGAACCATGCTTCGGCGCGTATGCAATTTAGGATTGAAGGAGCACACTTGGGCTTATGGCCCGCGTGACAGCCACCTGGATGAGTGGATCGACATAACCGATGAGTTCTTTGCCGATTACGAGCGAAGAGGCGTTTGTGCCATACATGACGACATGGTCCATGTTTGGGAAAAATCGAGTCCAGATGAAAGGCGATGTGTTTACTGCGGCAAGACCGAAACGCGCGCAATCATTTTTGCTCCTCAAGAAGTATGGTCATAGGAGCGAACGCCGAGGCTGAGGCCTTGCGCAGTTAACGAACAAAAAAACCCCTTATAGGGACAGAACCTGTCCCGAGAGGGCATGGTTTTGTCCTTTTTTTTATCTTTTTCTTATGAGGAAAGAAACCATGAACGATCATGATACGAAAAACGTGGATCCGAAAATCATCGACAAACTCCAAAAGCTCCTGGCCTTGGCCGGTAGTGATAATGAGCATGAAGCCCAGCTTGCCATGAGCAAAGCCGAGGCCCTCATGCGTGAGCATAACCTTTCGGTTGTCGATGTGGCCATGAACGGCAGCGGTGCCTATGTGCAGTCGCAACAGGTTGATGGTTATCGGAAGTCCTATTATCGTTGGGAACGTCTGCTTGCTGCTAAGATTGCGGATGTGTTCAACGGTAAATCTGTACGTTGCGAGGGGCGATATCTTCAAAAAAGCTATTTCGTTTTTATAGCTGGTCGCACCGAACTGATAATTATTGTTGATTTGTATCAACGATTGCACGATACAGTTATCCGAATGTCTAAAGAATTTGGAAAGCAATACAAAGGGTTAAAAGACCGACAAAGAATTGTGTCTAGTTATCAGGCTGGCCTTGTCAGGACCATACTCAATCGGCTGAATCAGTTGAAAATCAGCATGGCACCTGATGATACCAAAAATTCATACGGTTTAACCGGCAAGGAATTGATGGTTGTCAAGGATAAGGCTGTAGCGCAGCGGTTGGAACAACTTTTCCCGAATGCGCGTGATGCCAGAACAAGATCTATCAGAGTTCACTCTGATGCTTATGAACAAGGCAAATCTGATGGAAACAACGTCAGTCTGCACCGATCTGTTGATGGTGGCAATGGCGGTCCTGCTGCAATTGGTCAATAAGGGGATTGTCAATGAAAATCCGAATTGTAACCAATAGTGGAAATACAGGAGTTGTTGACACGATCACTGGCACCTTGGTTTTCGATGATATTCAGCCACTTGATCTACCTAAAGAGTATATGTGGCTGGGCTATGTGCATCTTCCTTCTGATGTTGTGCATACCGAAGAAGAACAAGCCGCTATCCGTGAATTGCATGTCAAGAATGCGGCCCGTAAAATCATGATCAGATCGACCACGCCGTTCATCATGTCCGATGAAATTACCAGGAGTTGGCTTCCCGGCGAGAAAGAGGCCGAAATTCAAACAATCCTGGACCTGTCCTATGTTGGAGAGGTTGATTACAATGAGCTTGATCCTGTTTTTACTCAAAATCCGGTTGTTCGGATTTTTAAGACCGAAACAGAGCGGCAAGAGGTCATAAAGCGGATCATGGCGCAGCCGTCGAAACGTGAGTACGGCAAGATTCTTGTCAATATTCTTTATCTTGGCTCTTCCTGGCAGAAATACTATCCAGATGATTCTTGGATCAAGGAAGCCGAGGCTATGAAAAGCGCAAAGATTCTCTTCGCCAGTAACTGATGAAAACGGAGGCGCTCATGGATAATACCCAAGAGGTTCGCAAAATAGCCGACCAGCTGTATTTGTTAACAATGTTTTGTTTCAATGTTGACTACATCGGTTGGTGTGAGCTGTTAGGCTATGAACATGATAGTTACTATTCTAAGGGAAAATGGGCTTTGTTCCAACGAAATCCAATGAATTTCATTTGCGAACAAGGCGAAAAACGCAAAATAATTGCTCAATATCTCTATGATAAAAGCAATTCAAATTGCAGTGTATCGAATCACGAAATGATGCTTGGACATGCTTTGCACAAGGTTCTCATTAAAAATGGTGTTCTGAATGAAAATTCAACACCAACTGGACCTGAGCTTATTTTGGCAGCCGAGGATTATACCGGTTCAAAATAGTTACAAATCGGTATTCAAACCCCATTGGGCAAATCACAAGACCCAATGTGGGTAGTGGTTTGCCCATTTTCTTAATTTCCATATAAAAAGGAACTCAATCATGATTGAGAATCAAACAGAAAAAACAATTATGGCAACCCTGGTGCAAGAAGAAAATCGTCTTGCTTTTTTACCAAAGTATTTTGGGGCATATTTCATCACAGGAGAAGGCTTAGTCTTTAACTGGATGAGACGTATGGTTTCAGACTACATTGGAGGATATTGGAATTTTTTTGAATTGTCTAATGGTGGCTTTTATATTGCACCAAGAAAAGACAATAATAAGAAATTTCAAATGTCAACAGGGTTTGTCACGATGGATGTTACACACGACACAGCCGGTATTGTAGTGACTCTTTATGCAATGAGTCACCTCATGAACATGGAATGTGAAAAGAATCTTTCCCCTCAAGAGGAAGAATCGCTTGAACGTATCCATGACCACTATTATCAACTCCGGGATTATGCTGCAGAGCATCCCGAGGCGGAAGCGATTTTTGCGTTGATTGATTGAGACAACACCAGAGGTTGATCATGGCAATTGAGATTGAACAGCGAATACCAAAAAATCTTCTGACAAAATTTGACATTGCTATCCTTAAATTTTTTAGGATTGATCTCAACAGTTTTCAAGATCATTACATCCTATCGTCTAACACATCGGTTATTATCGATCCGATGATTAATAGGCCATTCACCAAGGATGAATTGGTTGATTGCGAACCAGCAATTGCCAATATCCTTGGGGCCTGTTCGGATGATGATGTGATCAATCTTTATAAAGATAATTTGTTTACTTGTCTTCAATCAATTATCCGCCGATCTAAAGGTGATATTCCTTGTCTTATGATGAGGATTGTTGATGAAGGCGCTATTCATGGCGATGCCTATTTCATTACTGTTGACGATGTGCAGCATATCAGCCTGAATGGTTGGTTAACTGCTCGTTTCAACAAACTCAAACTCGCCACAACCAAGTAAACATCCCACCTACCCACCGGGGCAGAACAATAGCCCCTGCGGGCCGCGTTCTGTCCCCTTGTCATTTTTCCAACAGGAGATAGAACAATGGCCAATTATTACACTCGCTCGATTATTCAACCCGAGATCCCCGCACATCTACTGACGAAATTCCATCTTGCCATCCTTGATGCCTTCAGTATCGAGTTGGATGAGCAGGAACGTGAACACGGCAAAACGTATTACCTCTACGCACCAGATAGCCCACACTTTACGGCTTTTGATCGCGAATTTACAGAGGATGAGTTAGCCGATTGCGATCCTGTAATCATTGGATTTTTTGAGGTTGGCAAAGAATTAGATGAGGATGACCTGATTGCACTATTCCAGGTGATCATCAAAAATTCCAACGGGGAATTACCCTGGATATCGATTGAACAGTCCTATAATTGCTCAAAGATGCTGCCCGATGGTTTTGGCGGCAGTGCTTTACTCGTAACCGCTGATGATGTGCAGTTTATGAGCACCAGCCAATGGTTGGAGCAGCGAATCGGTGAAGTTGAATCTGGCGACACCGGACCACACACGGACGAACCCGAGGCCTCCGCGCCCCAGGACGAAAAACCGTTGCTCTGCATTGTGCTGCAAGGTGGCTTGGTCAACGACGTTGTTTCCAATAGGCCTGAAGCGTTTTCCGGTAGCGAGTGCATGGTGATTGACTATGACACGGAAGATTGCGATCCCGAGGATGTGATTGTTGTCTCGCAAGGCGGTGGCAAAATATCCACGGCAGTTGGCCGTATTGAGCCAATCGCTTTATCTGGGATTGAGCTGCAGCCGGTATTGGCACAGTTGACCAAATAAATTTCATTAAAATCTAGTAGTTCCTTCCCTTTCGGGGCAACACACAAGCCCCATGGGGGGAATAGTGTCGTTGCCCCTATTTTTTTCAAAATAGGAGATTGCTATGGCACCTACTACCATCATCACCGAAAAAACCCCTTTCCTGACCAACGCCCAGGTCCTGGCCAAAGCTCCAGCTGCAGGTGCTCATGCTCCTGTTGATGCCGCCTCTAATCGGTACTCCTTTGTGCCGACAATCACGGTGGTTGACGCTCTGCGAGATATTGGCTGGTTTCCAATCGAGGTTAACCAATCTGGTGTCTACAAAGACGGCAAGGATGGTTTTCAGCGTCACATGATCCGTTTTTAACCTGAAGACCACTTCGGTGAAGATGGAAAATCGGATTGACCTGGTTTTGTACAACAGCCATGACCTGACAAGTATCCTTGATCTGTATGCGGGGATTTTACGGAAGGTCTGCGCGAATGGTCTGATTGCTTGGGATAAAATGTATAATTTTAAGCACAAACACATTGGGTTCAATATGGGTGAATTTCTCGAATCTGCAAGAAGTCTTGCCGGCAGCATGGGCAATATTTCTGACCGGATCGAAGACATGCAGCGCATCGAGCTGGAGCCTCAAGAGCAGTCATTTTTGGCGACCTCGGCGCTCATGCTTCGGTTTCCCGGTAAGCTGGAGGACGCACCCGTAAATCCTGTTGATTTGCTGCAACCTCGCTGGAGTATGGATCGAGGAAAAACCGATCTCTGGACAACCTTCAACACGGTCCAGGAAAACGTAATCAAGGGCGGCCTGCCCTCTCAGAAACGAACCGCAACTGGCCGAAAGCGTAAACCAACACGGCCAATCACCGCGCTGAAAGCTGATCTCGAATTGAACAAAGCATTATGGTTTTTGACCGAGAGCATGGCGGCTGTTAAGCGTGGAGCCGATCCCGTGACCGTGAGGAAGGATTTTGCCGACCGGTACTTGAACAAGGCTGTTGGTTCGGATCTCAACTGATTCCTCGACTGGTTTAATTTTATAATTTTTAGGGCTGTCTGTTCCCATACGAGGGAACGACAGCCCTTTTTTTAAAGGGTGACGACGACATGAATGACGACGGATATGACTTAGTGGCAAATCCTGCCTATATCGATCAATCTTGGCCGGCCTATCGTGCCGATAATTTGTGGACCATGAATAATTTTCATTACGAGTGGTTTACTCAGGAGGTATGCGCTCATTTGCGCCTGGAGAACGATTGGCGAACAGCATGGGGAGCATATTGCGATATTCTGAGCCGCAAATTTGTAGATGAAAAGCGATGTTGTCCTCGATGCGGTGCAGCTCCTGGAACGCTCCATGATGATGGTTGCAGAATGGAGGTTTGCCCGGATTGCGGAAAATTATTGTATGTCGCATGTATTTGTGACCACAAAGGGACCGGCTTCCGAATCCCCTGGCGTGGCGAATGGCCCGGCAAACGTGAATGCCGTGAATTTGGCTGGTGGGCTCGCAGGGTCCCCGGCGTTCTCGGCTGGGTGCCGTGTGGTCCGAATGATCCCGGTGCAGCCGAGGACTTGAATCGCCTGCTTGAAGAAGCGGTTTGGGACCGGGACCAACAGCGATGGATTCCGTTGGAGAAGTTTACGTTCAAGAGGATCTTACGCGACGAGCCTATTTCGGCTTCAATTTGGGCCTGGGTGATAGTTTGTCTCAGGAGGTATTGTCGACTAGGCCAACTGTGGGTTCTCAAAGAGAGGCCTAAATGCGGCCCTCTATTCGACCAGTATTATGAGGCCGAGAGAGCGTACAACGAAATGGCAAATTCAATCTGGTGGGCAGCATGGGAGCCAGAGCAAAGAGCTGAATGGGATGCTGTTTGTGCCCAATACAATTTATTGGATCAATAATGATCCTCAACCAAGGAGATGATTGGATGCCAACCGCTAATCTGAAGTCAATGAAAGTTGAATCAGGTAGTAGTTCAACCGTCAACGCCGATTCCGGCATAACCCGAAACGACCGAATCGTTTCACAGACAATGAAACCCGGCCAACTTGATCGGTTTTTTTTACAATAACTGTTTTTTTTTGGGAAAAAGAGAAACAAACCAGCGTGGCGCCCCCGAGGGAGGGGGACCACGCTTTTTTTTTGCCTTTTTTTCGAGGGTAGCGTAGCTGCTGAAGAAGGGGCGAGTAGCGCGATAAAAGTCCGGAATGCGACGATATATATTTCTAAATTTTTAGGAATGTAGGATTTTATAAATTTAGTAAGTTATTTGCAACCAAGCCCACCACTTTCCACCGTGCCCTGGGTAATAAGCGCGTCGCCTGTATAACACAGGTCGCGCAATCTCTATCTTGGTCACCATCCAAAATCACCGCCTCTGGTTAGCTTTACTGAGTCACGTCTTGGGCTATAAGTGTCTTGTCTGCAATTTTTTGCAGAATCTCAATACCTTTTTCTAAAGACACAAGGTGTTTCCACCTTTCAAAAGTATTTTTAGGGTTTCCTCGGTAACTATCTACATTCGTAGGATTAATGTACCATTTATAAGTGCTTATAATCGATGTCGTCATAAAATGAATGCGTTCTTGCTGTCCTTCAAGAATGGCTGAACTGATACTATCGAAATTATGCAAAGAATCAGCTAACCACATTACATCAACGTCCCTTTTTCCATTGTTTACATGGCTATATGCACTATTCATCCGTATGGCAGTTGCCATATTAGCAATAAAGCCAAGAAGCTCTCCAAGTTCTTTCGTAAGGTTTATGTTATTTTTCATGAATTAAACCTTGATATTTCAATTCAAGTTTTAAAAAAATTTATCCCAAATAGTCACAATTAAAAGTGCTACAGCCAAAAGCAACACAACCTCTTTTCTCGCTTGGTCCAGGCCAGCATGTTTACCGGCAATGTACGCCTTTTCCTCCGGTGTGCCAGCAAGGGACATTTCAAGTACCCTTGTTGGCCTTTCGATATCTGGCATATCCACCCTCGCTATTCTGGTTCAGATTTAAGTATTTCATAAAGAGCATCAATTTTTCCACTGCCCTCACATTCGTCACAGGTGATTTTGCCAAAAATGTACACTCCGTCTTTCTGTGTGTTGTTTCTCAGCCGCCCTGATCCATCGCATTTCCAACAGGTATCTGACTTTAGATTTGACATCTATATTCTCGCTATTTCAGTTCAGTCTTTACGGTTTTTATAGGTTCATTGTATTTCACTACCAACAATCCGCACCCTATGCCCATCGCGCCAAACCAAGCCTCGTTTGGTTCAAAGCATTCTGGCTGGAGAGTAAATAACTATAAATTTATTTTTTTAATTTATTAAATTTATAAATTATTAAAAACTTAGAAAATCAACCTATCGACCTTGTTTTATTGTCTAATTTTCTTTTTTTCTGTTCAGTTTTTTCCTCACATAATCGCTTAAAATTTCAATACCAACCGTCTGCAAACTCTTTCGTTGCTCCACGGCGTGACTCTTAATTGCAAAAAACACGTCCTCGGGAACAGCCACGTTAAACTGCTTGTACTTGATTTTTTTCTCATCGGCTTTCGGCCTCGCTGCCTCCGGTTTACTATCCGGTTTAGGGTTTTTATCTGTATCTACCTCAGCCACCAACACAGCGCCCTCTGGTTTACCGACAACCAACTCAGCTATCGTTGGATTTGCCCTGATATGCTGTTCAATCATTTCTGATTCGGCTTTATGCAAAACCCCAAGACTTTCTTCAATAGTAGGCGGGGCTCCTAAACGATTCTTTTTTTTAGTTTCCATTTCACTTCTCCAGGAGTTTCATTAATTCTTCAACAACGCCTTCCATGGCGACCTTGGCGGCATTGGCTAAACCGTGGTATTTGACTTCATGTAAAGCATACCCATCATTAAGCGCATTTCGATAAGCATTTTTATTTTCTATTCCAGTTGGAATATATTTATATCCAGCAGCATCCAGGTAACTTTTAGCCTCTTCAAAATTATTATCCGTACCGCGTTCCGGGAAAATGATATAGAGTCTCTTCCGATCCGCGCCTTTCTTTACCAACTCATTGAATCGTTTAACGGCTGGAATTAAATCATCAAGCCCAACATTGCTTGGTTGCAGCGTGAGATGGCTCACATTTGCAAGAGGCACAGCATCAGCCAAGGCTTTTCCCGCCGTGTCCAAAATCAGAAAATCAAAATCAGCAGAGCTTTCGATAGCTCTTCCCAGATTATTGTGAGGTTCCACTGAGCCGATTTGAGGTTGGATATTGTTTTGCAACCTGCGTCTGTACCAATCCAACACCGTGGCCTGATCAAGGTCCATATCAGCTATTTTTACCTTGTAATCTTGTTCAGTGAGATAAACCGCGAGAGTTCTTGCAAGCGTACTTTTGCCAACTCCACCTTTTTGTGATGCAAACGTCACTATATACGGCATTTTTCCACCATCCTTTTTAAATTTTTATAAATTTAGCAATTTATAAATTTAGAAACACAAACCGGACAAAATCGTTTATTGCTTCGTAATATCGCATTGTTTTGCTTGCTCGTCAATGGGAAAAGCGCGAGAAATCCATTTTTCTAATATTTTATAAATTTATTTAATTATTTTTATATAAACTTAGAAAAATAGATAATTAAACGGTCAATATTATTTTATATTTTTTATAAATATCTCAATTATTTTAACTGAGCAGCGAGATGATGTTTTATAGATTTGATTCGCGTATACGGATTTCTATTGTTTTGTATTTGATTCTCGTTTACGATGATCAAAACGAACGGGGAATTTCTGGTAGATCAAAAAAAGGGAGAGGGCAATGAATAACGATGGGAAACGGCTATTTTCCGGGGTGTATCCTTGCGGTATCGTTTATGCCGACCGTTGGGTCGAACAACATGGAGATTATAAACGATTGGCTTTTTTGTCGTTTAAAAGCCTAGTGCTGGAAATGTACCCTGAATGCCCTTTGGAATTGAAAGAGGCCATAACCAAAGACGCTGAGGGGATTGTTTCTCAGAGAGGCAAGGCATATTCAATATCCGCCTGCGGGCAGACTGTAATTTTAGGGGAAGCTGAATAACCAGCTATAGCCTGTGGATGACCAGCAACCGTTCAGAACGGCCTGACTTCCAAGCAGGTTTATTTGTTTGGTAGAAAATTAAAATTGAATTGTGTAGGCCCAATTGACAGGAGACTCGGATATGGACAATGCAACACTAATTGAAATTGGCGCCAAACATTCGGCGGCCGGACAGTTTGGCCGCGAGTTCAGCGAGGAAAGTTGGTTGGCCGCAGCGCACGAACTTCTTGCGGTAGAGCGTGAGCGGTGCGCGCAGATTGTGCGCGACTTCCCGTACTGGCTTGGCCCGCAAGCAAAAGCCGAATTGATGGCGGCTCTTATGGTCTAACAGTGTTGTTAGGGCAAGGTTTGTTTTATATATTTCTTCATGATTTGCGATGCAATATGAGCAAAAAAAAACACGGTATCAATAAAGATTTGGCGGATTTTTCTCAATGACCAATGGAAAAGGTAAGCCACGCGGTCGGAAAGGAGGGGCCAAACCTGGGCCGACTCCTCCTATGGTTTCAATATCTATCCGGATGCCGGCAGATCAGGCACAGTTTATAAATGCGATTCCCAAAAAGGCGGATTGGTTGAGGGGTGTGATTGATAGGGCTATTGCTGCTGAGCTGGGCATTGACCTTTAAATCTTTTTTATCATAGTGCGGGTGTTTCGCATTCTACGGCAGGGGGCGAAGCCAAGGAGGCTCAAGGGGTGAAACGGTTCTGCAGGAGGGTTGTCGGGCCACCTTGTTTGCCAGCGGGCCAAGGATTACTCACCCCCTTCAAGGGATGCAGTCTACGATCTGGCAGGATTCCGCAGCGCATAATTTCGCACTGCGACCTCTATGGGGATTCAACTGACCTTTTTTCGATCAGTAATGTCCGGACTAAACCAGGGAAGGGGATCTTGGACCAGGGCAATTAGTTTCCAACTATATTTTCATCCCATTTTTTTATTCTTTTTCTAAAAAAATTCTACTTCTTATTCGATACGGCCTATTTATTTATTTCCACGTTATTTATTTGCTATGTTGCGGACAATTTCCACGCTCAACCGGGACGGCTCCCACGTCTGGCCCGGACAATTTCCACGCTCAACCGGGACGGCTCCCACGTCTGGCCCGGACAATTTCCACGCCAAGTCTAAGGTCGGGGAAAATTCTATATAGGAACAGACAAACAGCACTAATTTATCGATCTTATTAAGATGCTGCCAGGACGTTTTTAACGTCTCGGTGGGACATTTTCCACGTCAAATGACAGGGGAGTAAACTAGAGATCCTGTAGCATTATCGAAAAAACTTCTGTTTTTTCGCGCTTCCTGACGGTCTACGGGGACCATTTCCACGTCGAACGGGGACCATTTCCACGTCAAACCGGGAAATGGTCCCCGTTAATATTCTCAATTGGAGTTCTATTCAACAGGTATATAGAAAAACTTAATTCGACAAAATAGCTGTTTTTTCGTTATTATTTTATTGTTGCTCGGACAATTTCCACGCCAATCCTACAAAACCTGGACGTGGAAATTGTCCGAGCTAGTGTTTTTACAGGCGGTGTCCTTTCAAAAGATGCAACTACGCTTATTTTAATAACCTGCTGTTTTGGCGATGTTTATGGATAGCAACCAGGACATTTTTCACGTCTTGTTACATAGATTATCTCTTTTATCGAAGAGGATAATTTTCACTCTGCACCATTTTCACGACAGATGAGCATTGAATATAGGTCTTTATGGTTGGCTAAATGGGACAATTTCCACGTCAAAAAGGCTACTGCTAGGCCGGGTTGAATACTTTCAATAAATCAGCTATATTATCTTCTTAGTATTTTCATATCTGCCAACTATTTTCTATTTTGTTACTATGAAATTAGAACAACTTTCTTTGCCCTCGCCATTTGTCAAGAAGAGTAATGATTTTGTTAGAAGCAGAGTTAATTTTAACAACGTATTATCTGGAAGAATTTTAGCTTCGTTCATTTCTCTGATTAATAAATCAGACGTAGATTTCAAAGAGTATTCAATTCCTGCAACTTCAGTTCTCGTGAAAGGCACAGGAGGAAAGGCTTATCAAGAATTGAAAGAATCGTGCAGAATCCTTGCGAATGCTCTTGTAGAAAGAAAAATGAGTGGAGTTGATAGCTTTTCCTTCAGTCCTATTTTTATGAAAATAGGGTATGACCATGGAATTATATACGGGAAATTTTCACCTGAAATTAAAGATCTACTGTTGCAGTATAAAGGTCGTTTCACGCAGTACAATTTAACTGAATACATGCAGATGCAAAGCGCATACAGTCAGCGTATGTTTGAAATAGTTAAATCGTATGCAAGTATGAAGGTAATGGTTGTTGAGATAGAGGATCTGCACAGGATGCTTGACACTCCACCATCGCTGAGAAAATCTTTCAAGGATTTTCGGGTCCGTGTTTTGGACAGAGCACATGCTGATATTAACGGAAGTACATCAGTACATTTTTATTGGGAACCAATATACATAAAACGGAAAGTTCGTAGCATTAAATTTATTTTCGACAATATCGTGAGTAGTACGTTGCTCATTGATACGGCTACTTCTATTGACGCTCAGATAACAATAGACGAGTGTTCTTTTTGCTGGTCAGAAAAGAAAAGATTATCTGAACCATGTGCTGTTCGCCTTACAAGAAATCATAAAGGTGTTGAAAAATGTCAACAATGTTTAATTAAATATCCTGTTGATAATTTTGGAGCTTAAATTATTTCATTTTTTGTAATGAAAATAATATTCAAGTCATTAATATTTGAGTTCTAAAAATAATACTCTTCTGTGTTATTTTGGTAAGGGTTGACAGCAGTTCTTTTTTATTGATGATCATAAAAAGTCAACTTTTGGTCCTTTTTTATCTCTAAATTTCCTGTTTGAATCCAACTGATTTTTATTTTCCGCTGAATATCTATTTCTTTTGGAATATTTTTTGAAAAAATAAACCGTATACAAAAAAATGCAGAGGTAAGCCAAGGCGACCCACTTGTTGTGGTAAATATAGACTTGTATTCCTGCGAAGAATCCAATAATTGCCAGCGCAATTATACATGGTGTTTTCTTTAACTTGATAGTGCTCATAATCTTCACCTTTATGCTTCAACCATCTCAATCATCCGAGAATAATCATCCCTGCCGTTCAAAATAATTATCCGCTCCAGATCCTTCGACTCGCATTTCAATACCGAAATCACTTTCTCGTCGTCAGCGTTGGACAGAATCAGGTTAGCCTCTACAGCCGACCTATTTTGCTCTACATCGCGTTGGGTGGGGTAGGGGATGATCAACCATCGGCCATAAAGCAAGCCGGCCCGAGAAGCGTGCAGACTTCCTCCATTTAAGCAAGATTGAATCATCACCACGGCCCGTGCCATGCCTGCTTGGATTCGATCCCGTTGCACATACTGCCCGGCCTGCGCCGGCTGCCCGAAAGCATATTCACTCACCAGGGCGCCACCGGCATCGATGATTCGTTGCGCCAGGCCTCCATTGCACGATGGCGCTACCATGTGCAAGCCATGAGCGAGGACCGCCACGGTATGCGCTCCTGCATCGAGGGCCTCCTGATGTGCTGCAGCGTCACAACCGAGAGCCAGGCCGCTTACGACACTCCATCTCAATTCGGAAAAAAATCGAGCGATCCGTGTCGTAATGGTAATTCCGTGAGCGGTGGGCTCCCTGGTGCCTACGATGGCGATTGATTGTTCAGGGCGAGGAGCCAAATTTCCTTTCAGATACAAAATCGCTGGATCTTTTTTTGTCGCAGCGAGCAACCGAGGATACTCGTCGGCATCCAAAAACGATATGATTCGCGCCTGGTGCCGCTCCGCCTGCTCGATCTGCCGACCAGCTTCGTCTTGAGCAATTCGCCAAGCATTGTCATTCTTCGCCAGAGCCCGGCCAACGGACGGGACCCGAGTGGCCACGTTGTCCAATGAGAAATCAGCCACGTTCAGAAAAGGTGCGGCCTTCCTCAATGACACCGGCCCCACACCCTTGAGCATCGACAACGAGAGTATGATCTGTGTGACGGGAGAAATGGTGTTTCTCGGCATTAGATTGCCCTCCATTTAAGCTGTAGCTGTGTTCGTGGCTACCACCTCAGCTTTTGCATCGTCATAGAGCTGAATGCCCCAAGCAATGGCGTAACAGCACCATTGAAACCGTTGTGAGTATGAATTGGTGTTGTGGTCCCAAAAGTCCTGAAAATAAAAATCCCCAACTTTATCATTCACTTTATAGCTGAACTCAGAGACAGCAACCTGTTTGAAAATGCCAGACGAGCTGCTCTCCGCGCCAATAACGTCATTCAAAACGGTTTCCCAAAGTTCACGACGCTCCTCCTTGGTCGTGTCGGAAAAGGAATCCCGTATCCAGGCCATAACATCACTTTTAACGGCATGATCGAACAGTTCTTCGTCAAATTTCTCGATACCATCGTGCCGATCAGCAGCTTCAACTTTTTCAGACCAATAGCCAAGATTAATTGATAACTGGCGCCCTTTTCGTTGATTATATTCCCGATCCGTCCGGAAAAACTCAAACATATCCCGCAACCTGTGAAAAACGAAGGTGCCCATGTCTCCGGTGTAGCAGAGGTATCCCGGCCAAGTGATGAGATCGAACAACATGCAGCTGCTGCCAGGGTGCTGAAATCGAACATGGCGGTTCACATCATCATCGCGAATAATTATCATCTGATGATTTTCTACGTCTCTCAGAAAAGACTCTTCTTTAATATCCATGATTATTCTCTCAAGGAAGAAGTTGAACATCATGACTTCTTGTTTAATAATTCATAAAGCTGTGCAGCTTCAAGGCGAAGTTTTTCATGTGTCTTTTTCAAATCATCATGTTTCATTTTTAGGTTTTCATGTGATTTTTTTAAATTGAGGTGTCTTTGAATATATTGAATGAAATTCACAGCCATGACTGTCGGCTTTCTTCCTTCATACTCTGATTCAATTCTTGAAACCCATGGTGGATAGACCCCCATTTCTTCTGCCAGTTCAGTTTGTGATAGGCCGATTGATTCGCGCAACTCTTTGAATTGTGCTCCGCTCATCACATCTTTTTTTCTTTTCGGGTCATTTTTTCTGGTCATTTTTTAATCAATAACAAATGGTTAGTTAATAAGATGATTCTTTCTAAATTGCTAAGTTTCTAAATTGCTAAAATTCTAAATTTATAATTTTATAAATTTATTAAAATTTATAAAGCAAGGGCGTCGATGTTTTTCCCGACCAAAAGTTCCGAGGATCTCAGAATTTTTTTGCAGCGTGGCCTTGTGGTTCCTGCTGCGGGCCGGACAGGTCTGCGAGGTGTACTGCGGGTTGCACCGTCCCTAGACCTGTCCGACCTCTACCTTTTCAGGCTCTTCCAGATCTCTTTGGATCTGTTCCAAAATCCCGAGCTTGCGGGCTATCTCGTGACAGTCCGCGCACCTGCAGAGAAGAAATGGGATGTCAGATCCATGTTTTTTTACGGCTTCGAGCTGATTTTTTTCCTGAGAATTGACAGTGCGAACCAAAGTGGCCATCGAATTGATTCCGCAAGCTGTAAGGTGTTTTTGTTCATTTTTATTAAGAACACGTCTTGCCAATTTTGTATGAATCATGATCATTTTCTCCATGCAAAAATGCTTTATCGTTTGGATTTTCCATGAATTATGACCGGAATAAACGGCTTTCTTTCAGTCAGAATCTTCTCTTTTTTGGGTTTCGGTTGATATCGCCTGCACCGTTCTTTTTGGAATCCCCATTCATCATCAATAGGGCTGTCAGGAAGTGCGAAGGCCATCAAAACCCCAGCGATGCAGTAATAATTTCGCTTGTTACAATCACCCCATTTTTCACTATCAGGCGCAGGGAAATGCTCACATTCGTCGCAAAATATCATCAATTTATCCTTCTACGCGACGAGCATTTGAAAAGCCGTAGAATCCTCTTTGTCCGGAAATGCTGGCACAATAATTTGCAAGTTCTTGGAGGTTAGGACCGCTTTGAAAACTACAAAACCAAACGCCAAGCAGTGAAAACCGAATTTTAACAGTCGGCCGCTGGAAAGAATCTCTATTTTGATTTGGATCACCTGAATCCGTAAATACGCTGCCGGATATTTCGATGCGATCAAACAACCAAGGCCTGGTGCATTTTTCGTAAGGTGTGGCCTCTTCGGATCGAATCATATTTTCACCTGTCGAAAAAGAAAGAAAGTTATTGTTGATCAGAAAGAGGCATAGAAACAACATTCAGTCGTTCACCGGTTATTTCTTCCAATACAGCAGAAAGTTTATACCCAAGCTGACTTGCTTTTTCCATTGTCCCTGCAATTGAATCGATCTCGAACATTTCTCCATAGCAGTCCGGCACATAAAAATTAATGGTTTTGGATCCGTCCGACAGTTTAACCTCTTTGACCATAATGCTTGCTGAATTAGCCATTTTTTCTCCAGGGTATTTGTTTTGTCTGTTTATGGATAAATTACCCATTGGGTTTTTAATTGTCAAGAAATTCTTTCTGAGCCATTGTCCATCCCCGTATAAATTTAGCCAAGCTGTCCTTGGAATATCTACCCTCCATGTCACCAATTGCTTGTTCCGCAGGAAGGTTCGGGTTGAACGGGCCGAACCATAGATCATGCCAGCCTTTCCCATGGCAAGGGCTGGGGGTTTGTCGAGCCCAGGCTATGAAACTGTGATATCCGCAATCAAACATATCAGCCATTTAAGAAACTCCCCCGGTCACCAGGACCGACCATTTTTCACGGCTTCAAGATCAGCCTCAGCGTGATCGATATAAGCTCGGTTTTTTTCTCTCTCCAGCTCGGTTTTGCCGCTTGAATGGTGGGCTTTTACTTTTTCGACTCTTTGTTCGTAAAATTCAATAAGTTCTGTCTGTGTTTTCATAATTTTGTAAGTTGAAGATTATTGTTCTGAACCCGATAGTATTTGTTCATGTGCTATATTATACCCATTGGGTAAAATAAGTCAATAAAAAAACTTGCGGCGGAATAAACCGCCAGTGTTTTTTTAGGCATAAAAAAATAATACACCCAAATAACAAATAACAAATAACAAACAGCAAATAACGAAATAAGAAATAACAGCGTTATCAAATAACGAAATAACGAAATAACGCCGCTGGTCGCGGGGACTTTGGCCCTGGGGATCGGCCCAGCTTCCGGTTGGCCGCACGACCTCGGTCTGAATCGATGCGTATATGGATCGCAAGCTCACCTAGCCGCACCCTGAGAGGCTGTTTTTCCGTAGAATGAAAATAGATTATTGGCTTGAAAATCATTTGACTAACAAGTATGCTTTGAGCATTGAAATTTGCAGGGTGCAGCAAGGCGATTCTGGGCAACCAGAGCCTTTGGTTTAGACAAGAATTAACCAGGAGAAAACAATGCAACCACAATGGATGGATTTGACTATCAACAATCTCAATGTGAAGCAGAATATGTTTCCCGATAATTTGAGAGCTATACTTGCCAAACAAAATGATTCTGCTGATCCGAACAGATCAATAAGTAGAGAAATTTTTCATTATCAAGAAAATGGTTTTCCGAATACTTCGCAATTTCCTCCATTCCGTATCTCGGCAAACGGTAGAACCGGCCATATTTATGCAGTCGGAGTAGATGCAGTTGAGTATCTTCAAGAAAATGGGCACAAAATAATGAGAATGATCAGCTCATTTAACGGCCAACCCGCACCAGAGCACCGATATACCGGGACCTATTCAATCCATCATATACCGTATTTGCGTCCATATTTTATTCCTCGAATGGTTATTAATAATTCCAGATCAAAATATTTAAAAATTCAAAATGATCTGAAAAACAACGTAATGACACCGGCAATTGCACAGATGATCGAGGATAAAATTAGGCAAGGCATCCTTGATCATGCGACTTTGATGGGGTGTCCGATAGATGAAGATTTCACCCTCGGTGATATTGCCGTTGAAAGATTCACCTGTATCCCGGCAAAAGGAGGAAAATCTACTCGTTTTGTGACTGTCGCGGTCGGATTAACCTTCAGGGCCGGCCTGAGACTGGAAGGCGTTATTCATGTTGGTCACATGAAGGCCAAGGGATATGGGTTCATCCGTCGTGGCTCCGCGAACCGCAGTTAAACGGGCTTGCCCGTATGGTTCGCACCTATTGAAATTATTGGCAAAATTATGCAAACCATCAAGATTGCGAGTACAAAATTTTGCCCGGTTTGACATTTCGCGGAAATCAGAAAATAAGGTCAAAGAGATCAATGTTTTCCTGGTCGGCGGGTTTATTGAATCTCGTTTCTGAGATTTGTTGAAAGCCGCTCAACTCGTCCAGCGCCATTTTACGCTCGTGGTTTATTGAATCTCGTTTCTGAGATTTGTTGAAAGGAGCAATGGATGATTGACTCGGAAGTCACCGAGGTCTGGGTTTATTGAATCTCGTTTCAAAGATTCGTTGAAAGGATGATCACGGACACAGCCCACAACCGCTCAATAGGATTTATTGAATCTCATTCCTGAGATTTGTTGAAAGAGCGGAGACGAGCCCGAGGGCCTGCTCGTAAGTCGGTTTATTAAATCTCGTTTCTGAGATTTGTTGAAAGGATGTATTGCATGGGAACCGGCAAACCATACAGTCGGTTTATTAAATCTCGTTTCTGAGATTTGTTGAAAGGATGTATTGCATGGGAACCGGCAAACCATACAGACGGTTTATTGAATCTCGTTTTTGAGATTCGTTGAAAGTCGCGGTCCTTTGTACCCGTGAAAGGCTGTCGCTCGGTTTATTGAATCTCGTTTCTGAGATTTGTTGAAAGGCAGAGACCCCGCGCCCATTACTAGCCACAGCAGCCGGTTTATTGAATCTCATTTCTGAGATTTGTTGAAAGAATTACTGGAGCACAAAAACATGGAAAGCAAAACGGATTAATTGAATCTCGTTTTTGAGATTTATTGAAATACCCCAAATCATCGGTATCACCAAAGCGTGTGTTTAATGGAATCATTATAACAGGATTTGTTTAAACAGGTAACGGGCAATGGAGCTGCGGTGTATTCAGGATTTATTGAATCTCGTTTCTGAGATTCGTTGAAAGATGGGTGGGGATCGTGAATTGGTTATGTTTTCAGGTTTATTGAATCTGTTTTTTTAGATTTGTTGAAAGATAATTCTTGCTTCTGAGAGCGCGCCCAGGAGCTTGGTTGATTGAATCTCTCTAGGGGGATTCGTTGAAAGGGATCATCTTCGGATGAAATAATGTCGTCAGGTTGATTGAATCATTTTTTGGAAGATTCGTTGAAAGCATACAGTTACACTAGGACCGCGTTTAATCGGATGGTTGATTTAACTGTGACTATCGCAGTTTGTTGAAAGTCGCCGCAGCGCTTGATCTATTATCGGGAAATAGGTTAATTGAATTTCATTTGAAATTCGTTGAAACGGCCAATTCAAGATGTAGATGTGCTCCACATGATTGGTCGCCCAAAGTTTAATTACGAAGATCAACAATACAAAAATCCTTCATAGGGAACAAAATGTACAGATCGTCAAGAATCATAGCGGAAGCGGTAAAGATAGAACCCTTCGGCAGTCATATTGCGGATCGGGATACTTTTTGCTGTATGTGCGGTGCTCCTATAGAAACAGGAGAAAATGTCACGGAAAGCCCATTGAAAGGGCAGACAGCATTCACAGATGAACTTTCTATGGCCTTTGCAACGAGTCGAATGGCTTGTCAATGGTGTACTCCTTTTGTAGCGAAAGGCTATAGCAAGGCTAATATGGCTCTTGCTGCCAACAAGGTGCATACTAGGCAAGGTTCGTTTGTCCTCACAAAAGATGCAGAAAGGGTGGCGTTCTTTCTGCAACCACCATCTCCGCCCTATGTTGTTGTGCTCAATGAAGGGACCAACACCTTGCACCATGCTTGGTGTGCGGAGGTCACACTAGATAATGAACAAATTGCGGTTCGATTTGGGAAACAAAATTTAATTATTCGCCATTCAAAATTGATGAAGGCTGTAGAATTATGCGAAGAAGCCGCTCAGCTATTGAATGAGAATAATAATTCAAAAAATAAAGTGAAAAAAGTATTTACTCATCCATATAAAGTACTTGATCGCAATCTTTCAGACTTGAATCATGGCCAATTCAAAGACGATTCATTGCTTTTGGCACATACCAACCCAAGGATGGCTGAAATTCTTGATATTTTAAGTGATAACACCCTTGGCGAAACCTGGGCTCTTGCGGCTCTTGTGAAGGCAAAAAAAGAGGAACCGGTAATTAATCAGTTCAAACCAGTCTGTTAATCTTTATCAATCCAGATTCATCAAACTTTTGGAGGAATTATGCTGAAAATAACTGCGGTTTTAAGAACAACCTCCCCGTTACATATCGCGAGCCCTGAGAGTGCGCGAGTTGATGTGGCGAAAGGCCGTATTCTGCGTGGTGCCGGCAATGTGCCGGGGACTGCCGCATGCACTGCGACTCAGACCCACAATATTCTGCTCACAAAGGGGCAGGTGGAGGACGGGCAGTATCCGAGCCGCAACGTGCCTATCATCCCGTCAAATTCCATTCGTGGCCGGATTCGTAGGACTGCAGCGGCGGTGATCAAAGAGCACCTCCTCAAGCGCAACGAGAAGTTGACGCTTGACGCCTATCACACGCTCATGAGCGGCTCTCCCAACGGTTATCCAGACTCAGTGCTCCCTTCGGTGACCGAGTACCTGGACGCTTCCGTACACCCCTTTTTTGGCGTTTTCGGTGGCGGGCCGCGCATGTTGCCCTCTCGGCTGAAAACGGACACTGCCTACCCGATCAACGATGTGACCCTAGAGGCCGGTATTGTTCCTTCTTCCACCGAGGAACACGCGACAGATATCTGGAATACCCAGGCTGTCATGTTTCGGAAGGTTGATGAAGCGTTGACTATGACAGATCCGCAGATGCTGGACCTGATCGAGGATGTTGTCAACACGGTTGAGGACTGGCGGGAACTTACCACCAGTGTACCGGTTGAAACCGAGAATGAAGACGGAGACCAAAAGGAATCAAATTTTCGTGGGGTCCGGACATGGGCGGGACATGAAATTGTCCGGGTCGGTACTTGTTTCCATTTCCAGGTCAGTGTCGAAAGTTTTGACGAAGCACTTCGAGGTCTGTTTCTGAAAGCAATCGAGGGCTTTTTCAACCTGCAAAACTTGGGGGGTTGGTCACGGAATGGCTACGGCCGTTACAAGATGATCGATCCCAAGATGACTTTTTATGGCGAGAATCAGAAGATTGATACTCCGTTCATCAAATTGAATGCTGATGGCCGGTACGAACTCGACATGGAGGTCGATGAGGTGAAATCATATATTCTTGCACTCGATGAAGCTCTTGAATCTGTTACAGCGGCAGAGATAGAGAAGTATTGCGTGTTCTTGAAGAATGAAAAACCCGCAAAACTCAAAGAGAAAATTCTGGCAGGAAAAAAATAATGGCAACTCGACCGCTCAAGATCAGCTGGACGCTTTACCGGCCAATGATAAAGAACGATCATCCAATTCACCTGGATGCCATTCTTGCTTGGGCCGCTGTAAGGATTGCAGAAGAGCAGGGCGTTGAAAATCATTTTGCAGCGCAAGAAGATTTACCACTTGCCAAGAATGATGATGGTATCTGGAAGGCCAGTATGTTGATCAAGAGAAACACTCGATCATCATTACTTTTTCCAATGACCAAACCATTCAATGTATACCTGGACGATGCGAATATCTACTATCAAAAAAAGAATATCCTGTTTACGCCGGCGACAGGAAAATTCAAGGCGTTTGATCTCCGCCTGCAGGCCGGTTGGTGTTCCGAAGTGAATGCCTGGTGCATCGGTGATCCGGACAAGGTGAAGCACCTGTTGTCCCGGATTAGCAGCTTGGGCAAGCTCTCCAGAAACAATTTTGGGGCAATCAAGGATTTTTCAGTCAACGATGATCCTGCAGCCGAGAAATTGTGGCAAGTCAGAACGCTGCCGCTTGCCCTGGATCATCCGGTCCAACCGGGCTATGCCCGAGCAATGCGGGTCTGTGCGCCTCCATATTGGGACAAAACCAGACTTGAGGCCTGCCAAGTGCCAATTGACCCACAAGGACTTTGTGTTTAGCGATTTCCACCGATAAATAATAGAATTTGCTATGCAGATTCGTTAAACGAATTTCTAAGGTATTTCACTTTAAAAAAATATGATTAATATAAAATTTGAGCAATCGCGAAAATGAGATATACAGTATACTCTCCTGAAATTCCTGTTAGATATAGGGAAGATATAAGTAAGGGCAAAGCGGTTAAACTTTTCGCTTTGCAAGCCATTAAAAATGGATTGAATCCTGTGGCTTTGCCATCGGCTGAATTATCAAGGATTAGCTTGAATTTGACAGATGATGAAGAAGTTCTATTTAATCATGGTGTGCAACGATCAATTCAAGTCGGGCTTAATTATCCTAACGGCAAGCTCATAGGTGCATATTGTTATGCTCAAATTCAAGAATTGATCAAAAAAGAACAATCAGAAACCAAGCCTGAGCAATCAATCTTACGTCCAGATCAAGAGAAATATTATAAAGCTATCAGTGCAAGCATGGCCAAGGGGGGCATTGTCCTCGCTGAAGGCGGGACCGGTTTGGTGAAAAGCCGGGTCTTGGCCATGCTTGCCCGAGATGCCGTAAAGAATGGCGATGGGCCGGTTTGCATCGCCGCGCCGACGATTTCCGTGCTGCGCCACCTCTACGACGAGCTGAAACTGGTCCCGGATACTGAAGGCCTGCAGGTCGGCATTTTGCTTGGGAAAAGCCAATTTTTGAATCCGGATCGCTTGCATTTGATCCTTGGCGATCCAGAAAGTGTTGAGAAGATCGCAAGGTATGATGATTTGATGGAGTGGTGCAAACAAGGGTGCCCTCCACTCCAGGAAACCGGATCAGATGTGCTCGACGAAATTTGTCTCGGAATACGCTATCTTTACGACGATTTGATGTTCCTGGCGCCTGAACTTGCCGGCACGGTGGGCCTGACGCTGTTGGATAGCGCCAATTCAGATAATGAAGATGAAAATGCCGCATTGGAAGTTTATCGCGAGATGTTTGCCGCAAGTAAAGAGGTCGGCATAACATTGTGCTCCCATGCAATGCTTGCAATCCACATGAATTTTTTGAATTTCAACAATAATTCTGTTGGAATATTGCCACCATTCAAAACACTCTTGATAGATGAAGCGCATATATTGGAAATGACGGTTTCTAATATTAACACTTATGGATTATCAATATTTTCGTTACGAGCAACTTTAAGGCAAACAAATTTTGGATCAGCACAAGATCGAAAGGAAGCATTGAAATACTGCGAATTATTGATTGGAAATCATAAACAGGAAAACGTATTTCTTACGAGAAGAGATTTGAATGATAGTGGAAATGGTTCAATTTTTTCTGATACATTGAAATTGCTCGAAGGTTTAGAGCAATCGATCCGGCAAATGTTTGGCCGGAAAAAACTTTCTACTTTCGTTCCCGAGTCATTTTCGCAACAGATTATAAAGGAAAGCCTTTATACTCTGAAGCGCATCAACAGCAAGGAATATCCTGTCAATATAAGGACTTCCCCGATTAAATGTTACCCAAATTTTACCGTTGGCCCCGCTTCGGTCAAGCATCTTTTTGAGACACTCTGGAGCAAAGTAAAGGCCGCAGCTCTAGTATCTGCGACTCTTACCCTTCCTGGTATAGATGGGATTCCTAATGCCAATCATATCAAGAAAATTTTAAATATTCCGGCTCCACGATTAAACCTTACCGAGCCAGTGCGCCAAAAGTGGTTGTATTCTCCGGTGACTCTTCATGTACCTGGAAAAAATGAACTGGAACAATTTATACCTGCAACCATCACTGCTGATGAACTCAAAGGAAAAGAGGTTGATTCGGAAACTCAGGAAAAATTCAACATTTGGTTTGATGCAGTAACAAGAAAGATTGATAAAATATCAATGGGTGCGAAAGGCGGAACGATTATCCTTCTGACGAGTTATGCTCTTCTCGATAAATTCAAGGAAGCTGGCAGCTATTCAAGATTTTCCAACCGGATGATGTTTCACGACAGGGGCATTGCTTTTCAGCAACAAAAGATGAATTTCATCAATCAATCGCTCCAAAATAAACGACCAGTTTGGTTTGCCCTGGGGAACGCCTGGACCGGCCTGGATATTTCCGGTCATCAATATGATCTGCCTGCAAAAGAAGATAATCTTTTGACCGATCTGATTATTCCCAGAGTCCCTTTCGGGTTGAATACCAGCATGACCGGCCTCAGTCGCAATAATTTTCAAGTAAATGAAGCGGGAAAATTAACTGTTTTCCCCACTTCCGGCCGGAACGATGCCGCCTTTCTGTTTAAACAGGGTATTGGGCGTCTTGTTCGACGTGAAGGCGTTCCGGCAAAAAATCTGTGGGTCTTGGATGCCAGGATTTGGTTGAAGGACAGAAAAATGTATGGGGTTTTCCAGCAGATACTTGCGCCATACAAGATAGCGGAGTGAGTTAATCATGTGTGAAATTGGATTTGGATCGGATTGCAAATATTCCTGGATATCTCAACCCGTTGCCCGGCGTGAACATACCTGCTGTGAGTGCGGGAGCCAGATTCAACGGGGAGAGCAGTACGAATTGATTCGTGGCGTTTGGGAAGGACGAATTGATTCCTACAAAACCTGTTCTTTCTGTGCGTCTGCTCGGGCCAGGGCGCATGGAGATTTTGAGTTGAATAGCGACGAAGGTTTTCCGTTTGGCCAGCTATGGGAATGCGTTGGATGGGATTATCAGTAGCGCGGATTCGCGAACCGCAGTTAGCCATAATTAGCAGAGTGGTTCGCACCCTTTGTAATTACAGGCAAAGTTACGAAGATCCTCGGAATTGTGAGTATGGAACTGTGTTTAACACGACAGTTCGCGGAAACGATCAAATAAGGTGAAAGATACCAGTCTGTTCTTGGTCGGCCGTTTAATGGAATCCTGGGAGCAGGATTCGTTGAAAGCTGCACCGCATCGGCGAGAGCTATGCCACCTTGCGCGTTTAATGGAATCCTGGGAGCAGGATTCGTTGAAAGTCCAAGCGCGTTTGAAACCCGGTTGTGGTGCTTTGTTTAATGGAATCCTGGGAGCAGGATTCGTTGAAAGACTTAATCTATCCACGATCAATGGGTCCATTGGTGTTTAATGGAATCCTGGGAGCAGGATTCGTTGAAAGATATAGCCCCGCACAAACAGCCCGTGAACCACATGTTTAATGGAATCCTGGGAGCAGGATTTGTTGAAAGAGTTAGAAGTCGCGCCTAAACACATCGGTGTCTTGTTTAATGGAATCCTGGGAACAGGATTTGTTGAAAGATTGTAGTCGTAGGCGTGATGCTGATTTATTACGGTTTAATTGAATCCTGTGAACAGGATTCGTTGAAAGACGTTCTTTTTGTCGTTGTCTTTGTTTGCGAAGGCGTTTAATTGAATCCCGGAAACGGGATTTGTTGAAAGAGGGATATCGGCAAGCTGACAATGAAAGTGAATATCTTAACTCAAATTTGAGGGCTCAATATCAAGATGATCAAACAAATAATACCTTGCGAGAACTGGTTTTTTGTCCCTTTGGAATCCATCAATAAGCACGGTCGGGAATTGAACATGACTGTTGCACCTTTTGACCTTGACGCCCTTTCAGGATCGATGCCAATCGCGGCCTGGGGACTCACCGAAGAAGGTCAGACGGTCGGTCTTGTCGCGGTGACTGGCGGAGACGATACGGTGATTGCGGGAAGATGCCGCTTGGCCATGGTGCCACCTGGGGGGCGGTACGTCCATCTGGATGGCGGCGCCTTGCAGGCCAAGCATGACGACGGCACAGTCAACGAATTGAAGAGGATCCTGGACCACCTGAAAAAGGACTGCTCGCACGCGGCGCTGGTCGATTTTGTCCTCAATCCTGCCGGCAATCGACAGGGAAGCGAACTTGCCGGCCATCAGTACGAATGGCTGGATCAGCATACAGGCTCTTGTGGCGATGATCATTACGGGACGATCAGCTTCCGGATCGGGATGGTCTATGCGGTGTTTGAATACAACTGCTGAGAAATTCAATGCTGACGCTGCCAATAAATCGCATCTGGTTCGACAAAATCGCCTCTCGCGAAAAGCCAGAGGAATATCGAAAAATCTCCCCGTATTATGCGGCTCGATTCGACAAGCACGAAGGGAGCCCGTTTCCCCTTCGTCTTCGGGCCGGGTATCGGGCCGACTCGCCCTTGCTGGAGTGTGTGGCCAGGGCAAACCAGGGCGAGGGGAGAGTAGAGTGGGGCGCCGAACCAGGAGTGCAATACTACGTCCTGGCACTGTCAGATGTGGTGGTTTTGTTGGAAGGTCAGAAGAAGGTTTGATCCATGGCTAACGCTTCATCAAGGAGGTTGAAAAGATCAAAAATATGTTGAGAATTTCACGCTTCATCTTATCGGTCTTAATCCTCTCAGTTTCAACAAGCAGTTTCGCCTATCCGGTGAAATTGAATAAGCTGAAATTGAAGAGCATTCTTCTTGAAGTATACCAAATTGACGACAAAGAAATACTGAAAATATGCCTGGACGGGTACGCCTGGTTTTATAGTGATTCTCAGTTGTTGATGGGTCCATCTATTAAAGATGGAGAATATGAACAATGCACGCTACCAGAAACAAAACCTTCCCCTGCTCCAGACCAAGGAAACAACTGATTCGTTTTAGTAAAAATATTCGTTAAAAAAAGGAGAACCTTAATTTTTGGGTTCTCTTTTTTTTTTCATTTTTCCATTCCGTTATAACAACCATTTTCAACCAGGGCTATTTGACTGGAGCAACTGGCGTCAAAATATCTTTCGTATTTTTATGTTGGTGATATTTATTTCAAAACATAAATAATTTGTGCAGCATGGGAAAAATTAAAACTTGCAATTGACAATTTCAAGTTTTAATGTTGTTTGCAAGCATTAATTGAGACACCAAATTTTTCAATTGATTTTGTAGCCAGGAATAACTTTCTAATCGATTCACTGTGACTTCAAAAGAGTATCTGTAATTTCATGATCTGTATCGAGCAAACATACCTTGAGTGTATCAAGCCAGCGCAAAACAAGCGGGCCTATTACCGCCTTGTTGTCGGGTATGATCTTTTTGGGCCAAAGGTGATGCGTTCTTGGGGCCGTATAGGGACCAAGGAACGCCCGCGCCGATGCGACCGAACCGCCAGCATGGATGAGGCTCGGGAGATTGCAAATCAGGTTTTAAAGACCCGTTTTGCGCACGGCTACGCCATCATTCGTCAAGTGTCCTCGCCATGCTGATGTTGCCAATCAGCCGAATCTGGTTTTAAGTCGAGGTCGGAAATATTTCGTCCTGGATTTACGAGATGTTGAAATGATCGAGAACCCAAACAAGGAACAATGAAATCTGAAAGGTACACCGCTGCAGTATTGAAATTGATCCCGCTCGCCCAAGGCGACACCGGAGGAAGCCGTGTCGCCGCGCAAATTCTTCTGAGCGCCTATAATGGTGAAGAATTTCAGCTAAATATTGTCGACTTGACTAATCTGGATCGGAAACATTACATCGCCGCGCTCTCCGTGATCCGTGGCCGGGTCGAATTGGGGATCGAGCCGCACACCGTGCTGGAGCGTGGCGACAAAATTTTCCAGGAACTGTGGCTGAAATGGGAGAGGTATAATGTCGCCAATAGGGGTATTCCTGATTGTTATTCATGCTATGGGACAGGGAAGATCTATACAGATCCAGAGGATGCAAACTATGAGTTGAAACCGTGCCCTAGATGTGGTGGAAAAGGGTTTACAAATGAGTAATAGGGGTGACAAGTGATCTATTTATTTCAGATTTTTCAAGCACAAAACAAGGAATTTGGCATAGAGCAATATAACGACCGTGTGTGTGTGATTTTTGAAAGTGGCAATCCTGGTGGAGAGCCAGGAGAATTTGAAACTTTTTTTGGTGATTCTCTTACCGAGTGGTGTGGTTTCGATCCCGAAGTAATAGCAAGTAAAGTTGATTCCGTTGTTGGTTTCGATTCTTTAATTCAAAAAAAATATATTTATAAAATTGATCATCCAGGTGAACCCGGAGCTGGAGTATCATCGTTTTCAGATACCGTAATTGTGATATTGGAAAGTGGCGATACTGGAGAAGATCCAGGAGATTTTGTCGAATATATACAATTGGCGCTGCGCAATTGGTATGACGGTGCTAATGTTTCAAAAGGTCTGGGTTGAATGATTGATGATGTATGGGAAAAAAAATTACCAATTCTGGATTTTTGTTTTTTTGTCGTGGTTATCTTTCCCACTCCTGGCTGTTTGGCTGATGGTAACGCATCCCGGCAAATGTGCTGCTTGCTGGAAAAAAGAATTGACCGGCAGTTGGTTTAATTCCAAATCAAGATAGCGAGGGGGGGGAAAGATCCTCGCCCCCTTGCAGGAGAACATGAATGTTCAAATCACAAGCGCATTTAGAGATTGCTACCATGCAGCTTTACAGTAGTTTTGAGATTGTTGTCGTGACCGACACCATGCTCGTCATTCAGGATATAGCCATCGGCGAGTGGGTTGCCAATGACGCCGACAACGTGGTTGATGCCCTTCAGCAGATTATCCCAGGCGGGATACGGCGGCGCCAGTTGTATTACAGGGATACCGGGATGCGCTATGAACGAATAATTGTTGGGCCGGATGGGAATTTCGCTGGATTCAAATCTTGCAAATCTGGTCAGCAGTCTTTTTTTAAGCAGTTCGACCGATATTCTGCAATTTGGACAGTTTACGGTGATAATGATGGTGGATCTCAAGGGCGTAATGTCCGGATCGTGCCAGGAGTTAAGTTGACTTGCAATTTTTAGAAATCGACTAGGGGTCGCTTCAGAATTCGGATAATAAAGCACGCTTTACCCAAGGCTGCGCGGCCTGGATCACCAGCACCGGCCAGGACAACCCAAGACGAAGGTTTGATTCATGAACGCCCAGGACTCAAGAATTGAACATATAATCTCTTGCAATAATACGGCAGGGCTTTTGTTTGATGAAAATGTGCAAGTTGATGAAATTGAAAAAGTTATAGTCAACTTGAAAGACGGTTTGGATTACTTGTATCAATTAGAACGATTCCCAATAATTTTAGAGGCTAAACTTTTGGGGAACTTAGGAGTTGCACATAAGAAAATTGGCACTAAAATCTATCTGAAAAAGGCTTTACACTTTTTTAAAAAGCTGCAAACTCTATGTATCGAATGGGACACGACTGAAGAGGATGAGTCACAAGTATGTATGGATTGCATTAATATCTCTTTTCGTGAGATATCGGACATATCCCGCTTGCTGAAGACTTGAAACCATATACCCACAAGTCGGATAAAAAGCATCAGCCTGCAGGACATGGCTGTAGGTTGAAAATAAAGTTGGGAACTTCCAAATAAAGTCGGTAACTATAGAGTTAACTGCTTGTTTTTACATGCACTGGTTCTAAAAATCGACCTCAAAGTTACCATCTTTATTGAATTTCCTGAAACTCAAATTACGGAACATTAGACACATAGGTTCCCTTTAGTTTCCAACTTTATTTTCATCCCACAGGAAGGCTTAACCCTTGGCCGTGTTCGCCAGACCTTGCGCCAGTGGTGCGGCGGATCGGCGCGGCCTCCTGTTCCTGCCTGTGATTTTATCCCTCAAATGTTGCCCATTTCTCAAGATCGGGCGGCGGCGGTTCTTGGATGGGAACAAGCAAACTTTCGGGCCGCTGTGCCTTACCTGATAGGGCGCGGCCTCGATGCTGCTTTGATGGGTTCGCCGCGTTTTGCTGGCCGCTTCCGCGTGGATCGGCGCGGCAACGTCCTTTTCCCGCACCACGATAAAGGCGGGTTGTGTGGCTATGAGATAAAAAACAAAGGTTTCACGGGCTTTTCTGCTGGCGGTTTGAAAGGTCTTTGGTTCTCTGCCTGTCAAACAACAGATAAATTTTTAGTGTTAGCAGAAAGCGCCATTGATGCCCTTTCCTATCACGCTTTGAACCCTAACGATTTCACGCGTTATATGTCCACGGGGGGCAAGATGAACCCCACACAGCCCGCCTTGATACGGGCCGCAATCGAAAAGATGGGGCGCGGGGCCGTGGTCGTGGCGGCGTTCGATAATGACAAGGACGGGGAAAAGCTCTTTGAAGAGGTCAAGGCCCTTGCCCCTTCCGGCGTGGAAGTCCGGCGACCTCTCCCGCCTATCGGCAAAGATTGGAACGAAAGCTTAAAAGCAAAAATCAATCTAAAATAACCCAAACTTTCATTTTTCATCTACAAAATTAATATTTTTTAATTGTAAATCCATTCCCGCCGCCATCAATTGATTGACAATGCTCCCTAATAACATCAAGACTGTACCCTGTGTCTTCAGCTATTTGATAATATTTATATATTTTAACTTCCTCATTTTGAGATAAGATCATATCATTAATATACCTTTCCAGCTCTCTTGAGATTTTATTAAAATCGTCATTCTCACATATTTTTCTTGGATTTTTCCCTGTGTATGTTTTAAGCTTTAGTCTAATTGAATAATCATTCATTGGCTCTTCCCAGCAATAAAAAATTGCTATCTATTTGTTTTTAAATGTTTTTATTTTCCACAGCAACCACAAACTAAAACAATACTAAGGAAATTGTACATTATGAAAGAATTCAACGACACTTTTTTTCCGGAATTACCTGAACAATGTAAGGTTTCCTTTACAAGCACAGGTTTAATGGGTGGTGATTCTGGACACGGGGCAAATGCTTCGCTTGTTTTTTCCGAGAACGGAAGCAATATGAACATTCAAGTCGATCTATATTTTCAAAACGGAAACCAAGAAAGTTTTTCTGATTTAAAAGAAATATCAATAACAACTTTCGGAGATTGGGAGGTTGAGGGTTTGGCTAAAGCCCTAATAGATTTAGGTGAAAAATTATCAAAAAACTAACAAAAAACCATCCTATAAAGCTAAGGCGGGTTCGTAAAACCGCTTAACCTTGATGCCTTTCGTTCGGGTTTCCGCTTTGGCTAAGTCGAATTGAAGTTGTAACTTTAGCCATGTTTCCGGTGTACTGCCAAAAGCCTGAGCAAGCCGGATAGCCATTTCAGGAGAAACACCGCTGTGGCCGTTCAAAAGCTCAGACAGGGCTTTACGAGTCACGCCTAAACCTTCGGCGGCGGCGGTCACTGTCAAGCCAAGAGGCTCTAAACACTGATCACGGATAATTTCCCCCGGATGGGGTGGGTTTTGTATTTTCATCATCATGGTACGGCCTCCTTTTTCGGCGCTTAATGATAATCAATTAAATCAACGTTCGTTGCATCCCCGCCTATAAACTCAAAAACGATCCGCCAATTTCCAGAAACTGAAACAGCCCATTGGCCTTTTCTATCTCCCTTCAGCAAGTGTAGACGAAAACCCGGAAGATTCATTCCTGCTGGCTCATCACTGATGTTTAAAACGGCCAAGATTTGAGATATTTTTCGGACATGCTGGGCAGAAACGCCGCTCGTGTCCCCTGTCTCAAAAAGTCGTTCAAGACCTTTATGGCGAAATTTAACGATCATTTGATACCTATAACGTTATAAGTATCAGCGGTCAAGCCCCTTGTTGCTCTTAAAAGGCATTCGTTTTAAAATACCCGCCAAGGCTATTTTAATGACCATAGGCACATTTTTGTAGGTTGAAAATAAAGTTGGGAACTTCCAAATAAAGTCGGTAACTATAGAGTTAACTGCTTGTTTTTACATGCACTGGTTCTAAAAATCGACCTCAAAGTTACCATCTTTATTGAATTTCCTGAAACTCAAATTACGGAACATTAGACACATAGGTTCCCTTTAGTTTCCAACTTTATTTTCATCCCACAGCACCCATTGAACAATTTCATTCATAAAGTAGGTGCCGATTCGGCAACTATCCAAATTTGGCAGATCCAGAAATATTGCTCCACTAGAGGCGGGGGATGTTGACGATAAGGAAACGGAATTTAGACTGCGGGAATACCCTCCCTGAAAACACCCCCCTTTCTCGGTTCGAGAACGGCGATCCGGGCCTATTCGTTGATATGAAATACTAATCGTCGCGTTATTGATCGAACCACTTCCCTTTGAGTCGTCCGTGAAATATGTCGTTGTCTCTTCAATCAGTAGCCACGCAATCGGGGGACCGGTGAGGGGCTGGCCCAGGCGTTTAATCTCAAGTATTCTAATGCGCGGTTTAATGGGTTTAGATTGGCCATAAGACCATGTTTCAAGCGATGGGATCATTTTCTTTTCGATTGAATTTTATTCGAATTTAACAGGTTTTAAACCTCGTCTTTTTCTTTTGGCGTTCCATTCCCTTGGGGTAAGAAATAGAACCAAATCATTTTCATTTGAAAATTCGCAGTTAGGAGCGAAAGGACCAGAAAAAAGGCTTAAATCCATACGGAAGACTCCGTAAAGAATTTTTTTCGATTTCAACACTCCCTCCTCGGTGTTATTCCACCTCAGTCGGTGGCCGGGGTCTCCCCCGGCTCCTGGTCCCGATAAAATTCTCAGCTTTTTATTGTCCCAAAATTACCGTTTGCCCGCTGGACGATATTTGATATTTGTTTCCCTTTTGAGAAATAATACGTTCAGCGTCTGTAATTATTACTTCTCGCAGTTCAGAAGGACAGAGGTGGCCTCGCAAAATTGGACATGCCGTTAAGTGGAAAATCTGCTACCCGTAACGCCCTAAGATGGGCAGAGCAAGGAGCAGAACATGGCAAAAGGAACGAGACGGAATCATTCAGCGGCCTTCAAGGCGAAGGTGGCTCTGGCAGCCATTGCCGGGGAGAAGACGCTTGGTGAATTGGCGCAACAGTACGAGGTCCACCCCGGGCAGATCACGACCTGGAAGCGGCGACTCGCCGAGAGCGCCGTCAGTGTTTTCGGAAAATCCCCGTCCCGGGATCAGGGCGCGGATGTGAAAGAGCTGCACGCTAAAATCGGCCAGTTGACGATGGAAAACGATTTTTTAGAAAGTGCGCTCACCAAGGCGGGAAGGCTGAGCGCAAAGCGTTGATTGACCGCAGTCATGCTTTACCATTGAAAAGGCAGGCCGAACTGGTCGGCATCAGCCGCAGCAGCCTGTATTACCGCCCCAAGCCCGTTTCCGAAGGTGATTTGGAACTGATGCGGCGCCTCGATGAACTGCACCTTGAGAAACCGTTCATGGGGGCACGCATGCTCTGCGATCAGCTTGATCGCATGGGCATCAAGGCAGGGCGGCGGCATGTCGGCACCCTGATGAAGCGGATGGGTATCACCGCGGTATACCGAAAACCCGGGACCAGCACGAAGCACCCGGGGCACCGGGTCTATCCGTACCTGCTTCGGGGCATGACCATCAACCGGGCCAACCAGGTGTGGGCCCTTGACACGACCTATATTCCCATGGCCAGGGGATTCGTCTACCTGATCGCGGTACTGGACTGGGCCAGCCGAAAGGTGCTGGCCGCCAGAATTGCCATCACCTTGGAGGCCTGCCACGCGGTCGCTGTGCTTGAGGAGGCGTTCGCCAGACACGGCACGCCCGAGAGAAGATCACAATCTAGACGATGATGACAGGTGCGAGCTTGTAATTGTTGATGAAGCCGACCGTTTAAGCTTGCAAAGTCTTGAACATTTACGCGATCGTTTCGATCAAGATGAATTTGGGCTTGTCGTCATAGGAATGCCTGGGATAGAGAAAAAATATCACGTTTTCCGCAATTCTATTCCAGGGTAGGCTTTTCGCATGCATACAAGCCTCTGTCAGAAGAAGAAATGGAATTCGTATTGCAACACCATTGGGAAAGATTAGGTCTTACTTTGAGCCCTGATGATTTTACAGATAAAGAAGCAATGGTAACAGTAATTCGAGTAACTTCTGGAAACTTCAGATTAGTAAATCGGCTTTTTTCTCAAATACAACGTATAATGCATGTCAACTCATTAAGTTCCATTACTAAAGAGGTGGTTGAGACTGCTCGAAAATGCCTGGTTGTTGGTGTTAATTAAAATGACTCTTTGTAGTGGAATTAAAGTATTCGAAAACGGTGAACGATTGTTCCTTACCACACAAGAACGTCGACAATTCAGAACAACGATTAATAAGTTACCTGTTCAGCAGAGACTATTCTGCAGGATTCTATATTATACTGGCTGTAAGATAGGAGAGGCTACTACATTTCTCCCAAACCAGTTATGTGCCGAAGATGGAACTATTCTGCTTGGAAATAAAGGAGAGCATTTATCAGAGAGATTAGTTCCTGTACCACCAGCATTAATGATGGAATTCTCGATTCATTTTCCAACGTCAAAGATGATGGCAAATCGGCCTCTATGGTCCATATCTCGGTCAAAAGGGTGGCGAATAGTAAATGAAGCTATGGATCAAGCAGGCATTTCCGGAAAACACGCCACTCCAACAGGGCTACGGCATAGTTTTGCCATTTCATGCCTTGAGATGTGGCCTAAAATTTCATTGTCTCAGATTCAAAGGTGGCTAGGGCATCGTAGCCTAGATTTGACGTTAAGTTATTACAAGGCATTTGCTTCGGCCGATGAAGTGGATGCTAACCTGGAAGATCTCTGGAGCCACTTCTGAGTGGCTCAAATAGCGATATCAAAAATGGCTCATTTATCGATATCATTCACAGTTACCGACTTTATTTTCATCCTGGGGTTGCAAGCCGGAACCGCCGAAAATTCCGTCATCCCAAATCTATCCTGCATGGGCCGCTTCAGAAAACGGGTAGAGTCGAGATGTGGCGCGGTGGCTTTTGGGCTCCGTTTCCACATCCCGCTCATCGAACCGGACATGCGCATTTGACGCATCCGGCTCTCGGACAGAACTTCATGCCTTCGCCCACGGAAGGTTTTGCGGTATCTTCGGCAGCTGTATGAGTCCCAGTTTGTTATAAAAGAACTCGTCGGGGTAGCGTGTTATCCCCTTGCCACTTTTCTTGTGTTTCTTGCAAAACCACCGGCGCAGCCGGGTTGTGGTGTACCTGTCTATAAACCGGTAGGCCTTGGTCACCGAGCCAAGTTGAAAGTAGTTGGCCCATCCCCTCAGCTTCCGGTTCAATTGTTCCACCATTTCTTCGGCATCCATCCATTCCATGTTTCGGCCTGTTTGGATATGGATAGCTTCGGCCATTCGTTTGATGCTCTTCTTGGACGGACGGTTTCCTATATAGGGTTTCCTCGTCTTCACCGAGTACAAACGACTGAATGTATAGCCGAGGAAATCGAATTTCCCATCGGGCATACGACAGAGCCGGGTTTTCTCCTCATTGACCGTTAATTTCAGCTTCGACATGATTTCCCGCATCGTTGCAAGCGCCCGTGGGGCGTTGTTTCTGCAGCAGATGACCAGGTCATCAGCATAGTTGACGATCCTTGCTCCGAAACGAGCTTCAAATCCAAATTTCTTCCAACCCAGAATAAACCGCCTCATATACAGGTTCGATAGCAGAGGGGATATGGGCGCCCCTTGAGGAATGCCCTTTCCAGCGTCCCGGTTCATTGTCGTGCGGATCTTCCTGCCGTCTTCGCCCTTTTCTTCCACCGGTGCTTCCAGCCACATCTTGATGAGATGCAGCATTGCCCTGTCCACAATGCGACGGGCTACCGATTTCATAAGTTCAGCGTGGGGTATCGTATCAAAATACCCAGACAGGTCCGCGTCAACAACGTCCCGGTGCCCTCTACTCAACAGCCCATGAACCTCAGCGACGGCGCTCTTGGCGTCCTTTCCCCGTCGGTAGGCGTACTGCTCGGGCAGCAGGTCGGCCTCGAAAACAGGCTCCAACACTATCATTGCCGCCGTCTGACAGACCCTATCCTTCAGGCACGGAATACCAAGGGGCCTGAGTTTGCCGTTTGGTTTTGGGATATGTACCCTTCTGACCGCTTCGGGTTTGTACCTCTTTTCCCGAAGTTCATCCGCCAGTTCCCCAAGCCACTTCTCCTCACCGTAGATTTCGATATCATCGAATGTCTGCCCGTCAACGCCAGCTGCGCCCTTATTCCTGCGGCAGCATGTATAGGCATATCCCAGAACGTCCATACGAAATATTTTGTCGTACAGCATGTAAAAGCGGAACTCGGGTTCTTCCTTCGCTTTTGCATATAACGCCGTCTGTAGTTGCCGAACGCTTTCCGGAGTTCTTAGGTTGCCCAATCTCCTGTCCTTCCTTACTTTCAACGTTTATTCTGAACCAAGGCTCCTTCCCTCCACCGGCATTACCCGGCTTCCACGGTACTACGAGCCTCTCCGTCACCCTATCGCGCCCGGCCTGTCCGTCACCGGATTCCGGTTGGTCTTTACGCCTCGACCACGCGAAGGGCTTCCCGTGTTGCTCCGATCGTCCTCTTGTATGCATGCTGTCGCCACTACCCCGACGGAAGTCCAGGGTGCATCTTTCCGCTCTCTTCCCCTGGAACTGGCAGCCTTCCCCGATTTTTTGGCGGGTCGGCTTCCGTATTGCGTTTTTCGAGGCCTGCTCAGCGTTCACTGCACGTTACGGCCTGCATACTCGCCAAGTCACTTAGGGGTCGCCTCAGAAAACGGAAAATAAAGCACGGCAAGGTAGAATTATATTCGAAAATTCAACCTGTTATCTGCAGGAATTTTTCGAACTCATCGTGCGCTGTAACAAGATCGGGAACAGTTTGTAATTGTTACATTTATTTTTCGTAAACGTACGATTTTTTCCGAATTCTGAATCGCCCCCTATCTGCCCTCAAAAGAGGAGTTAAAGAAACAATTGGAAGAGGCTGCTGGGATTGGACCCAAAAAGATGCCAACCAGAGAAGCGTGAGCGATGTTTGACAAATGGATCAGGTAGAAATGGGAAAATTTATTTTTATATTTATCTCATTTTTATCATTTTTTTACTCAGCCCACGCAATAGCTCGAAATAAACAAGCTGCGTTCTATCTGGGCCTTGAGCCTGAAATTTCAACACTAGATGATACAATCAGAATATTAGGAACTCCAGTTTCAAAGATAATCAGTGATAAATTAATAATTTATAAATATAGAATTGCAGAAATAACTATAGATAAAAAAACAAAAAAGATAGGAATTATCCTTATCAAGGATCAGGCATTTAAAGATGCTAACGGATTTATGATTGGTGATCCGTATGAAAAAATAAGCAAGGAATTAAATAATACAGGAAAAGGGAATGCAATTTATGACAAAAAAAAGGGCATAATTTATATATTTAACGAGAATGGTGTTCTTGAAGAAATAGTATACGGCTCATTGTCAAAATAGATAATTAATTATATTCTCCTTTATATATTAAATAATCGCAACATGTCAATCCTGCACAATGATTATTAGTTGCGACAATTAGTGTTCACTTCTTCACGAAGCTCCTTGCCTACCTTGAAGAATGGCAATTTCTTTGGAGAGGTTTTTATTTTTTCTCCTGTCTTGGGATTCCTCCCAGTATAAGATTCGTATTTTCGCACCTTGAAAGTCCCGAATCCTCTAAGCTCAATTTTTTCACCTCGAATCAAAGCCTCTGTCATTGCTCCCAAGATAGTTTCTACTATTGATTTTGCATCTCTCATGGGCAGATTTTGTTGCTCGGCCAAGGCTACTATCAGTTGTGATTTCTTCATGGGCGTACCCTCCAGGATTATTTTTACGGTATTGTTTGTAATATTAGGATGATATAAAAATAATAAAGGGCAAAAAGAACTCCGGCAGCTGGCAGCAGTTAGTGTTTTAGTTAGTTCTCCGAAAAGGGGGAGAAGTCATCTTGACGTAGCCCATTTGTTATTTGAAAATTGACACTGAATCCGCTGGACTGAATGAGCGCTCCCGGGGGAAGGGGGAAAAAAACCCCTTTGTCGCGGGGGATTTGAGCGGCAAAGGGGCTAGGGGGCTCCCTGGTAGGAGAATAACTAAAGAATAACTTAAACTGATGCGTTTTGCAAGTGTAATTGATATGAGGTGCGGCGTCAGCCCTGAGCCGCCAAAGGTCGATTACGATTCTGGATCAAAGCGCGAAAAAAGACGGCGCCCCGACTGCCGCAAGGTCCTTAAATTAATTCGTGAAGAGCAACAGATCTTGCCCCTCCAGGTTACTCTCTCGCAACCTCTTTCCTGTACTCATCGGCCAGTTTCTCCATCAAAAACCCTGAAATCGTGAAACCATCACGCTTTGCAAGGGTTGTTAAGCAGAGCCAAGCTTCATAGTCAACAGAGATGCTTTTTTTCGGAATACCCGTTTTGCCCTGACGGTACCGCCATGCCCTAAGAGTGCGTTGTAGACTGCCCCATTGAGCCGGAGATAACCAAGAGCGACACCACAGTAAGATTTCACGCCCTTCGGTGTGTCCGGTGGTTATCATTTCGAATGCAGCCCAAGATGCCTGCCTTTGTGTCTCATTTGGCCACGCTTTGTTCGTTCCGAACTTTCTTTCAATATACCCACGAACCCAACATGTTTCTTTTTGCGCGAACCCTTTCCTTCTCGCTACCATTGAATTCCCTGTTGTTAAAACGTTACGCGTCGTATCACGATGCCACGAACACGGCTGGGCACGAAGATGATACATTTTGTCTGCCTGGTCATTCTGCATCTATCATTACTTTTTTTGTAAGTCACGAAATTATATACTGAACAAGCCCACCAAGTGTGCTGAAAAAATGGTCTTGATTGTTTTAATGCTGCATGTAGTTCGTAACACTATTTACCAGGGTTGCTTTCGCGGTGCTGATGCAGTAGACAGCTAGGCATAATTACACTCTATAGGAGACCTGTATGCATCGCCCTGTGTCCTACTGTTCCCGCCTCACCCTTCTTTTCCTCCTGCTTTCCATACCTGCAACCTGTTTTTCCTGGTCAGCCAAAGTCGTTTCCGTCGCCGACGGGGATACCATCACTGTGATCCGCGATGGACGCCAAGTGAGAATTCGGTTGTATGGGATCGATACCCCGGAGAAGGGCCAAGACTACGGTCAAAAGGCAAGAGATTTGACCGCCAGTTTGGTGGCCGGCAGGATTGTTGAGGTGGAACAAAAGGATATTGATCAATACGGACGAGTGGTTGGACTTGTGAAAATCGACAACCAGAACCTCAACGAGATGATCATCCAGAACGGTTTTGCCTGGGTCTATCGGCAATACTGCAAAGAGAAGTTCTGTTCAGGGTGGATCGTCTTAGAACAAACCGCTCGGCAGCAGAAGAAAGGGATGTGGTCCAGTCCGGTTGTAATACCACCTTGGGAATGGAGGGCATCAAAGAGGAGGGGAAAGCAGGAAGATCCTCAATCAGCGGCTACACCTCCAGAGATCATCATGGGGGAGAAGCCAAAGACTGGTCCCAATGAATCTTGGTTCTCGAAGTTGGGAAAAACTTTGACTCCGAGCAATACAACAAAGAGCGAGAACCCTGGAAATAATGGGCAATTCAGATGTGACGGAAGAACCCATTGTTCGCAAATGACTTCATGCGCGGAGGCGACGTTTTTTCTGAGGAACTGCTCCGGCGCTAAGATGGATGGGAATAACGATGGGGTGCCTTGTGAAAGGCAATGGTGCCATTGAATCAAAAAGAACCCAAGTTACCCTTTATTGGAACAAGTGCGCCACGAGGCTGCACGAAAGATGAGGGTAGGTCCCTCGGGGTCGGCTTGCAGGAGCAGGCTCCAAACCACCTTAAGCTGCGATGGTAAAGAGCCATGGTGGTGAGCGTTAAGGAAAAGGCCTGGCAAGACCGGGTCAGGTATGGATCATGGAGACGAATAACCCTGAACCACTGATGAGGTGTCGAAAATATAAGTTGCTGTCAAAACTGGGATCTTGTTCCAACCCAGGATAAGTTCGGAGGAAACCTGTTTTACTGTCCGAGCGGCGGCCGGCATAAAGGTGGCGTGAACATGATCTGGGCTTTCGTGCGGAACGTGGGAACCTGTCGTTCTGATGATAAGGGAGAAATCCAAGTGGAGGCCCCACGAGGATGAGAGTACCGATGCGGAGCACAGGGACGGATTACCCCGTAGTAGTGTTGAAGCCTCTGTAATGGAGGTGGAGCGAAGGGGGTAACATGTCCAGGATTGCTTTTGGGTCAACCAGAGATGGGAGGAACCCCGAAGTAATACAAGCCTCGATTAAACAAGGGGTGGGCATGAGGAGCCGGATGAGCTGAGAAGTTCACGTCCGGATCTGTGAGGGCCTGGGGGTGCGACTCCCCCGGGCTACTCGACTATTGACTTTCGGCATGCGAAATATTTCCGTGTAGTTTTTACAAGATGAGTGAGACGAGTTGGTTTTACGAAAATTATCGGTTTCTGGTTATCCTCCGAATGTGCATGATTACCAGTTAGTCGACACCAAAAAATGATCAATCATGGACCGTCAGAACGGAAACACTGAATGATTACCTGGAACTGGTTAACAACTTGTTATGTTTCATCGGAGCCGCATTGAACATGACCGTTAATCAAGCTGAGCGAGCCTTTCGAGCGTGGCCCATCCTTACCAAACGGGCAGGCGCAGGAAAAACCATCACTTATGGAGAGTTGGGCGCTCTACTCGGCGTTCACCACAGAGCAGTGCGATATGTGCTGGCCTTGATCCAAGACTACTGTCTTGGAGAGAAACTTCCTCCGCTTACGATTCTCATCGTCAATCAAGGTGGAAAGCCCGGTACGGGTTTCATCGCTTATGACGTAGACAAATTGGAGGAAGGCGAGACACTTGTGCGTTTCTACAACTGGAACGCCATTCCCAACCCGTTTACCTTCGCATCCGACGGAACGACATACGAAGAAATTGTCTCCGAGCTTGCCGGGAACCCAAGTGGCGCTGCCGACGTCATGCGAATGGTCAAAACACGAGGCATCGCGCAATCGTTGTTTCGCGACGCGCTGCTCAAGGCCTATCAATATCGTTGTGCCTTCACAAATATTTCATTTCAGCCCGTACTTGAGGCCTGCCATATTGTTCCATGGTCAATTTGTAAACCAGAAGAACGACTGGATATTCGAAACGGGTTGCTGCTGAACAGCGTACATCACAAACTGTTTGACGAAGGGCTTGTTACAGTAACGAAGGACTTCCGGATTTGGTACGTCGATCCGGATTTGAAAAACGGCCCCTACTCAAAATATGACTTGCTTCTGTCGGCGAACCTTCATGGCCAGGCAATGAAGATGCCCATTGCAAGCACCATGTGGCCCACTCCCACTTATCTTGAGCGCAGCCACAAACTATACGAATGGCAACAGCACCTGCCCACATGAAACATAACCCTGCGGTCCACCGGACGCTGCGCGATAAAACCGCGCAGCGTCCGATGACCTCCAGATTCAAGGAGCATAATGAAAGATCTCATCAAAGCCCCCGATAACGTCATCGTCCCGTTAATCGAACGCGCAGTATTATGTGTTCGTGAAGATATGAGAGATAATCCTTATATTATTGAGGCTGTTCGTGTACTTCCGGTTCAGGGGTATAGAAGCGCAATAGGGGCCTTCTGGAACGCTGTCGTCGATGATCTTAGAAATAAGATTATTTTTCGCAGCCTTAGCTTATTTAACAAAGAAGTAAAGGTTGGCAGAGAGATAAAGAGCTATGAGGATTTCCAGAACTACGTCAACGACGACCAACTGATAGAAGGTGCATATAAGATTGGAGTAATTGGTTGGGAGGCATACAAGATACTTGGTCATTCGAAAGAATCTCGACATATTTTCTATGGCCACCCAAAAAGCAGCGAACCGTCGCTAGTAAAAGTATTAGCGGTAATCGACGACTGCATTAAATATGTACTCAACGAAGAATATCCAACTCAAATAATTGATATTGATTTATATGTCGAAACACTCAAGTTGGAAGATTTTGACAGAAACGAAGTTGCGATTGAGAATGCTCTTGGTGATCTACCAGAAACATACAAGAACGAGCTGATTAATCGGTTGTTTACAATATACATTCATCCAGACTCGTCTAGTACGTTGATTTCGAATATTGAGTTTTTGGCCCCTCTACTATGGCAAGTGCTTCCCAAACCAATAAAGATCCAAATTGTCAGAAGACTTGATCAGGAATTACCCAAAGGTAACGCATTGGTTACTGACAAAGCCTTCAGGTTTGTGCATATCGTAAGTGGCATGATCTATCTTTCGCACAATGCCAGAAAATACAAAATTATCCCGCTAGTACAGGAGTTAAAAGTGAACCTCGATAATTGGGACACCGAAAATCGCTGTGTCAGAGAACTCAAGCAATTCTCCTCAGTTATTGTTGATGAGTGCATAGATGATTATGTTTGGGCTTTAACTCATACATACATCGGGTACATAGGAGGTAGTGGCCGGTATTCGAGAACGGATTTCTATGCAAATAGTGCAGCCGTGAAAATTCCAACCATGTTTCAAGCATTTAATGACCGAATGTCGTCTGCCTTCATCCAAACGATTCAAAGCAGCCAGTTATTGAAGAGTAGAATTCGTAGTCCATCCAAGTTAAAACGTCTTCGAAGCTTGGCGATGATTCTCGACGAAAAGGTATCGGACACCTTCGAGTATCGAGATTTACTCGGATTGCTCGTGGATGAATCCAAAGAGGATGAGTTCTTCAGACAAATTAAAGGCTAACAAATCAATAAACCTGCTTGCAAATTAATAGGGGACGCACCGGCCACGTTTTCTGACTTCGAGTCAAACTATCTCCTGTCAACATGGATTGGAAAAGTGTTGCTCGATGGAGAGAGAATAATGTTACTCCGACCCCTATTAACTGGATACCTATTAACACTGGTTGACTTTACTGTAGGGATTTATGAGAACATTTCTAAAAAATACGTAATATTGGAAGTATTTCAAGTGAAATCATATAGTCAATTCCGTGACTACCACAAAAATAAAAAAAGACATAACACGAGAAATAACGGAAGGAGGCGCGGCAATTATGAATGAAAAAAACTGGCTTGGCTTATTGGGAAAGAATGAAATTACATTTTCTAATATTCCTAAAGAAGCAATAACTGAAGAAATATGTAAACTGGCTTTAAATCAAGATTGCAATAATTGGGATTTTATTCCTGAAGAATTTTTAACAAAAAAAATTAGGGAATTATTTTTTAATAAATGCCACTGCTCACTCTATATTTTGACAGAAGACATGTTCACAAAGGAGCTGTGCTTAAAGGCTCTTGAAATTGACGGTGCAGAGTTACAAATCGTACCTAAAAAGTACCATTGTAACGAACTTTTTACTATTTCTGTTGCAAGCAATTGGCAAGCAATTAAATATATTCCACCGGAAGACCTTACTGCCGAATTGTGCCAAACGGCCTTTACTCATGACTACAGGGCATTTGAGTATATTCCAGAAACCTTTGTTTCAAGTCAGATGCGTGAAGAGGCTGTAGCAAGTCGGGGTGGTTTTTTAGCAAAGGTACCAGAAAAATATAAAACAAAAGAATTGTGCATGAAAGCGGTCAGAAATGATGGTTTTGCTCTAAAGTATGTTCCCCAACAACTTATTTCGGAAGAAATTTGCCGAATTGCAGTTGAAAATTGTGGGGATGCAATAGTGGATGTTCCTGTTCATTTAAAAACAAGAGACATTTGCGAGATCAGTCTACAAACTGGTATACTGGCGTTACGACATTTTCCGAAAGAAAAAGTAAACTATGATCATTATCTTCAAGCTGTCAGGGTCGATGGAAGACAATTGGCTGATATTCCTGAGGCCATGAGAACAAAACAGTTATGCGAAATAGCAGTCAAGCAAATAAGTAATGCATTGTACTTTGTTCCAGAAAAATACCGTGATAAAGAGCTTTGTGAGGTAGCTTTCAAAGATTCTCCATGGATACTTGGGGCAATTCCTGAAAGTCTAAAGACAAAGGAAATGTGTGAAGTTGCTGTGTTACAATATCCAATGACAATTCAATATGTTCCTGAGTCATTCTTAACAGCTAAGTTGTGCGAATCAGCATTAAAAGCTGATGGACGAGTGTTATCTTTTATTCCAGAAAAATATAAAAAAAACTATGAAAGTGAATATGAAGTAGCAGCTAAATCTGGAAAAATAGATCTCAGGGACATACCCGAAGAGCATAAAACAGAGAAAATTTGTCGTGCAGCAGTCGAGTTCCATGGTAACTCACTACAAGGTGTACCATCAAAATTTAGGACTACAAAAATAGTAGAATTAGCAATTGAAAGCTACGGAAATGCTCTAAGGTTCTTGCCAGAAGAAGAGCGAACTCCACGATTATGTAAGCTTGCTGTAACAAGTTACCCAAATAGTCTACAGCATGTTCCTGTAAAATATAGAAGTGCCGAATTATGTAAAATTGCAGTAAGTGATTATGGGAACGCGCTTCAATATACACCTAAAGAAATAATAACATCTGAACTCTGCAAGCTTGCTATTAAAAATAATAAAAATGCTATCAAACATGTTCCACCTGAAATCCGCGAAAAATTGAAATAGTTTTTTTACATAACAATTCGTACCAAGAGACGACTTAATGTTCGCAATTTTTCAAAACTCACAGTTAAAATCAAACTATCAGATTTATCAAAATTCAACGGTGTAAACTCACGTCGCTCCTTAGCTTCACGTTAGACCCGGGAAATATATATACATGAGAAGCAATCCAGAGATTGAATACACTGATTACTATGTAGCATTTCTTGACATTTTAGGATTCAAGGAATTGGCCAAAAGCAAAAATAGGGAAGATAAGAAGAAAATATATACATATTTTCAACTTATCAATAGTATAATTAATGACCTTAAGCAGATAGATGTCAAAAAAAATATAGGTTCAATAGTAATTAGCGATTCAGTTATTTTATCTGTACAGGCAGGATTTGATCAATCAGAAAATATCAAAATATTGCGGCAACTCTGTATCGCGGTCCAAAAGATTCAATTCCAATTGGCTGAAATAAATCTCTGGTTAAGAGGTGGCATATCAAGTGGCGAGGCATACTTCAGCTCTAAGGACAGTCAAGTTGTTGGCCCTGCATATGTAAATGCCTATTTGTTAGAAGAAAGGGTCGCAGTATATCCGAGGGTAATATTAGATAACAATCTTGTGGTAAAACTCAAACTTGAATCAGCCCAAGAACTCATCGACAAAGTAAATCATGACAATTCTTGTTCGTCAGAATACAATGCTATAGAAAGGAATATTTTATTCCAGTGGATATATAATGGTGGCCGTAAAAGTTCACTAACTCAAGATGTTGCCTTGTTTGTAGACTATTTAATTTATGCATTTGAAAATAAGTCAAAGCTAGAAAGAATAGTAAATAATATAAAGAAGAGTATTTATCTTGATAACGGTATTTATTCAAAGTTTAGGTGGGTTACAGATTATCTTCTAGCAAGTTGCCAGCATCACAGCGATCATGCAGGATGTGGTATTCCAAACGAAGAATTGATGAAACAATACCGTATAATTCAAAAGTTATAATGATAATAATTATAGTGGAATAGGGGCGTACCACGTTTTTCTGCTTCGAGTCAAAATATCTCTGAAGCATGTTGCCCGACGTCCTTCGCTCGCACCAGAACTAAACAGATTCCGCTCAACAGCGGCGTAATCGAAAAAAATACTTTGCAGGGGATATGAATCATTCCATCTCTCCCTAACATTAACATAAAAAAAGCAATAATTATGGGCTCAATTAAAGATGTCGGCCCATTTCTTTCCGAAGTCGAATTCGATCGCGTGAGTATCCGTAATGCAATCTGCGCGGGTCTTATCCGGCAAAACCACTTCGGCTTGTCCGTTGTGCTCGCTACACCATTTCTCTTGGTAGTATTTTTCTTTATGTTCGTGAGCTGAAAAAGCAAAGCCGGTCTGAAGCAGGATGAGACTGAATAGCGCTAGAACGCATACGGGGAAATGCTTTCTTCTATAAGCATCCATGGGATTTCAACTAGCTAATGAGTCGGTGAGCACAGCCGTTGTTAATGGTTTTATACCACGACTATGCCGTGTCTTTGAAGATTTGAATAATCCTGCGCAAGTATCCTTCGATGCACAGCTGTTGCATTGTTCTAGAAAGATGTTTTTGAAATCAGAGATACTTTGTCGAGCAAATGGATGTAATGTTGGATTTAGTATGCAAAGTTGGAGATTGAAGATCGAGACGGCCATTTGGCGATAGTGAAGATACCGCACAGCTGCATCTAGTTCATCTTGATAATCTACAGGATCGATCCACAATAGATCCCAGTTGTTTTTTACGTAGCCCATATTTTCGAGTCCCATCAATGCAACATGGTTCACAAACGGGAAATTTCGATAAATAAACTCCACCAGTGACAACAGGCGTGGGATTGTCTGCTTATGCAACACTATCCGAATTTCTACTGGTAACTGGTAACGGGCTAAATTGTGTAATCCTTTGACAGTTTCGGCGAAGGCTCCTTCAGCCTGAACGATATAATCGTGCAGTGGTGCAACATCCGCATAAACGGGAATTGCACAGAGAAGTTTCAACTCCGGTATTGCGGCGATTTTTTGTGCATACCTTTCTTCAGCGAATTGCCGACCATTGGTCAGCATGTAGAGTTCAGTTGAAGGTAAACTGAGTGTGGATTTCTTTAAAATGTCTATCAGTCCGTCTCCAAGAAGAGTCGGTTCTCCTCCTGTAATGCACAGCCTTTCTAGATCGGTATCAAGAAGGTCTATGAATCGCAGGTGGCTCTCGATCCATCCTAATTCTTCAGAATCTGTTGGAGGCTGCGGACACATTATGCAGTTATTATTACATCTTCCGGTCGCAAACAGCGTATTGTTGTGCGATTCTGGTCTATAAATGACATGCGTGAAACCGTTCTGCTCAACTGAAATAATATACCCAGGCTTGAGCATTTCCATATTGTCGAAGCCGCCAATCCAAGGCGTAAGGAGCTTATCTGGCTCTGGAAGCCGTTTTGTTAAAATTCCGGCATAACCGTTATAATCAAGCTCCGCATCGACATCCTCAACGATCAGAAAGTAATCTTCGCGTTTTTCAGTAATGGGTGTATTCGTAATTTTAGCTACAAGCCGATTATTGACGCCGACGGCTTTTGCTTTGGTATGCAGCTTCACTGGCAGTATCCTGGATCGTCCATTTGGTTAACATCTCGACGTGTAATCCAGGCCCATAAGATCCGATCCAGGTCTGCGTCGTGCCGAGCAGCGGTGATTAACTCGAAAACATATTTGAGTATAAACATGTTTTTCTTGCAAAAATCGCTAGTCGGCCTGTGGCCGTAGAAATCTCGCTGTGTTGCATAATGTCGAACTGGGTCTGCGCCGCAATAGATGTGATAAGCGCAGTCTGAGCATCCGGCTAAAGCTTCGTTGCAGTTTGCCAATGCGATATTCTGCATCGTCTCGCCGAAGAAGATCTCCTCGTAACTGTTGTCGATGACATTACCAAGCCGAAAAGATGTGTCTTCCATTTCAGCTAGCATTCTGGATTCGTCTGACGCGTACACGTCCCCGTCATAATTATAGACTACAACACCGAGACCTGCACCGGCCGGTGATTGGAGGTCAACAAATCCGACCGGCCATGGTGTCAAAATTTTTGTAAGTAGAAGCGATGCGTATGATTCTGAGAAGGTCTGACCTTCACGATTAACTTTCAAAATATACGAAAGCATCTCTTTGTAGAAAGAAATGAATTCAGTGATTGAATATCCGACTGCTTGCTTCGCTTTTATTGCGAAACCGAAAGGGTTGAGTTCTCTAACAAATACTGACCGCAATCTGAGAGCGAGGTATTCATCGACGATCTCTTTTGGATATTTGAGGCTTTCTCTCGATGTTGTCATGAGCGCCGATACGGCACTTGTACCTAAGGCTTCCTGTGCCCGTCGAATATTCCGTGTAACGATCGCGTAGGCGTCCGCGCTGGCAAGCGGCCGGTTTTTATTATGCAGGTCGGCTGGGCCATCTAAGGAAGTTGAGATCTGCACGCCGTGTTCTTCGCAAAAAGCTAAATATTCGTCTATCAGTAATGTCAGGTTTGTACAAATTACGTATTCGATTTGTTTACCGATATTTTTGTTCTGCTCTTTGGAATACAGGACACCTTCCTTCACAAGATCGAAGCGCAACAGTGACTCGCCTCCCTGAAACTCCATCGTCACGGCTGGTGCCGGATTTTGAAGCATCAGGTCGATTGATTTGTGCAAGACTTCCAGGCTCATATCTGAGCTTTCGCCTGCCGTTTCGTTATGACGCGAAACTTGGCAATATTGACAAGCTTGATTACATCGAATGGTAGTTACAAAAATATGCAACTTAGTGAAACCGTCCAAGAAAGCTTTTTTTGTACGGTACTTCGACGCGAGCAAGTCTTCGGATATTTCTTTGTCGTATGAATCTAACAAAAACTGCTTCGCTTTAAGATTCCAATACTGGTCGGAGGCGACTGTAAGCTGCTTCTTTGTAAAGGCGTCAAAGGCGACTTTTGGTAATATCAGATGTTCGCCGGAAAGATTTACGAGCAGATACTCGCCGGATTCAAGCCGAGTAAAATCAAAAGGTAAAAACTGATAACCTGGTTTCGGAAGAAACGCGCTTAAAGACAAGAAATCTGCCATGCGTCATTCCTCCGTCTTGATTTGACAGGCTAAGTCGAGAAGGTAATTCCAGAATTCGAGAATTATTTGATGGCTGTTGTCTTGATACTTTGACTTGACGGTTACCATCAATTGAGGAAGAAGACTGCCGGTTGTGTCGATAGCAAAGTCGCAATAGCTACGATATGCCATGCGCGCATCAGCAACCGCTTTTTTGGGATAGATTGTATTGTCGAGAAAACGAGTGTGTGCTTTCAGCATCAATCATGCCGTGGGTCGTGGATGACCCTCAAAGAACGCTTTCTTTACTAAAGTGTCTCTGAGCACCGAAGTCTCTGATTGTACAAATTGGCGAACTTCTTGATCGATTAGATGATTGCTGAACTTCCGACAGGCAATTTCCAGCAAATTATGACTGTCATCGGACGGTTCTTTCAGTCTTAATTCGGCTGCAAGACTTACTGCGGGGTCTTTTTTATCCCGAGACAGGTAAATGTAATAATCGTCCGTCAACCAATAAGCGGTTTTCAGAATTGAAGCTTCGCTGAAGACCCGAGTGTCAACGCAAATTGTTGCACATTCACCAAGGTCGTCCAGCGAGTATTCAATTCCGGTATCAGACATTAATATCGGCTGGAATAATGTGAAGCGTGCGAAGCGTGTGAAGAATGCGATGCATGTGATTCATGCCATGCTGTTCTGCCTAATTCCCCTGAGGAGGATGTGAGCACTAATGCACCGATCTGTGAACCTTGTTCTACAGGTGCTCCGTATTGAAGGTTGGACATTGCGGCCGTCGAATTTGCTGGCAATGCTGCGCCACCGACAATAAGTCCGGCGGCCAAGACCACACTCGCGACTACTTTTTTTATGCTCTTGCCGCTAACCAAGCCGGTCAATGTCTTTTTAACTTTAGGTAAATTAAACATTTAGCTTCCTCCTTAGTTGTAAATTTGGACGGAAAACTGCTACAGAAATAAAGCCGAATGACAATTTTAGACGATCTTAAACACTAAATACTTTATATAGAAGTCGTTGTCAATGTCACAAAAGCTGTGTAGATCATTAATCTGACGCGACTTTTTGACTCTTCCATGTGGAACACATTGCAAGCATTGATGTATACCTGAAGTCTGCTACCGCGTTGTGGTATTTGTTGGGCCTCGCGACTACCGGCCAGAGAATAATAATAATAGGGGACGCACCACGTTTTCTGCTTCGGGTCAACATTCCTCTGAAAAATGTTGCCTGATAGGGAGAAAATAATGTTAGTCCGGCCCCAATTAATACAAGGTAGATTCAACCGACCTGATCACAAATATTGTTCATAGAAAAAAATGATAAGCGGATTCCTCTTATTGGCTCTTCTGGCCATCGTTGGTACTATCCTTAATTCAGCATGGTTCAAGGGAATTATAGGAGAGTATAAGGTTAATTCTCTCATTGAAGGTAGGCTGGACAAGGAAAATTACAGAATAATAAAAAATGTTTTGTTACCAACAGAAGATGGGTCAACACAGATAGATCATATCGTCGTTTCTAGATTTGGTATATTTGTTATAGAGACAAAAAATATATCAAACTGGATTTTCGCTAATGTCGGTCCTTTTTGGACACAAGTAATATTTAAAAGAAAATATAAATTTCAAAATCCATCAAGGCAAAACTACAAACACGTAAAAGTTTTAGAAAAATTATTAAGAGAAACAGAAAAAATATTTATCAATACAGTTGTTTTTGTTGGAAATTGTGAATTTAAAACAGATATGCCCAATGGGGTAGTAAAACTGAATGGCTTGATTCCACACATAAAATCGTACCAAAATCAAATATTTGGATATAACGAACTGGATGAATATGTGAGGAAAATCGAAAGATACAAATTGGAAAATACAATTAAAAATAAAATTAAACATATCCAACATGTTGAAGATATCATGCTTAGCAAAGGATATGATGGTGGGTCGCTGGAGAGAAACAATAGAAAATTTGCATACAAAATATTACTTGCAATAATATTTTTATTAATCGTTTTTTCATTTCTTGATAAAATACCAAGTCAATCCTCTAAAATATTTTCAAATATAGTTAAAAATAACATTGAACAACAAAACAAAATAAAACAAAAGGAAAATTCTTCTAAGTCGCAACAATATAAGCAAATCCCATCACAATACGAGGAAAGACAGTTAGGCACAGGCTCGAATGTGAACCAAGAAATTAAGACCAAAGCTCCATCTAAATATCGCGATGCTATTTATAGCTGGACAAACGAAAGCGGGCAGCGCGTATTTTCGAATGTGGGATTCCCTAAAGATAAACCATATACGGATGCCAAAATTGAATGGCGTTAAAACATGAAAATCAGGTTGTTCGCGCGTATGCCCCAAGGGCTCTGATTCCTGAAATTTAACACTACGGCAAGGTAAGAAAGCCTCACGATCCTGACCTAGCCAAAGGGTACTAAATCATAGAAAAATAATCCTATAGATTCTTTAGTACCTTACCTCACTCGTTCAAGTTCTCAGTCTCCTGTTTACCTTGATTGAAATTGAAATCAGCTTGACCACCAACGGAAGTCAATGTAGAGCGAATACCTACAGCTTCATTTTTGCATGCACTGAACTTCACGTTAGCGAGGAGAACAAAATGGCCGAGCCAGAAAACATTGAGAGTTTCAATCGTATATGCGTCGCGCTCTTCGACAAATTATATTCGGCATTTCCCGTCCCTGTCGAAATCAATATGAAAGACATTTCCATGAACGCGATTCCTCAAGATGCCTCTTTCAATGATACTTGGGATGACCTGATGATAGGTGGTGAGGTGATAAATTTTCTTGCCGAAGAAGGATTTCTCACCCATAAAGGCTCTCTGCTCAATGAAAGTCAGTACCTTCAAGTCCGCTTGACGATGAAAGGATTAGCGGTTTTGGGATATGTCCCAGCACCCCTTGAGAAGCAGGAGCCACTGATTTCAAAAATTCGAAGCGTTATGGGTGGAGGGCTAAAAGAAGCTGGCAGTGAAACAATTCGTCAATTAGTTTCACAAGTCTTTAATCTTGCGCTCGCCGCAGCGCCAACTGTCAGCGCGCTTATGAGCAAACCATAATCGTTAACAATGGGTTTCATAGGAGGCCGTCGCCTCTGAACCCAGCAATCTTTAGTCAAGACCTCTCCTGTTTATATTAACCTTTAGAGGAACAAATGAGCAAAACACTTGTAGAAATGACCGCCGAAATCGTCCAGTCGCAAATTAGCAGCAAGCAGATGACCACCGATGAAATTAAAACGGCCCTAAATGAAACCTTCCAAGCACTGAAATCGTTGCAGGACACTGAAGCAGGCGGTGCTGTAGAGCCAGGAGCAGAAGTAACCGCCCCGGCTGTTGATCCTAAAAAATCTATCCAGAAGAACAAGGTGGTCTGCCTGGAATGCGGCCAAGAGTTCAAGATGCTGTCCCCAAAGCACCTGAAGTCTCATGGCCTTGATTCAAAAGAATATCGCAAGAAGTACGGTTTTTCCGCTCGGCAACCTCTTTGTGCGAAAGCGCTTTCCGAGAAACGGTCTGCATCAGGGAAGGAACGCGGCATTCCGGCCAATCTTAAAAAAGCGATAGTCGCCCGGACCAAGAAAAAGCCTGCTGCTGTTGAATCAGAATAGCGAGTTGCGCTTCATTGAGACTATATATTGGCCTTGGCCACCTAGAATTTATATTCTAATCTATTTTGGGTGACAATTAATCTACTCTACCGAGTAAGCAGTTTTGGATAAAAACGTACTATGCAACCACCTCTGGGAAGCCGCAAATATTCTACGCGGTCCCGTCGATGCAGCTGACTTCAAGACCTACATTTTCCCGCTTCTCTTTTTTAAGCGGGTTTCTGATGTTTATGACGAAGAACTCGTTGCCGCTCTGGAAGAATCCGATGGAGACGTAGCTTTTGCACAATTCCCAGAAAACCATCGCTTTCAGGTTCCCGAAGGTTGTCATTGGGAGGAGGTCCGTGCCAAGAGCGCCAACATCGGTCACGCGCTCCAGGCGGCCATGCGTTGCATCGAGCAAGCCAACCCGGATACTCTTCACAGTATCTTCGGTGATGCCCAATGGACCAACAAGGACCGCCTTTCCGATTCGCTGCTCAAAGACCTGATTGAACACTTTTCATCGCTCAGCCTGGGCAACGAACACTGCAAGGCCGATATTCTCGGCCAATCCTACGAATACCTGATCAAAAAATTTGCCGACCTCACCAACAAAAAAGCCGGTGAGTTTTACACCCCGCGCTCCGTGGTCGCGCTGATGGTGCGCATCCTTGCCCCTGAAGCTGGAGAGACTATCTACGATCCGGCCTGCGGGACCGGGGGCATGCTCCTTGAAGCCCTGCATCATGTCAAAGAACATGGCGGTGACGAGAACTTGATGCTGGGCAAACTCTACGGCCAGGAAAAAAACCTAACCACCTCCTCCATCGCCCGGATGAACCTCTTTCTCCACGGCGCCGAAGATTTTCATATTGAACGCGGCGACACGCTCCGGTTACCCGCATTTTATTCAGGCGACAGTCTCGCAACCTTCGACTGCGTGATCGCTAACCCTCCATTTTCTCTTGAAAAGTGGGGGGATGATGTATGGATCAATGATCCATACGGCCGCAATTTTGCCGGGTTACCACCGTCTAAATCAGGAGACTTCGCCTGGGTGCAGCACATGATAAAGTCCATGGCCCGCAAGACAGGACGCATGGCAGTGGTGCTCCCGCATGGGGTACTGTTCCGCATGTCCAAGGAAGGCATCATCCGACGCAAACTTCTGGAGATGGACATGCTTGAAGCAGTCATCGGGCTTGGTCAGAATATCTTTTATGGCACGGGTCTCGCGCCATGCGTGCTGGTTTTTCGCGATACCAAACCAAAAGCCCATCGGCAAAAGGTACTCTTCATCGACGCCTCCAAAGAATTCAAAACCGGCCGGGCCCAGAACGAACTCCTGCCCGAGCACGTTGCCAACATCCATCATTTGTACCAGGACTATCAGGATGTCGAAGGGCTCTGCCGTGTGGTCATACTGGACGAAATCCGGGATAACGATTTCAACTTAAATATCTCACGCTATGTGGAACCGGTTATCGAAGAAGAATCCATGACGATTGACCAAGCCATCACCAATCTCAAGGAATCGTTGCAAGCGGCGTATGCGGCCGAGGATCGACTGAAGGTGCTGCTCGCAAAAGAAGGATTAATTACATGAGAGATGCACAGAAACCAGATCATGTCAGCTTAAATACCCTCTTGAGCCGGCTCAAGGAAGGGCGTTTTGTTATACCCGACTTCCAGCGGGATTTTGAATGGCGACCGTGGGATATTCGGGACCTCATGCGATCCATTTTTCTCGACTACTACATCGGCAGTCTTCTCCTCTGGAAAGGCAAGAAGGAAAACTTCGAAGCGCTTTCTTGCGAGATCATCTATGGCTTCGACAACACCAAAGGGCAACAACCCTGGACCTACGAAAAAGGGAAGCCTGATTGCATCGTTCTCGATGGCCAGCAAAGGCTCACTGCTCTCTATTATGCCTTTGTTGCGCCGCAGGTCCCCATGCCCAATAGAACCAGCCGGGCCGTTTATTTTGTGCATGTCGACAAGTTCATGAATGAACAATACGACGAGGCCTTTCAGTACGACTGGCTTTCAAAGCGCTTCGACAAAATCCTCAACAAACGCGAAATCCAGTATCACGAGCATGTATTTCCGCTATCCATTCTTGGGACTGGGGGGTGGGAGCTTTATGGCTGGGTCCAGGGTTATGGGGATTATTGGAAGAAAGTTGCGGACACCGCAACCGATCCTACCGAGACAGAGATTGCCAGAAAACATGTGGAGAACGCCAAGGATTTCGGTGAGCATCTCAAGGGGATAACCGAAGAATACCAGATCGCTTATATCGAGCTTGACCGGGATCTGGAAGTCGACAAGGTTTGTGATATCTTCACCCAGATCAACAGCCGGGGGATTCGTCTCGATGTATTCGATCTGATCAACGCCCTGCTGACACCAAAGGGATTGCAGCTCAAGCACATGTGGCGCAAGGTGTCGTCTCGCCTGGAATTTGTCGAATCCGAGAAGATGAATGTCTATATCCTGCAGATTATGTCAATTCTGCTGCAGACCTACTGTTCGCCCAAATACCTTTATTATCTCTTGCCGGGGCAGGAAAAGCAGGTCCGAGATCCAGGTGGGCTCCGTCGGAAGGAAATACTCATCCCAAACATCGGCGACTTCGAAGCTCGCTGGGATAGTGCCGTCACCTCGTTGGAAAAGGCGATCAAGCTACTTCGTCATCCCCAGGAGTTTGGAGTCGTCTCTTCGCAATTTCTGCCCTACGTCTCAATCCTGCCTGTATTCGCCTCTTTGCAGCATCACATCTCAACATTGCCGGCCAACAAAAGGTTGGATGCTCAGCGTAAGATTCGGCATTGGTATTGGGCCTCGGTTTTCATCAATCGTTACTCCGGTTCGGTTGAATCGACCAGCGCCCGTGACTATCTGGATGTCAAAGCCTGGATGGAGGATGACGCAACCGAACCACTTTTGATTCAGGAATTCAAACAGCGCTTCAAAAGTCTGGAATTGCGCAAAGAGACCAAGCGCGGCACCTCAGTTTACAACGGTATATTCAATCTCCTTGTCCTGCAGGGAGCCAGAGACTGGATGACTGGGAACATACCCCAGCATGGAGATCTAGACGATCATCACATTGTCCCGGCCTCGTGGGGTACCAAAAATCTTAAGAACAACCTGGCCAACACGATACTTAACCGCACGCCTCTAAGTATGGACACCAACAGGCATGTGATCCGCGACAGGTTGCCCAATGCCTATCTGCCGGAACTCATCGTTAACAATGGAGAGGCTACCGTACGAGGCATCCTGGAATCGCACTTTATATCACCTAAGGCTCTAGCCATCCTGCTGCGTAATCCATTTACCGCCAATGATTATGAGGACTTCATAACCGAGCGGCAGCGGACCATCCAAGAGGCGATTGAAAATCTCTTAGTGAAAGAACGTCTAGATTTAACACCGCAACTACGTGAGCTGGACGAAAATGTGGAACAGATCGAACTGACGTTGCGGAAGGTGATTGTCGATACACTCAGTAATGATGTAGCCCAATTGCCTGAGCATGTCAGGGTTAAGGTTGAGGAGCGTATCAGGAGAGCGGCACAGAAGAATGCCGCCCTGGATGTCGATCAATACAGTAATCTCGCTAGTATGATGGAATTTTTCGATCTGCGCGAACTGCAAGAGGCCATGACCGCAAAGGCAACTTGGTCCTCGTTCGAGTCCAAGTTTAACAACAAAGACACGCTCGCTGGCAAATTCGGCCAACTGGCAGAATTGAGAAACAGTATCCGCCATAGTCGGACGGTCGATGAAATCACCAAAAAGGAAGGGGAAGCGGCCATCCTCTGGTTTGGGCAGGTGTTAAAGAAATGAGGCACATTTCTCAATCGCAACTTGAGTCCTACCTTTGGGGCGCGGCGATCCTGCTACGCGGTCATATTGATGCCGGAGATTACAAGCAGTTCATCTTTCCCTTGCTGTTCTATAAACGTCTTTGCGATGTGTACGATGAAGAGTTGTCTACTGCCTTGGCTGAATCTGGCGGTGATCAGGAATATGCCGCACTTCCTGAGCAACATCGATTTCAGATCCCGGTGGAAGCGCACTGGAAGGTAACCCGCAACCAGGTTAAAAATGTTGGCAAAGCCATCCAAGATGGACTCCGGGAAATTGAACGAGCCAACCCGGACACCCTCTACGCTGTGTTCGGCGATGCTCAGTGGACCAACAAGGACCGGCTGCCCGATCACATGCTGCGAGAGCTCATCGAACATTTCAGCTCGCAAACGCTCTCACTGGCCAACTGCCCCGAGGATGAGCTGGGAATTGGCTACGAATTTTTGATAAAAAAATTCGCCGATGATTCCGGCCATACTGCAGCCGAGTTCTACACCAATCGCACCGTGGTTCACCTGATGACCGAGATGCTCGAACCTCTGCCGGGCGAGTCCATTTACGACCCGACCTGTGGTTCGGCGGGCATGCTGCTTTCTGCCGTTACCCACCTGAAGCGCCAAAACAAGGAATGGCGCAACCTCCGTCTGATCGGCCAGGAGCGTAACCTGCTCACCTCAGCCATCGGCCGGATGAACTTGTTTCTGCACGGCATCGAGGATTTCCGTATTGTCCGAGGCGATACCCTCGCAAACCCCGCCTTTGTTGAAGGCGATCAACTCATGCAGTTTGATGTGGTGTTGGCTAATCCCCCGTACTCCATCAAGCAGTGGGATCGTAGCGCCTGGGCTGCCGATCCCTGGGGCCGGAACATCTACGGTACCCCGCCGCAGGGTCGTGCTGACTACGCCTTCTGGCAGCATATCGTCAAGAGCATGAAGCCCAAGACGGGTCGTTGCGCCATCCTATTCCCGCACGGTGTGCTGTTTCGCAATGAAGAGTCCGCGATGCGGGAGAAGCTGGTCGCCCATGATGTGGTGGAATGCGTGCTGGGCCTGGGGCCCAACCTTTTTTACAACTCACCTATGGAAGCCTGTGTTGTCATCTGCCGCATGAACAAACCCAAGGAGCGCAGGAACAAGGTGCTCTTTATCAACGCCGTCAACGAAGTCACCCGCGAACGGGCGCAGAGCTTCCTCACCGAAGAGCATATTCAGCGCATTGTCCGTTCATACCAGAATTTTGGCGATGACGATGGCTTTGCCAAGGTGGTCACCAATGCTGAGATCCGCGAGAAAGGCGGTAATCTCAGTATTCCGCTTTATGTGCGGGGAGATAACGGTAATGGCAACGGTCAAGGGGCGCCCGATACAGTCAGCCTGAAACAGGCTGTTGCCGACTGGCAGGAAAGCTCTCTGAAGCTCAGAGAATCAATGGATCAGCTCTTCAGTGTATTTAAATTTGATTAACCCATCGGGTTAATAATTATTGACGGAAAGCCCAATTGATTATATCTTTTAAAAATAAGAAAATAGAAAGATCCTTCAACGAACAAGTGCAGCTTGAGAAGCAGCATGGGGTCATTCGAGCCAAAAAAATCCGGATTCGTTTGACGGAACTCAGGGCCGCTCAATCCCTTAAGGATTTCTGGCCTCCTAAGAGCAAACCAAGCCGTTGCCATGAACTCACCGGGGGGCGCCGTGCCGGACAGCTTTCCGTTGATCTGGACCACCCCTATCGCCTGATATTTGTCCCTGATCATAATCCGATCCCTAAGTTAGGGGATGGCGGCCTGGACTGGTCGCAGATCACCGCTATTAAAATCATGGGAGTGGAGGATACACATGAGTAATACGCCTAAAAACCAGTATCAGCCCGATTCCCTGGTCACGCCGGGCGAAGTTCTGGAAGACTACATCGACAGCCTGGGGATGACGCAGGTTGAGTTAGCTTCCAGAACGGGGCTGGCCAAAAAAACCATCAACGAAATCATCAAGGGGAAAACCCCGATAACGCCCGAGACCTCTCTCAAACTGGAGCGCACTCTCGGCCGTCCGGCCCATTTCTGGAACAATCTTGAGCGCCAGTACCAGGAAGACCGTGTTCGCCTGGCTGAACAACAGCGCCTTGAAAACCATCTGGACTGGCTCGATAAAGTCCCGGTAAAAGCGATGACGAAACTGGGGTGGCTTCCCAAAATCAAGAACAAGACAGAACTGCTGGAAGCGGTGCTCAGTTTTTTTGGTATTGCTTCGCCCGAGCAGTGGCATACCGTTTGGACCGAATACCAGGTGGCCTATCGCCAGACCCAACGATTTGAGACCTGCGCCGAGTCGGTTTCCGCCTGGCTGCGTCAAGGTGAAATCGAAGCCAAAAAAATCACTTGTGCCCCTTTTGACAAGAAACGGTTTCAGGAAATTTTATCTGATATCCGGGCGCTGACCACGGAAACCCCGCAGGTATTTCTGGACAAACTCATTGAGCTCTGCGCCTCAGCAGGAGTGGCGGTGGTTTTTATTCCTGAATTGCCCAAAACCGGGGTCCACGGAGCCACCAGGTGGTTGGGTGACAAAGCGGTGATTCAACTCAGCCTGCGCTACAAGAGCAACGACCATCTCTGGTTCACATTTTTTCATGAAGCCGGGCATATCGTCAAGCACGGCCGGAAAGATGTGTTCATAGAGGGTAAAGGGCTGGATGGTGAACAGGAAGAAGAAGCCAATGTTTTTGCCTGTGACCGGCTGGTTCCACCGGCGGCCTTACGGCAGTTTCTCGAACAGGGACATCCCACCCTCGCCGATATCCAACTCTTTGCCCACAATATCGGAATTGCGCCAGGGATTGTGGTGGGGCGGCTGCAGCACGACGGCATCCTGCCATGCGATATCGGCAACAAGCTCAAGGTGTACTATCGTTGGGCTGACGAGGGGGAGGAGTAGACCTTGGACGTGCAATCCTTGAAACAAGGATGGAAGATGATCCAGTTCGGTGACATTGCGCAAAGTGTCGCCGATCGCGTAGACCCGGCTGAAGCGACAACGGACGTTTATGTCGGACTGGAACACCTTGATCCAAGAACAATTCACCTCCGCCATTGGGGGCATCCGTCCGATGTTACCGGGCAGAAGCTGGCCTTCAAAAAAGGCGATGTGATTTTCGGCCGTCGGCGGGCGTATCAACGCAAGCTGGCTGTGGCCGAATTCGATGGCATCTGCTCGGCCCATGCCATGGTGGTGCGGGCGAAGCCTAAGATGATTTTGCCGGAGTTCCTGCCGTTCTTTCTGCAATCCGACATGTTCATGGAACGAGCGATTGAAATATCGGTGGGTTCACTCTCTCCGACAATCAATTGGAAGACACTGCGTATCGAGGAGTTTCCGTTACCGCCTCTTGAGGAACAGAAGCGAATTGCCGAAATCCTTTGGGCTGTGGATGTGGCAATTGAAAATTTTAAGCGTTTACGGGAGGCACTCTCAAAAACCTGGCATGTTCAGATGAGCCATTTTTGGAAGTCCGCTGGGGATAGCGAGCTGCTCAATAAAACAGTCGAAGAAGTCGCAGCTCCAATTCGGAATGCCATTGCCGATGGCCCATTTGGAAGCAATCTCAAAACTGTTCATTATAGAAGATCAGGTATTCCTGTAATCCAAAGTGGTTTTGTTACAAGTGGTAAATTTGAAGCTGAGAAATATGTCTACATTGAAGAGAGTCATTTCTTAACGCAAATCAGAAGTAAAGTTGTTCCCGGGGATATCGTGATGGCTAAAATTGGCGAGAACTGTGGCACATGTGCAGTTCTTCCAATGGATCATCCTGAAAGTATCATCGCAAGCAATACCCTTAAAATAACAGTCAATGAGGACTTGTGCCGAACTAATTATTTGCTATCACTATTTCACTATCTTTATCGAAAAAATGGTATGCGCCTTTTGAAGAACGAAACTGCTCAGCCTGCTATTAGTTTGTCAGCGTTAAAGAGAATGAAAATTCCGGTTGTCGACATCGCTGATCAGGATTTCTTGTTATTCAAACTGACCTCCATAGAAAGGAATATTGAACAGGCTGAGGGGCACATTTCAAAACTGACACAGCTGCTGAAAGCGGTAATCAATGGAACTACCATGAATGGAGCTGCCCATGTTTAACGAAGAAACCACCGTTGAGCACATGATTCTCGACACGCTCTGCGGCAGGGTCTCGGGAACCATGGTTGCGGGGGAGCGTCCCAGCTACGGTGGCGAAATCCAAGGTTGGCGTTATGTGCCCGCGGAGCAACTGCCGCGTCAACACTCCGACGTGCTGGTCGAAGCCATGGTGCGTGATGCTCTCATCCGCCTGAACCCGGAAATTAAGGCCCAGCCCGACCGCGCCGACGAGGTGATCTACCGCCTGCGAACCATCCCTTTTTCGGTACAGAGCGAAGGCCTGGTGCGGGCCAACGAGCTGTTCGCCGAATGGCTGCGGGGCGAGAAGTCAATGCCCTTCGGTGAACATGGCGAGCATACCCAGGTGCGGCTGATCGATTTCGAGGACTTGGGCAACAACGATTATGTGGCAACCAGCCAATGGGTCTATCCGGTCAAGGAAGGTGGCCGCCGCTTTGATATTCTGCTGTTGGTCAACGGTATCCCCTTGGTAGTTGGTGAAGCTAAGACCCCGGTACGTCCGGCGGTCACCTGGGTGGATGGCGCCAGCGACATTCGCAGCGGTTATGAGCAGAGTGTGCCGCAGATGTTTGTGTCCAATGTCTTCTCATTTGCCACCGAAGGCAAATGCTACCGCTACGGTTCGGTGCGCATGCCCATCGACATCTGGGGCCCCTGGCACGATCTCGAGGATAAATCTGAAGGGACGTTGGCTGATGTGCAGCGTTCGGTCCGCTCCATGCTGCGGCCCCAGGTCGTGCTGGACATCCTGCAGAATTTCACGCTGTTTGCAACAGACAAAAAGCATCGGCGTATCAAGATAATCTGTCGTTATCAGCAGTATGAAGCCACCAATCTGATTGTGGACCGCGTGGTCCACGGGTCTCCCAAAAAAGGCCTAATCTGGCATTTTCAAGGATCGGGCAAGTCGCTTTTGATGGTGTTCGCCGCTCAAAAGCTTCGGATGCACCGCCATCTTGGCAATCCTACAGTGATGATCGTGGTGGATCGCATCGACCTGGATACGCAAATCACTGCTACCTTCAACGCCGCCGACATCCCGAACATGATCGGCGCCACGACACGGCAGGAGTTGCAGGCGCTGCTTGCCGTGGACACCCGCAAGATTATCATCACCACCATTCACAAATTCGGCGAGGCGGATGATCGCCTCAATGAACGCTCGAACATCATCGTCATGGTGGACGAAGCCCATCGGACCCAGGAAGGCGATCTGGGGCGCAAGATGCGTGACGCGCTGCCCAACGCTTTCCTTTTCGGACTGACCGGTACGCCGATCAACAAACGGGACCGCAATACTTTCTGGGCCTTCGGCGCCGATGAGGATGAACAGGGCTATATGAGCCGTTACTCCTTCCAAGATTCGATCCGGGACAAGGCCACGCTGCCACTGCACTTTGAGGCCGTGGACGTGAAGCTCCATATTGACAAGGGTGCCATCGACGAAGCCTATGCGCAGATGACCGATCAGCTGAGCGAACAGGATCGTGACGACCTGGCCAAGCGCGCCGCCAAGATGGCGGTGCTGATCAAGGCCCCGGCCCGGGTGAACGCGATTTGCCAGCACATAGTGAAGCATTATCAGGAAAAAATGGAACCGAACGGTTTCAAGGCGCAAGTGGTCACCTTTGACCGGGAATGCTGCGTGCTTTACAAGCGGACCATGGATGAGCTGGTCGGGCCGGATGCCAGCGCCATTGTCATGCACACCCAGGGTGGGAAGGCGGACAAATACGCCGAGTGGAAGCTCTCCAAAGACGAAGAGGAGCGACTGCTCGACCGCTTTCGGGACCCGGTCGATCCGCTCAATTTTCTGATTGTCACCTCCAAGTTGCTGACCGGCTTCGACGCGCCCATCCTGCAGGTTATGTATTTGGATAAGCCGATGAAGGACCATAACCTGCTGCAGGCCATCTGCCGCACCAACCGCGTCTATCCCGGCAAAACCCACGGACTGATCGTCGATTATCTGGGCATCTTTGATGACGTGGCTACGGCGCTTGATTTCGATGAAACAGCGGTGCAAAAGGTTATTACCAATCTGGATGAACTGAAGAAGGTGCTGCCAGGGCAGATGGTGAGATGCCTGGCGTTCTTCCCGAGGGTTGATCGAACCGTCGGTGGTTACGAAGGCCTGATCGCCGCGCAGGATTGCCTGCCGAATAACGAGACGCGGGATAAATTCGCTGCAGAATATTCGGTGTTTTCCCGCCTGTGGGAAGCGCTGTCCCCCGACCCTTGTCTGGGCCCCTACGAGACCGATTACAAGTGGCTGACCCATGTCTATGAATCAGTGAAGCCGCCAAGTGGCAACGGCAAATTGCTCTGGCATGCTCTCGGGGCGAAGACCATCGAATTGGTTCACGCCAATGTGCATTTGGAGACCGTCCGCGATGACCTGGATACCCTGGTGATGGATGCCGAGGTGCTCGAAGGTCTGCTCGATGCCAAGGACCCGGACAAAAAATACAAAGAGATCGAGATTAAACTCATCGCCCGGTTGCGCAAGCACAAGGGCAACCCGACGTTTGTCGCCCTGGGTGAGCGGCTGGAAAAACTGAAAGAAAGGCATGAAAAAGGCTTATTGCATAGCCTCGACTTTCTAAAAGAATTGTTGACCTTAGCCAAGGAAGTCGTGCAAGCTGAGAAGCAGGTCGACCCTGTTGACGAGCAGGCCCAGGCCAAGGCAGCCTTGACCGAGTTGTTCGCGGAAGTGAAGAACGGTACTATGCCGGTGGTGGTCGAGCGGATCGTGACCGATATTGATGAGATTGTCCGACTGGTGCGTTTCCCTGGGTGGCAAGGCACTAAGGCCGGAGAGCGTGAGGTGCAAAAAGCATTACGAAAGGTGATTTATGTGAAGTACCAGGTCAAGGATCAGGATCTGTTTGACAAGGCGTATGGGTACATTCGGCAGTATTATTGATGTGTTGGAGGTCGCTTCAGGAAACGGATCGTAGAGTACGTTAAAGGGACAGCTTCCGAAAAGTTTTTTTGTACGCTAAGCAAGACTAGCGCCCAGAGGATCAATAGTATAAGGCCCAGCGGCCCTTGCCCGTGTGGCCAACTTCAAATAAGAATCCGCTCTACCTCATCCAGTGAGATCTGATCGTTGCGTCGATCATAAAGACCAGTGGTGCGGGCTGATTCATGATTTGCCATCTGTTGTGCCACTTCGAGCTTACCGCCATTGCGTAAATATTCGGTGATCCCAGTCGCGCGAAAGCTGTGACAGCATATTTGGGTGCGAACTCCTGCATTATTGGCGCGGCGGCAGACCATGCGGTACACATCCGTCTGGTGCATGGGCTTATCGGAAAGCTGATTACTGCGCCCGCGTGCCGTGCGAAAAAGATATCCCTTCGCATCCCTGCTCATCCCTGCACCCTCGATATAGGCCTCCAAGTATTCTTCAAGATTATGGTGGCATGGCATCTCGTGACGCTTCCCCCCTTTCTCGTGTAACCGCACCCAGGTGCGGCGGCCCTGGACGTACACATCCTCACCGCGCATTTTGACGACCGCACCGACACGCGCGAAGGTATAGACCATGAGGCCGATCAAGGCGCGATCCCGTAGACCGATCGGGGAATCTATCTCTATCGTATCGATCAGCTCACGTGCCTCTTCCGCCGAGAGCACGGACGTCTTGCCTTTTTTGACCACATGTTTGGGTCCCCGGACTGCGTGGGCCGGGTTTGTCGGAATTACCTGATTGACGACCAGCCAGTTAAAGAGCATGCGGAGCGCGGCGAGCTGCAGTTTGACCGAGGGGGCCGCAATTTTTTCCTGCAGACTCTCAATATAGGCTGCGACATGTACAGTCCGCACCTGACCCAACTCACGAATTCCCTGTTCGGTGCACCACGCCGCAAATCTGCCTGTCGCCCTCGCATAGGCCTTACGGGTATTAGGGTTTCTCAGGTGCGCGGTGAAGAACTCAATCACCCGTTCGGCCGTCTTCGCATCCGGAGCAAAGAGCGCCGGCAGCACCCTTTCATCCCCCTCCCCTCTCATCACTAATACCTGTGACATGCACCCTCCCTGGGCTACGCTGTTTTATGTATGATAACGTCCTTTATCATACATAAAACTGCTGGCTCATCTGTCTCTTTTAGCTCTCGCCCCTCAAGCGAATTCGGGGTAAAATCATGCACGCAGAATAGAAGCGTGTTGTGCTCCTTTATCGCCATCGGTAGGCAGGTCAACGGCCACCCTGGGTGATCAGTCAGTAGATTTAATACATCACGCATGAAAACTTGTGAATTCATTGATGATAGAATTTAATTCCCGTTATAGCAAAGGATCCAAAGCATGGAAAAAAAGAATGTAACCCGTAAGGAATTGGCCAGCTCCGTTTACGAAAAACTCGATGTTTCACAGCGGAATGGCGCTGAAATCGTTGATGCAGTATTTGCAGCCATGAAAAACACCTTGGTTAGCGGGGAGTCGATAAAACTGGTCCTGTTCGGCACCTTGAATGTTCAGGACAAATCACCACGACGTGGCCGTAATCCTCGCACCGGGGAGTCCATGACCATCACCAAGCGGCAGATGGTGTCATTCCGCCCGAGCAAACAACTGCGCGAACGTCTGAATAAATAGAGCTTTTTTACGGGAGGAATGTCGAATCTGAATATAGAGTTCGAATCAGGTTGGCAATCTTTCGTTGGTTATTCCGAAAGGATCAAAAATCAGGAGAATAATCCATGTTTACCCTTACGGATGTGCGCAATATCGCGGTTCAGATTGAGCAGAATGGGGAAGAAACTTATCGTCGGGCCGCCGGTCAAGCCAAAGATCCTGAACTGGCTCGCATTTTAAACTGGATGGCTGACGAAGAAAAAAAACACGGCGTGTTATTCGCCGCCATCAACGCAGACAGAACGCTAACCACCGAGCAGGCAGAGCTCGAAGCCATGGGCCGTTCCCTGCTTCAGGACATCGTCCGCAGCCAGACATTCTCGCTGGAGCAGCAGCGGTTAGGCCAGGCCACAAGCCTGGAAGACCTGCTGCTTCAATGCATTGAGTTCGAGACGGACACCATCGGATTTTACGAATTTCTGGCCGGTTTCCTCGACGATCCGGAAGCTATCACCCAACTTAATGGCATCATCGAACAGGAACGTGGGCACGTTCGGCAACTTGAACAGATGCGGATAGAAGCCAAACCCCACGCTACCTTCGGAACCAGGCAATAATCGGAATGGCGCTAAAATCGTTGATACGGTATTTGCACCAAGCGGCAGATGGTGTCGTTCCGCCCGAGCAAACAACTGGGCAAACGGCTGAATAAAGGGTTTGAAGTCCAATGGAACGAAAACGTACGCTAAAGAATGGATCTATACGGCTCAGCCACGAAATCAATATTGGCAACAATTCGAGTCCACAATAGCTTCTCATCGCGGACAAATCAGGGCGCTGGGAAGAGCAGATTTTCTTTTAACGTGGCTAGAGAAGCACCCGCCGTCTTTTAGGGCTGGCGCTTCTTCAGGTTGGAACTTCGTGTACTTATTTGACTTTTCTCTTTTCAAGACCCCCTCCGATCCATTTCAGCAGAAAGAAACGCAAAGGGGTTATTTGAAGAAGGTTATGGAGCCCACAAGGGGTACTGGTCACAAGAAAGGGGCAACGTTACATTGTGTTGCCCCTGTATCTCAGAATTTAATTTAACAAAAAAACTCATTCAGTTAGGACAGCCTCCCTATTCCATGAATACTTGGCTACACCGGTTGAACGACATCACTGATGTGTGCGCCGATCTTATACCCTCTGTCGCCTTTATACGGATTGAACAGCAGGATCGGGCAGGAGGCTCGCTTCAACACACTGTCAGCCACACTGCCCAGTAAAACATGCTCAATGCCTTTGCGGCCGTGGGTCCCGATGACAATCAGGTCGGCTTTTTGATCCCTGGCATAGTCAACAATATCGACAGCAGCGTCTCCTTCACCTCGGATCACCACCCCCGTGCATCCAGAGCAGGCGCTTTTGTACTTTTCGAGCAATGCATCCATCTGCTTCTGCGCATGCTTGTTAATCTCTTCATAGGCATCCACGACACATGTAGGGCACCCTTCCGTATAGCCGGCAATTCTCGCAAAATGCTCAACCACATGAAGAAAGGTTATCGGGGTTCCGAATTTACCGGCAATGCCGGAGGCAAACTCAGCGATATCATTAGTATGCTGATGAAAATCCACTGGGACGACAATCTTTTTAAAGTCTTGCATGATGTTCCCCCTTTTAAATTGATAGGTGCCCTTAACCAATAGCCTGTGCCGTCTCTTTTCTGTAAGTCACAGACAGGCAGACAACGCTCAACAAGCCTTTCTACAATTAACATAGGGGTCGCCTCAGAAAACGGAAAATAAAGCACGGCAAGGTAGAATTATATTCGAAAATTCAACCTGTTATCTGCAGGAATTTTTCGAACTCATCGTGCGCTGTAACAAGATCGGGAACAGTTTGTAATTGTTACATTTATTTTTCGTAAACGTACGATTTTTTCCGAATTCTGAATCGCCCCCAACATGAACGACTTAAAGGTGGCGCGTATCTACCTGCGCGTCAGTAGCGACGAACAAAACCTTACCCGCCCCAGGCGGCCATCGTGGAAAACGCGAAGGCCACCGGCTATTATGTCGCCGGCGTCTACCGAGAAAAAGCGTCGGGTGCCCGTGCGGATCGCCCGGAGCTGCTGCGCATGATCGGCGACCTGCAACCTGCAACCCGACGAGGTGGTCGTGGCGGAGAGGATCGACCGGATCAGCCGTTTGCCGTTGCCCGAAGCTGAACGCTTGGTGGCGTCTATCCACGCCAAGGGTGCCCGCCTGGCGATTCCTGGTGTGGTCGACCTGTCCGACCTTGCGGCTGAGGCAAAAGGAGTGGCAAAGATAGTCCTGGAGCCGATCCAGCAGTTTCTGTTGAAGCTCGCCCTGCAGATCGCCCGCGACGATTACGAGGAGCGCCGCGAGCGGCAACGACAAGGCGTTGAGCTGGCGAAGAGCGCCGGCCGGTACACCGACCGCAAAACGAATGTGGAAGTACATGAGCGGGTCGTGGCCCTGCGCAGCGCGGGGCACAGTATTCCGGAAACGGCCAGGTTGGCGGCGTGCAGCAAAAGCCAGGTCAAGCGCGTTTGGGCACTACACAAACAAGCGATGGCAATTCCCCGAAGCTGAACGCCTGTCAGCGCTCCCGATCGCGCTCGCGGTGGCGCTCGATAGCCAGCGTTTTGATGGTTTCGATTGCGCCATCGTCAAACAACAATCGCCCCTGGTCGATCATGGCGCAAATCGCGCCGGTGGCCAGCCGTAAGCACTCGCGGTTGTCCGGCCCCCTGTCCGGGCGAAATTGAGCGTCCCGCGCCATGGCCTGACGCACCGCGACCGCGCCGGAAAGCTCCGGATAGGTTTCCAGAATTTTTGCGACAGGCTCGCCAGACGTTTCGTTTTCCGCCGCGAACCAGAACGCCGTGGCCAAGGCGTGGAAATTGCGGGGCGCTTCTAGCGCCATGTCGACAGTTAGGCTCGTTGAGCGAAGCGCGACTTGAGGAAGATCACGTACCGCGAGCGTGGCATGAACAAGAGTGTCCCTTTCGGATGCCGTAAGTGTTTTCAAATCGCCGTCATTGAAATAGGCCAGCGCTTTGAGGCTTTCGCTTGGTTGAAAGACTGGACCAAACAGCAGACGAGCCGAGGCCAGTCCGCGCGACAAGTCCACGCCGGCATTGAGCATTGCCACGACATCACGATAATCCTTGGCCTCGGCTCGCTGAAGGATGACCTTGACCTTCGTTGCCATCAAATCGTCGAAAGAGGCGGCCAGCAACACGCCGTCATCTGTGAGGTCAGGTTCCCCGACTCTCCCGAAAGTGATCGCGCCAAAGAAAGACACCTTAACGTGTTCCCGCTCGGAATTTCCATAGGGGACACGCACCGTCCATGTATTGCTTCGATCCTGAAGCGTTGTGGATTGGAAAATAAATGGGAAGGCCTCCTTGATAACTTCCCGGTCAAGTGGTTTTTCCGAGAAGAAATCAAAATCGACTGAAGCGCGGTGTCCAAGCCTGAGCGCAATGGCGGTGCCGCCGTACAGCGTGAAACCGAGATTGGGCGCGTTTCGAAGCTCCGGCCAAAGGCGTTGCTGCGCGGGTGGCAGTATGTGCATGTGAGGACTGAACCGGCCTATCATTGGAATCTCCGCACAGGTAAGGGGGGCACCTGATCCACTTTGGCCAGACCAAGACGGTAGTGCCAATACGTCCAGGAACGTTCATTGAACCACCCTGCTTCGGCGTGCGTGAGGACTTCACGCAGCACGTCATCACCAACCAGCTGGGCCAGCGCCTGGACATCGAAGTAGTCGCCTATATCCATCACCTGCGCGATGACCCGCGCGGGGAAAGCGACAGCTTCATCAGGCACTTTCCACCAAATGTATTTGGCGAATGGCTTCAAGGCTTCTGGAGCGATTTGGTGCGCATGTTTGTCCATTTCAAAGCTCCCTTCTCGGTTCTTTGTCGTTTTTTGCTGCCTTATGTCGCACCGCACGGCGAAGATCGGCAAGGACCTCTTCGTTGGGGCGATCAAATAGGTAGGCTACCAATGCGCAGGGACCCCGCATGATGAGTTCGTCCTTATTGTAAACGATCCATTGAATGGCGGCCCGATAACTGCCATCATCGAACTCTTTTTTGCTTCTTCGTATTCCCTCGGATCATCGCCACGTAGCCAAGGCACAAACACGTCAAAATAGTCGGCCAACTTTCTGAGGTTTCCTAGCGTCGACTCACCTATACCATTGAGGTATCGTTGAATTGTCAACAAGGCAAACCCGGACTCCCTTGCCACTGCACTCTGACTCTTTTCCACCACAGCGTCTCTGATTAGTTCGTCATGGTGCGGAGGGATTAGGCCATTTTCGGGAACAAAATAGTGGATTGTTTCGTAGAGGTCACAAAGATCTGTGTGGTCACCAGCGAGCCTAAATCCGGCACCGTATTTTGTTGAGCTCCGAGCAGCACGATTGTCTCCACTATATAATATACTGCTAGTTGTCTCTGAGGTATTGATAAACAGTCTCGCGACTGATCCCAAACTCACGGGCCAGTTTTGCCTTGGACTCGCCTGCAGCCGCTCGTTGCCTCATCTGTTCTGATTGTTTTGGAGTTAAAACCTTTTTTCGGCCCCTGTAAGCACCTCGTTGTTTTGCCAACGCTATTCCTTCTCGCTGTCTTTCGCGAATAAGCGCCCGCTCAAATTCTGCAAAAGCTCCCATCACTGATAGCATCAAATTTGCCATTGGCGAATCCTCGCCAGTAAACGCCAAGTGTTCTTTCACAAATTCGATACGAATTCCACGCTGGGTCAGATTTTGGACCAATCGACGCAAGTCATCCAAGTTGCGAGCGAGGCGATCCATGCTGTGCACCACGACGGTGTCACCTTCCCGCACAAACGATAAGAGCTCCTCAAGTCTAGGCCGGTGAACGTCTTTCCCTGACGCTTTATCGATAAAGATCTTGTCTGTTGATACGTCCTCCAGTTGTCGATCTGGATTCTGATCATAGCTACTCACTCGAATGTAACCAATTCGATGTCCCCGCATAACCCCTCCTGCACAAATAATGTCAGGTTGAAGCCTATGACTTCGCCAGCAAGATGTCAATAAATTTAAAATTGTCATTTTCAGAAGACGATTGCACCAACTTATTGGAAGTGATGCCTGAAGTGCAGGCAGCTCCTGACAACGAAGTGTCAGAATGCATCTACACCATTCTCGGCTATGCTTAATACTTCTGTGCAC
>JAQUEZ010000311.1 GCA_028684915.1 Desulfobulbus sp.
CAGAGCAGTCGCCGCTCAAACCCTTTGAGCAGGCGGACCTGTTTGATCACGGCGGCCGTGGCCAGGTGGTCCTCCAGGAAGGCCATGAATCGTCTGCGGGAGAGGACGGCGGGAAGATCGAGGATCTGTTGAACAGGGAGCCCATCTTTTTTACTGTAAGCGACGATCTCCAGGCGCATCTCCTCCCGGAGGAAGACCATGACTTCCTGTCGGTACATCTGGGAAAGGGACAGAGCACAGGCAGATTCAACTTCCTGGATGACTTCGGCGGTGGAAAGGGCGTACTGGTTGGCGAGTGACACAATGATGGACTGCATGGGTGATCATCTCCCTGGTGTGGATAGAAAAGGTGACCGTTGCAATCGGTCTCTCTTCTTTTTTCAGGGGTGATGACATCGCACCTGCAGCGTGACATCGTTTTGGGGCAGTTGAGGGGGGAAGCCGGGAGCGTTTCAGGGAAAGCTGAAATAATATTCGCCTGACAACGATGGGCGGAAAGGCATTCAACGCATTGTATTTAAAGCGAATATAACAGATGGCTTCCTCTGGAAAAGTCACCATCTGCAATGGTTTTCATTTTTTCGACATTGCGATTTGGTAAGAGAAAATAGGTGGTTTGGGATCCCTTGGATTCCTCCGAAGATCCGCTTCCAGGCTGTTTGCCTCTTTTTTCTCGATTCCCAAAAAAACGCCCAATGCAAGGTCACGTTACACCGGGCGGTTCTGCTTGGACGATATAAAGGCTTCCTTCATGTAGGTGGGTGACTCCGCTTTCGGTTATGGTGTCGTTTTCGTATTGTGCGAAATTGTCACGTGGCAGTCACGTTTTCTGTCACGTGACGTCAAGACAGGTGGCTCCATTATTGATGGTAAGGCACGAGAACTGGGTCACCGAATCAGCTTTGGTCCATAGACCGATGTACCCATGAAGCGAGCGATCCGCCTGGTACTCGAACACAACCTCGCCATTCACCAGACAGGATGCGTTGCTTCCCATCACCGACACCTCCAGCGTATGCCATTGGCTCTTGGTGATGGGCATGTCACATCGACCTCGTTCAACACGGTTATTGTTGATGAACTCAAACAAGATGGCGTTGTCTTCCAGCGCATTGATCCGAAAGACAAAATAGTTGCCGATGTTTCGCAAGCCAAAGACCAGCCCACCTGCCTGATCGATGCTGCCGTGCAGTGGTTTGACCTTGAGGGAGAGCACTCCATTGCTCACCTCACCACTTTTGCTGATGGCCAGAGGGAAGTAGTAATAGGCGCCGATAGTGTCGAGCAGCTCCTGATAGGAACGACCGAGCGTCTTGGTCATCACGCCTGAGACACCTGTGGAGAGTGTGCCCAACCAGCGTGAGCCGTCGGCCTGCCAGCAAACTTCCCCTTCCTCTTCGACCTGCCGCCAATGCCCCAGGTGGGTATAAAACCCTGGGAGCGGTGTCTGATCCTTACGGTTGAGCAGATCATAATTCCCTGCCATGAAGTCGGCGGCCAAGGTGTCGACATCTTCCTGGTTGGTGATCGCCATGTCGAGCAGGCGGCTGCTGGCCAGGAGACGGCCGATCTGATCGAGCTGTTCCAACATGTCAACGCGGGCATGTCGATTAAGAGTGGCTTCGAGCAGGTCACCCTGGATGTTCACCGCGCATCCCAGCTCGCCCAACACCTTTGCCAGGAATTGCAGGCGCAGGGTCTTGCCGAAAAAGGAGCCGGCGCCGCCGGAAAACTGGAGGTTGAGGTAGTTATGATCCGGCTCATCACCGCAGAAAGTGTCGAGCGTGGCAAAGTGGTAGCCGAATTTGGCCGAAAGATTGAGATAGTCGGCGCCGATGAGGGCATAACTGTCGCCGCCGGGTTCCGGACCAAACTCCGAGGTCGCCGAGGCGGCCAGGCGGGTGAGAAAGCGGTTGCCATCGAATTGCACCGTGCCGCTCCAGTTGATACCGGGATGGGTGAATCCGCGCCAAAGGGCTTGGATCGGCGATGAGATGAAATGATCTGCGGTCACCGTATCACAAGTAGAGAGACCGGGCTTGAGTCCGCCGCCAAGGTCGATCAGGTTGAGTACCAGGGGAATATGGGTGGTCAAGCGAACCGTGACCGCTTCGTCTTCGGCCTCGGACGACAGGCCGAACATCTCGCGTACCACCTGTTCATGGGCGAAGCGAATAATGTCGTGGATTGAGGCACAGTTCTCCGGCCGGAAAGAAGGATCATGGGGATCGGTAAGATGGAGTGGCGAGAGTAGGTCGAGCACGGCACGCAGCATCCGGTGCACCGAGCTGTCCATTATCCGGCGTTTGACCGGTTGATGGTCGATCAACAATCCGCTATAGACCGATGGCCGTTCCTGCACGAAGAGAGTGATCTCAGTTCCCTGTGTTAGGCTGTCGACTGCGCCAACGAGGTTGACCGCCATGGGAACCCCGAACTCGCGGGCCACCGAAGCCAAGTGGCAGGTAGTGCTGCCAACCTCGGTGATCAGGCCGCTGATCCGCCCCATGATCTCGGCATAACGTGGGGAGGCGGTTTTGGCCACCACAAGAGCATGATCAGGAACTGACGAAAGATCAGTTTGTTCGTCAACAAGCTGCACTTTCCCGGCGCAAATGCCTTGCGAAGCGCAAACGCCGCCTTGCAACAATGGAGCTGCCTCTGGTTCAGGAACCGGCTCCGTTGCCTTGATCGCCACCTGCAAGGGACGGCATTGGAGGATGAACAGCCGCCTCTCCCGGTCGATGGCCCACTCGATATCCTGCGGCCCGCCGAACAGTGCTTCCAGCTCAATTCCCGCCCGAGCCAATCGGCCTGTTTCTTCGTCCGTAATCGCCGCTGCTTTTGCCTCGTGTTCGCTGACCTGGTGTTCTTCCGTGCCATCAGCAACCGCATCCAAGCGCACTCCCTTGACGGCGATTTCCCGATGACTGATCGTGCCGGTTTCCCGATCAAATACAAAAGTGTCGGCAGCGGCATGCCCGCTGACCAAGAGTTCGCCCAGACCCAATAGCGCACTGATCTGCACCGAATTCGCCAGAACCCCAGCAGGATCAGCGGTGTAGAGTACACCGGAGGCCGCCACGTCAACCATGGCCAGACCAAGCACGCACATCGGCGTTTCGGTGAGGTCGATACCGGCCATCTGACGATAGCTGATGGCGCGGGGTGAAAAGGAACTGGCCACTACCTCCTTGTAGGCTGCGGCCAATCCATCACCACCCACATTGAGCACCGAACGGTACTGACCGGCAAAAGAGGCCTCGGAATCTTCCCGCACCGCGCTGCTGCGCATGGCCAGCCGGATACCTGGTCGGGTCTGCTGTTCAATGGTGTGGTAATGGGCCTGCAACAGGGAAACCAGTTCCTCGGGAACATCGGCACCCAGGATCAGGCTGACGAGGCGTTCACTCACCTCAGCCAACTGAGGGTCGTTTGGAGACAAGCCCGCCAGCTCATCAAGCACCAGTTGGTCGAGGTGATTGTCCTTGAGAAAACGATCATAGCCGCTGGCGGTGACCACGAATCCCGGCGGAACCAACAGATCGGTTTCCTGGGCAATCCGCGCCAGGTTTGCGGCCTTGCCGCCGGCGTCTCCGGTGGCGGTGGCAGGTAAATCCGCCAGTGCCACCACGGCCGGCAGGTCATGCCGGATCACCGGGGGCCGAAGAACCCTGCGAACGTGCGCGTTGATCGCATCGGCTTGCTGATTGAGCAGTGCATACCGGTGTTCTGACAAGTTGTTCAACGCATTGACCAGGGCCCGCACCTGACCAAACAGCTGTTCATACTGAAAAGCGATATCGGCGGACGTGAAGGATTGACCACTGTAATAGAGCATCTCCAGCTCGGCCAGGGCGCGCAGGGCATTGCGGTTGCCGCCGAGAAACTCCTTGAAGTGCCCGAACTTTTCCACGTGTTTTCCAGAAGCTCCAGCCAGCAGAGTGCATCGGTCTCCCTGAGTAAACATCCGCAGTAATCCTTTCATTGCCATGCTCCGTATACGTCATCCGGTTGCGAGTCTGATTATCAACATACCCGTAATTGTTGTAGCCGCCAATTTGGCGGTCATTGAAAAATAGTTCTTTTTTTCCTACTTGACAATGGAATAAGTGTAACATATTTTCTGTTCACTATGAAAAATAAATGGATTCTCTTCTCGTACTCGATCCCCGCCACTAACGCCAAGGCACGGATGCGCACTTGGCGGCGCATCTCAGCCACCGGCGCGGCACAACTGAAAACCGGTCTCCAGATTCTGCCCAATCGCGAGGATCTGCTGGAGAACATCACCTGGTTGATCGGCGAGGTCAATGCTTTGGGCGGCGAGGCTATTGCCCTGCAGTGCGCCCAGGTCGAAGGCATGGCCGATCAACAAATCGAGCAGTTGTTTCAAACCCAGATCGATCCTGAGTTCGAACAGATTCAGATTGAAGCCAAGGCGTTGCTCGCCACAACGGACACTCTGGGGGACGGCGGGAACGTCAAGGAGTTGTCGGCGGCCTTGCGCAAGCTGCGCAAACGGTGCGAGGCGGTGCGGGAACGTGATTTTTTCCCCTCCGGAGCGGCGGCCAAGACCCTAAAGGTGCTCGACTCCATCTCGGAGCGGCTGCGAAGGCCCGAACAAACCGACCTGCCGGTTGCCCGGCTCGATCGTTCGCAGTACCAGAGCCGAACCTGGGTCACCCGCGCTCGGCCCTATATTGACCGCTTGGGTTCAGCTTGGCTCATCCGGCGGTTCATCGACCCTCAGGCCAGCTTTCGTTTTCTTCGTGCCGGGGAAACCGCGAACCTTGACCAGGGCGAACTGCCTTTTGACATGGCCATAGGCGAGTTTACCCATCAGGGCGAGTTGATCACCTTTGAGGTCCTGATTCGGGATTTCGCTCTGCATGACCCGGCCCTGGCCAAGATGAGCGAACTGGTCAAATACATCGATGTGCAGGAGGGCGCATTGCCCGATGATGCCAACCTACTGAAAACGCTGCTCGACGGCTTGATTGCCCTCACCGGTGATGATCACCAGTTGCTGGAACGCGCACGACTCCTCTTTGACGCCCTCCATGCGGGCTCTACCAAAGCAGTTTAAGGAGATTCATTATGAACCCTGCCACCTTGGTTGCTGCACCGCCCGATACCACCCTCATGCGCTCCTTGTTCTCCATCGGCTTCCTGGCCCGGTTCTCCTATGCCCTGGCCAGAAACCCGGTGCTGCCGCTCTTTGCCGTCGCCCTGGGCGCAGGCCCCGAAGGCATCGGTTTGGCCGTGGGCATTTCTACGGTAACCGGCATCCTGTTCAAGATGCCCTCCGGAGCGCTCTCCGATGTCATCGGTCGCCGGCGGACCATGCTCGCTGGCCTGATTGTTTTTGGCCTCATGCCTTTTGCCTACCTGTTCATTACCGACTATGCGGCCCTGGTGGTGGTTCGCTTCCTCCACGGTCTGGCCACCGCTATCTACGGACCGGTGGCCATGGCGGTGGTGGCCGATATCGCCGGGGTTCGCAAGGGCGAGATGTTGAGCTGGTTCTCTTCGGTCGGCATCGCCGGCACCCTTCTGGGAGCACCCATCGGTGGCTATCTGCTTTTCCTGCTCGGCGATGCACAGGCAGGCTTGAGCAGCTATCGCGCCGTCTTTCTCTGTAGCGCCCTGACCGGCGCGGCTGCCTTGGCCCTGGGGGTTCTCACCCTGCGTAACGGCGACAAACCGGCCGAAGGCAAAAACTTGGCGGAACGATTCAACCTTTTTGCCCAAGGCATCCGCGAGGTAGTGGCCGACCGTCGGGTACTGATGACCTCTTCGATGGAAGGTATTCAGAACATGAGCATGGGTGCCCTGGAAGCCTTTCTCCCGGTCTATGCGGTCACCGTGGCCGGACTCAACGTCTTTCAGGCCGGCCTGATCTGGGGGGTGCAGATCGTGGTGACTCTGATCGCCAAACCGCTGATGGGTAAGGTGTCCGATCGTTGGGGCCGCAGGCCGTTGATTGTGGCCGGTATGCTGCTCTGCGCCGTTCCCTTTGCCCTCATCCCCCACCTGACCGGCTTTGTCGCCCTGATGATCGCCGGCATGGTCTTTGGTCTGGGCGAGGCTTTTGTCACCTCGTCTTCCGCAGCCCTGGTGGTCGATTTCTGCAAGGCCCGGCATTACGGGGCCGCCATGGGCACCTTCGGCACCATCTTCGATGTCGGCCATGCAGCAGGTCCGATCGTTACCGGTCTTTTGATAGCGTCTTTCGGCTATGGTCCGGCCTTTGCCATCGTCTCAACGCTCCTTTGCGTTTCGATCCCTCTGTTTCTCTACACCGTGAGGGAAGAACCGCAAACGGCAAACCTGTAACCTCAACCCAGAACCCTATACATCAACAACAATCTCAAGGAGAAACATCATGCCTCCCTACGCAAAACATCTTGAAATAAGCCAGCAACGTACCGGCAACGACTACCAGCAGATGCACGATTGGCTGGACAACCATCCTGACCACAAGGCGGCCCGCCACGACTTGGCCGCGCTCGCTGAAAACAGAGCCTATGTCAAAGAGACCTGGGGCGAAGAAGCGGTCACTGAGTTCTTGCTCCATGTGACCGAGGATCTGTTGATGAAGGATACCGCCATCCTGAAAAATGCGGGAGTCCCCGATGATGCGGTCCAGCACAGCCTGGAGGTGGCGAGAAAGTGTTTGGAGATCGCCA
>JAQUEZ010000003.1 GCA_028684915.1 Desulfobulbus sp.
GCCAAACTCCGATTGATCCGTAATTCGTTCATACTTCCTCCATGCTGGTGATGGCCGCTTTGGCCTGGAATAAGGCCTCGCTGGCCGATTGCAATTGCTTGATGGTTGTGTCGATCAGGTGGACCGCTGCTTTGTGTTGCAGGCGCAGGTTGCGCAATTTGGCGGCACTGTCTTCATCTTCCGGCATATCGGCAGACGGGTTGATCAAGTGCCAGACGCCGGCCTTGCCGGGTTGTTGTTCCTTGCGGACCACCTCCCGTTTCACCAGGACGCGCAGCCACTGCTTGGCGTATTCCCTGGAAACCCCGGCCAGCTCCATCAGATCCTCAACGCTGACCCGCCGGCGCATCTGCAGAAGCCGCCACATGATTTCACGTTTGTTCGGCAACCGCTTTTGCACAGGCGGCCCATAAACGCCTTGACTGATTCTTCGCAGCCGGCCGGAAAACTGCAGGTCGCCCAAGGCGCTGATCAGTTTTTTGTGTTCCCGGCTGTTTTTCAGCCGCAGTTCAATTGAAAGCGCATCGGTGTTGACCTGGCCGTTATTTTGGCTTGCCAGGAGCAACGCGGTTTCGAGAACGGTTTTGGCAAAGGATTGGTGGGCCATGGTCACCCCCTGATGCCGGCGCGGGCAAAGGCGCCGTTGACCATCCTGGTGGTCAGTTCCGGGGATCCGTTGGCGTTGGCCTGTTGCACCAGATTCAAAGATGCGCTCTTGATCAGCCGCCAGTCGCCGCTGGAACGCTCCCGCATCAGTTCGGCCACCGCAGAATCCGGGGAAAGGCCGGCGGATTCCTTGAGATAGAAAATGATGTCGTTGGCCCCCACCGGTTCAAACTCAATGGCTTGGAAGGTGCGCGACCAGATCCGCCGGTTGCGGCGCATCACGGTGTCCAACTCCTCTTCGCCAATCAAAATGAAGGGAATGGTTGAGGTGTCGGAAAGATCCCGCACCAGATCCAGCATCGAGGGCCGCACCCGCTCCAGTTCATCCAGCATCACCGGCCGGGGATCCCGGCACAGGTTGTCGACAATGGCGTGAAACATCGCGCCCTGTCTTCGCGGCACGCCGGTGATGCGCAGTTCGCGGCAAAGCGATTCCAAAAACTCGGTGTCGCTGTTGACCATCGGTCCCACTATCCAAGCGACTGCCGGATTGACTCGATAGTGTGGCCGTTGCGGATCATCCACACTCTGATTTCCTTGGAATCTCTCAATCCAATTCCTCCTCAAGTTTCCGCATCCGCTTTCGCAATTCCTTGCTTTTCTGGTAAGCCTTTGCCCATTCCAACAACTTCACATCATCCCGCCCAATCACTCGGCCGCCCAAAGGAACAACCAAGGCCTCTATGGGCGCCGTCGTCTCCAACGCGGCGCAGAGCAACGCCAGGCCTTTAATTCCCGGCGCCCGGCTGTCGTCTTCGGCGTTCAACCACTTCTCCAACAGATCCTTGCTGACGTCGCCCCGGCCGTTCAAGCTGATGCCGTGTCGTTTGGCCAACTCATTCAACCGATCCAGGACCTGGTCCCGCGACCGTCCCGACGCCTTCACCTCAGCGTTGAGCGATTCCTTGACGTCGCGGACAATGGTATGGAGCCCGATATGACTGAAGATGTTGAATTGAATAGGTGGCAAAGATCGTGCTCCTGTCCGCCATTGTGGCGCCGCGTGTCCTATTTTTGATGAAACGCGGACGTTGTAAAAACAAGTTCGCCCTGATAGGATGCCAGAAAGAAACTAATGTTTCTTGTTAGCAACGATAATTCATGATTTTTAATGAATTGTCAACATCAAAAATCATGCACAGCTTTCAACTCCTGCTTTTCTGGGGAATGTGGCGAGTAAATGACGATAAAACAGCTTGTTGCAGAAAGCTGTGCGCCTTATACAAGCGCACAGCTTTCTGCACAGCTTTCCGGATGAAAGTTGTGCAGCGAGATCACACTTAAAAACAATGAAAATAGGCATCGGCGAGCGGCTAAAAACCATCAGGAATAATGAATCCCAAAAAGAATTTGGCGCCCGCTTTGGGGTGGACCTAAACACGATAGGTCGGTATGAAACTGGCATTACTACGCCCAAGGCCGATTTTATTGCGGCTGTTTGTACTACATACGAAATAAATCCATCTTGGCTGCTCTTTGGAAAAGGTTCGATGCACGAAGGCAAAGCGCCGCCGATTATTGCGACGAACAGTGAGCAACCACCTGAAAATACACCATTATATAATTTCGACAGTGGCCAGGTGGCTATCCCGCAATGGCAAAATCCAGATCCAGAAATGTTCGATTATATCCCCATGGCGGAAACGCAATTGTCCGCTGGTGGCGGGGCCTTTGTGATTTCTGAGGAAATTGAAGGATATTACGCTTTTAGGAAAAGCTGGTTGCGCAGAGTGGCGTCTAGCACCAAGAATTTGGTGCTCATGCGGGTAATGGGGGATTCGATGTCGCCCACCATCCAGGAAGACGATACCGTAATGATTGATATCGGTAAAAAATCGATAAAAGAGGGGATGCTTTACGCCATCCGTTTTGACTCAACCGTTATGATCAAACGGCTGGCTTTCCGCCCAGGCGGGCGCATTCTGATAATGTCAGACAATCGTCTGGAATATGAGTCCTACGAGGCTGAACTGAGAGACCTGCACATCATAGGGCAGATCATTTTTTTCTGCCGGACCTTTGCCACAGAGTAGGCCTTTTAAGGGGCTAAAAGTTTCTCTGTTTACGTGCACAAATCGGCCGCTTTGAGGCCAAAACCGAAAAGTTTCTTGTTTTAGAAATTTGCAGGAAAAAAAATTTCTAATGCCCGCAGATCTCCACGGCCGTCATTGCCGTTGGCATGCTGCGCCACCCGCAACTGCCCACCATTAGGGCCATTCCGTGCTATCCCGTCTCACCCCGTACCATCCTAGTACCGGAAAAGTGCCATAAAAATCTCACCATTCCACGCTATACCAAGGTTTCTCAGTTTTTGTGCCCCCCTATATTTGCCTTTAACGTCGGAGTCAGCGCCCTGGAGCGTTCCACCCTTCTGCAGGTGATCAACCGGGGAAATTTTGATCAGGTTCCGGCTCAGTTTCTCCGCTGGACCAAGGCCAATGGCAAAGAGTTGGCCGGGCTGAAACGCCGTCGGCAAGCGGAAGCTAATCTATGGCGTAACGCCTAGAAAAAGGTGGCGAGATGATAGTGCGCGTCGTGATCATGGTGCTGGCAATCGTAGGATGCCTGCTCACGTTCCATGTTGCTTGGCAGCATTTTTATTGCGAACAGCCATGGGGAGTTTGTGATGCGCGATCATTTATGCCGTGCGCTCCAGTAAGTGTCTTGGAGAGGCAATGGCGCGACTATGAACAGCTGGCCAAAAAGCAAAAGCCGTAGCACCTTGTGCCACGGCTTTTCCGGAGTGTCAATTCGTGTCAATTTTTACTTTTTGACCGGTTGATCAACTCGTTGATATTGTGGTGCTCCAGGCTGGATTCGAACCAGCGGCGCCAGGATTAGGAATCCTGTATAATACATTTAAAATCATACAACTACAAACAATTGTCGCAATTTTGGGCGCAAATTCAACCGAAAAGCATCTCACTATCAATTAGACGACCTCTTCGTCTTCTTTTCTTTCTTATTGCCGCTTACTGACAATTCTAATCGTCCCATTCTTTCTTCAAGGGACTCCAGCCTCCCAGCCATATCCACCTTCTCTCGGCGTTCTTTCATGGCTTTGTCCAAGGCCTCGACCACACCGCTCAAGATGGTGCTGTACTCGGTTGTGGAATCGAGCATCTCTAAGAAGAGCTGCATGGTTTCGGATTTAGTTTTCTCCTGATACCGATAAAGGCTTTCAGCATGGGATCGTGCATCTTTTGAAGGCCCAAGCCGTGAAAGTCCTTGGCCCTGTACCACCGTCCCCTCCTCAACCGCCCGTCCGAGGGTGAGCATTGCCTCATACGTCAGGCCAAAGTGATTGGCAATTTTAAGACGGATCTCCTCTGCCGCCGGCTTTCTCCCCTTGATCACCGCATTGAGATAACCGCGATCAATATTCTGTGCGGTGGCAAGACGTACTTGCGCTCCCCTTCCTTCCTGATGGAGCAGGAAATTCAGGGCTGCCCGAAACATATCTGCGATCACATTGCTCATGATGCATGAATAGAGCAAATGCTCATCAAAAGAAAGGAGAAAATAAGCTATGTAATCAAATCGTATAGTTATGCAAAAAATGTAAAGTCGCTTGCACATTATTCCGTACAAGAATTTTGTTGAACCTTCATGGCACGAGTTTGTTTTTACTCGTCATTTTAAACCTATAGCGCAATCGCGTTTCAGGAGCCAATTGCCATGAAAACGTTCTGCTGCAAGGCTTGTCGACGAATCCACCCTGTCAACCCGAGGAACCTCAACCAACAATACTGCAACCGTGCTGACTGCCAGCGAGCACGAAGAAGAGAGTGGCAAAGAAATAAACGAGCCTCGGATCCTGATTACCGACAAAACCAGATCGATGCCCAGAAACGATGGCGGGAATGCCATCCCGATTATTGGCGAGCATACCGGAAAAAGAAAAAACACTCACCACCACCTGACCCGTCGACTGCAAATATGGACGGGACACTCCAAAATTTCTCCATACCTCCAGGAGCATACATCTTAGCTCCTGTTCAAGGCCAAGGCATCAAGATGGATGCGTTCCAGGCCATAATCTTCCCCATTCCAGCCAGTTACGATCAAGCAAAAGACGACACTATAGGCAAGTTCGTCACCTTCGCCTACGGTCTCATGAAGGATACCGGACAGGTTCGAACCCCGCCCAGCTGTTCATAATAACAACAGCTTTCCAGATCATCAGCGAGCCCCTTTGCCTTGCTTTGGGGGTAACGATTACGTGGAAACGCACGGCAATAAAATTGAGCACATGCTCACTACTTGAGCAATTGCTCAATTTGTTAAATAAAAACAGTATATTATCGACAAATTTATCTTGACGGTACCCTGATTATTCACCAAATAATTGACTATGAGTGCAACTAAAGAGAGGGTCACCCAAAAGCAGATTGCTCTCCGGGCGGAAATTTCGCCCGACTTTTTCAGCCATATCCTTCATGGCAGACGGCCTTGCCCGAAAGCGGTGGCGGTTCGCCTTGAATTGGTCACCGGCATCAGCAAGGTCATCTGGGTATGGGGCTCTCCTGAGCAAATCCGAGCGGAGGTTACAAAGGTATGCGCCAATGATACGCAACACATCCATGACAATCGATGAGGCAGCCCAACTCGCCAAGTGCAGCTACCACACCATTCATCGGGCAATCAAACGGGGTGATTTGGCTGCCTACAAACCAGGAAAAACAGTGCTGATTTTGGAAGCTGATCTGAATGCCTGGTTTGAAAGCAAGCGAATTATGGCAGTGAAAGCTGGGCGTCCTCGTCGAACCATCGACATTCGTAAACGATGATCCGAATCATCGCACCTATCTGAAATACGGAGGCGAATATTTCAAACAAATTCTTTCCCTCAGAACCACAGCCGACCGACCTGCTCAAGCATCGCTGCTTTAACTCGCTGCCACCAGAGATACGGAAGAAGATTGAGACTTTTGAGCAGACCCCTCGGTTCCCCGACTGGTCGGAGCAGACTCGCGGCATCCCCAATGTGTGCCTGCGTTCCGCACTGTTTGCGGTGATCAAAAGGGGGCGACGAAGAGCTGTCGACCGCGAACCCATCGCCTCTTTCAAGGGAGTGACGATTCATTACACCGGCTGGCGATTGGATCAGGGCGATTTTGACGTCTTGGCGCAAGCGCTCCATTTCCTGGCGCGAAATGAGGAATCAGGACAGGGCCGAATCCGTACTGATGCAAAAGGGATGGCCACCGAGGGGATCGGCAAGGTGTTTAAAGGGGTGGTGGATAGCCAGGGGAATCGGCCGACGTCAGAAGGATATTTTCAGGCGCCACCAGAGAATAAAGTAGCTCCGGGTGAAGGAAACCCAGGAGCCGTGGTGGAAATACACAGAAGGAATTAGGACAGGCCAGCCAAACCCACAACCGGTTAGTTTACCTGTCGTTATGATAGATGTTTCCTGGGTTGAAGTCCCACGTTGGACAGAATTCGGGCTCTTCCTTGATAGGCGACAATGCCTCCACGTCGCTGCAAGGCTGCCACGACTCCACGACTTTTGCCACCAACCCACTTGCGGAAAAAGGCCGCAACGGCACCGACTCATCCATCAATCGGCCACAAGACTGGCACATCGCACTGTCTTCGGACTCATACCCGCAATGAGGGCAGATGGTAGTCCAATTGTTCTGGTCAGGCATGGTTGCTCTCCGGTGTGCTGGTTTGCAGAATGATCAGTACCGGTTCGTGTGCGAAAAATACGTTTCAGGCTAACCCTTATCATGTTTCCGGGAAAAGTCAAATCATCGGAAATAGCCTTGCAAGTGACAGATACGAGGAATGAGGTGGATCCAAAAGAACGAAAGCCCTTTGCATTGTTTCCGCTCCTGGCCGGCCTACTGCTCTTCTTCGCAATGAGCTTTTGGTCGCCATTCACCGCCGGGGCAACCGTTGCCGCCTATATGGATGTTCAAGGAAACCTCCATTATGTGCGGGGCAAGAGCGGTCGAACGAACAAGAAAATAGCAAGCAACCGACCACTCCCACGATCAACGAGAGAAGCAAACCCTCAAACAATCAACGCATTCATCCAAGCAGCCGCCACCGAACACGGGATTGATCCTCTACTGATCAAGGCCATCATCAAGACCGAATCAAATTTTGACCCTAGCGCTGTTTCCCCAAAGGGCGCTCAGGGTTTGATGCAACTCATGCCGGCAACCGCCAGAGATCTTCAGGTTACTGACCCATTTGACCCTCAAGATAATATCACCGGCGGCACCAAATACCTGCGTTCTCTGCTCGACAGCTTTGGATGGGATATAGAACTCAGCCTGGCGGCCTACAATACCGGTCCTGGCAGGGTCAAAGGACGCATCCCGAATATCGTTGAAACCAGGATGTACATCGCCAAGGTGCTCGATAATTATCAGGCGTATCGAAATATTCGGTGAGCCAAGATTTGAGCAAATACCCCATCATATTTGCCCTCAACTTATGGCCTTTGCCGCTGAAAAAATGTCTTTCTATGTCCAAGGGCCTCCCATCGGCCAGAACAGCGGGAAGTCAAGCCTCTGGTTCAACGCTTCACACACCGGTAGAAGCAAACGCCCTATCGTCTGGACGGCCTCTTCCAATCCCACATCCTGCTCCATCAGGTTGTTCCGCTTGATAAAACCTCGCCAAAGAGCCTGTTTGGCAGCATCAGCATAGAACTCCTCGGTCAATGCCAGAGGGGTTTGTTGGGGTATAGCTGTCTGCCGACGCTCGAAAGTACGGGCAAGGGCCTGGGCCAGTACAGATCCGCTATATTCAAACAAGCGGGCCAGCACCCAGATATCATATATATCCTTTATCCGGCTGTTGCCCATGCCAAGCAGCACCATGGCATGAAACTTTTCGACAATAACGGATTCGCGAGGATAAACGCGAAGATGTGGCGCCGGCATATCCAAAAGGGTGGGGTATTCTATTTCCTGGGCGGGAGGGGTGACCGCATCACCATAACCGATGTCGATCTGCAGGGGGATGCGAGCTTTATCCAACTCAGCAATCAATTTAACCCGCACCCCACCATATTCCATTTCTTCGCGAATAACTTCGACCCGAATGTTCTCCGGAGCAAACAGCAAGCCATCGTCTTCGACATCGAGGTGACAAAGTTCTTGGAAAACTTCTCGAACATGCGCTTCGGTGCTCTCACCAAAACCGAGCAGGTCTGCATCCATGGTTGGTCGATGGCCATTGATCCCCCAAATGGGGAAAAGCATCGCTCCCTTGAGGACGAAATAGGGCTCGTACTCCGAAAGACTCAAGCGATACAGCAAACGTTCGAGGCCGTACCGGGTCAGTAGGAATTGAAAACTCTCACTGTTTTTTCGCGACCTATCCAAGAGCAACTGCCTCACCGAAGCCGCTTTGTTTTTCTGTCGAGCCATCAAGCGTTCATCGCCTCCAGATAGGGCCGCATCACATTGCTCACCCGGCAGATCTTGGCAAACCGCCAAAGAGTATCAGCCTCGCATCGACGGTTTCTCAAGCAATCTTTCAAGGCTTCAAGTGCCACGTCCAGGCCAATTTTATTGCGATATTTGAAGCAATCAGCCACAGTTTTCCCCGGTTTATATATTGCCACCGGTATTCCGTCGATGATATGGCTCTCGATTCCTTCAATCAGCGCCGGACCAGAAAAACGCACGAAACGGATCGGCAATTCCTTCTTTACCGGCAAACGTGTTTTCCGGTCAATCGCCATCCAAATCTCATGGGGCGCCTGGGTGGTGAGGTCGTGGAACCGCAGAGCGGAAAGCAGACAGATAACCCCTTTCGGTACCATCTTGGCGGCTTCCGCCAGGGAATGATGCTCGGATATCTGGGTGTCAGGCAGCCGATACAGCCCACGAGCCACCTTTTCCACCAGGCCCCGCTGGTAGAGTCGTTGTAGGGTAATCCGTGGGATGTCCAATTCGTCAAGATCAACAGGCCTCAGAACCGTTCTCATTTTGAGGAGCTGAAGAATTTTTTGAGAACTTCCTTGCATGCGACTCCCTTTATGGAATAAATCAATCAGTTATTGAATGAGTCAGGTACTATGGCTCATGAGCGATGTTCTTTATCGTCTGCTTCCGTTAAGATATGCCGACATTTTCGATCAGGCAACAAAAAAGATGTACGGAAGCTCTGACCGTTATCCAGGTTTCACGTCCGCGCTAAGGTGATCGTAAGCTCATGGACTCCGAACGCCAAACCCGTCAAGAACGAATCGATCTTCAGTTAGGTCGCGCAGGCTGGGCTATTGGCAGTAGACGATTAGTCGAGGAATTAGTCGTCAAAACAGGGTTCCAAACAGGTGAACCTGAAGGGAAATACCGTTCCAAAGAATTTGCCGATTACGCCTTGTTTGACCGGCTTGGACGTTTGCTTGCCATCGTTGAGGCGAAACGATCCAGCCGGGATCCACTGGAAGGAGAACGTCAGGCCGCTGATTATGCAGATGCCTTGAGCAATCAGTATGGCTCTGCCCCTTTTATTTTCCTCGCCAATGGCGATGAAATTCTGTTCTGGCATCGAAGGCTCTATCCCCCACGAAAAGTCGCAGGTTTTTTCACTGAGGATGACCTGGAACGCCTTGCCCACCTGGATAAATTCGGCAAGCCCTTGACCGGTATAATGCCTCTCACCCGCATTATTGACAGAGCGTACCAGATTGAGGCGGTGAAGACCGTCGCGGAACAGATCGAATCCGCCAACCGCCGTTTTCTCCTCGTCCTTGCGACCGGTACCGGCAAAACACGGGTTGCCGTTGCCTTGATGGAACTCTTACTGCGTCAGGAACGGATTCAACGCATTCTTTTTCTTGCGGATCGGCGGGAACTGGTCAAACAAGCCATCGGCGCATTTAAGGAGCATCTTCCCGGTGTGCCAAGGGCTTGGATCGAAGGTGGCACAATCGACAAGGATGCCCAGATTCACTTTGCCACCTACCCGGGCATGACGTCGCTGTATCAACGGTTGTCGCCAGGATATTATGACCTGATCATAGCTGATGAAAGCCACCGCTCCATCTATGCGGCGGAGAGTTACGGCGGCTTGTTTAATCATTTCGATGCGATGCTGTTGGGGCTGACTGCCACTCCGACGGATTTTATCGACCACAATACCTTCAAGTTGTTTAACTGCCCGGACGACAACAGCCCGACCTTCTATTATGGATACGATGAGGCCGTTCGGGATAAATATCTTGTTCCTTACCGCCCGGTCCATGCAGCCCGCACCAGTTTTCAGATCAAAGGTCTCAAACCCGGTGAGTTGCCCCAGGAGGTCAGGGATCAGATACGGCAACAAAATATCGACCCAGACCAATTCAGTTTTGAAGGAACAGACCTGGAACGGACCGTCTCCAACACCGGGACCAATGACGCCATCGTCAGGGAATTCATGGATAATGCCATCAAGGATGCGGTGGGCGCCTTGCCGGCAAAAACCATTATCTTTGCAGTTTCGCACCGACACGCCCTGGAGCTTTACAAGAGTTTCAATCGCCTTTACCCCGATCTGCAGCGGCGGGGGCTTGCAAAAGTGATCGATAGTCAGATGGAACGTGCCGAAAAAATGCTCGACGACTTTAAGTACAAGGATTTTCCGCGCGTGGCCATCTCCGTCGACATGCTCGATACCGGCATCGATGTACCAGCCATACGCAATCTGGTGTTTGCCAAGCCGGTCTTCAGTAAGGTGAAATTCTGGCAGATGCTGGGCAGGGGGACCAGAACCTGGACTGACCCCGTCAGCATGCAGGAGAAGACGGACTTCTTGGTCATGGACCTATGGGAAAACTTTGATTTCTTCCAGGTCAACACGGATGGCCGTGCCGGTGCGGTCACCGAGCCGCTTCCCGCTCGCTTATTCCGATTGCGTTTAGAGAAGTTGCAAATTCTCTCTGGTCGCAACGCAGCGGCTGATGTCGAGCACACCATTGGCCAACTACGGACGCTGGTTCAGGCTTTGCCCCTGGAAAATATCAATATAGCGCCCCATGCCGAGGAAATCCGTACCCTGGCAGAAAATGATGCGCCTTGGACCAACATGGATGAGACGGCTCTTCACCATCTCTCCCGCACCATTGCTCCACTCTTACGGTTTGCCGTGATCGGCTCATACCCTGAACTGCAATTTGAGAATCTGACTGAGCAACTGGCCTTGGCCCACCTCAAAGCAGATGTGGACGAAATGGCCAGTTTGCGAAAGCGCATTACGGAACACCTATCCCTGCTGCCCAAAAACTTTCCGGAGGTGCAACCGCACCTTGGCGCCTTGACCGCTGCCCTGACAGACGTCTTTTGGCAGAGCATGACAATGAACCGCATTATGGACCTGCAAATGACCTTTGCCCCGCTGATGCGTTTTCGCAACCGCCGCCCGCAGCGTCCGTTTGTTCGTCTCAACCTGCCGGATAAAATCCAGCAGCGCCGGTGGATCATTTACACGGCAACCGGCGAAGGCACCTTTGCCGATACCTACCGTGCTCGGGTCGAGGCGTTAGTTCGCGATCTCGCCGACAATAATCTTGTCCTGCAGCGGCTTCAACAGGGCGAGGAGCTTGATGGCGTAGATCTGGAGGCTCTCGCCGAACTGCTCAACGGGCCTGATCTCTTTGTTACCGAGGAACGGTTGCGCGATGCCTACGAGCAGCCCTCGGCCGGGCTTGCCGATTTCCTTCGCCACATCCTTAACGTCGCCAAATTGCCTTCCAGGGAAGAATTGATCTCCCAGACATTTGACGAGTGGGTCCGCCGCCATCCACAACTCACCGCTACGGGCGCCTTCTTCAATATCGAGCAGTTGCTTGAGTTGGCCGCAGACACTCTCCGGTGTCGGATAAAAGCCGGCCTTGGCCTGTGAACCCAGTCGTGCCATGGTGTTCTCCTGTGGTGGTGTTGTGTTCAGGGATTTCTCGTGTGTTCGGTTTCGACAAGGAAATGCATCTGGGCTGTTTGCCCGAGCATAAAGCCATCCTGACCCTCTGTTTGGGCCAGGTGCAGCAAGTCGGTCAACAGATCGATGATTCCGGTTTCGAGCTTATCCAGTGGTTCACCCTTGCTCAGGCAATACTGATCAAGCGCCTGCCGGGCGGATTCGGTGCGTCGGGTTATGGTTGTTCTCCTGTCGTCCTTTCTCAAAAGGGCCTGAACCCCACGGAGGTGGAGTTCAGGTACGGGGTATTATGGTTGCAATCAGTGGCAATCAGAACGGTACGTCATCGGAAGGAGGCGGATCCTGGCCGTCTTCCGGTGGCACCGGAATATCGGTTCGTTCGCCGCCGCCCAGCATCTTCATTTCACGGGCAATGATCTCCGTGGTGAAGCGGGTGACACCTTCTGTGTCCTGCCATTTGCGGGTCTGCAAACGGCCTTCCAGGTAGACTCGAGAGCCTTTCGAGAGGTACTCGGAGCAGATCTCAGCCAGACGGCCGAAGGCAACGATGCGGTGCCATTCGGTCGATTCCTGCGGCTTGCCTTCGTTATCCTTCCACCGTTCGGTGGTGGCGATGCGGAAGGTGGCCACTGCGACCTGGGTCTTGGTGTAACGGGTGTCAACGTCTGCGCCTAAATTGCCGATGAGCATGGTCTTGTTCAACATGATAGTTCTCCTTGAAGGATGAGACGATTGCTCTCCCCACCATGGGGAGAGATTTGGGTTTGTTGTGATTGGGCAGTGAAAGCTTAGGCCGCTTTCTTGATCTCCAGGAAGGCGTAGGAGCTGCTCTTCTGGAAATCATTGAGCGAATGGCCGTAGTCTTGAAGGAGCTGGGTGAGTTGGTCCGTATCCAGTGACTTCCTGGTGCGAACCGCCTTACGCAGCAGATGGCCGTAAGCCTTGAGCGGACCGCGCTGGTCAACGATGGCCAGCAGGTTGCTCTTGCGGATGCCGATCTCTGTATCCAGATCCTTTTGCTGGTGTTGCAGCTCCAGCAGGATCTCGACACTCTCGGTCAGCTCGCGCACCTCCTCGGCTTCGAACTTGGGGCAATCCATGAGGAAGGGGCAGTAGCCGCAGAGCGGTCCCACCTCCATGGAAGGGGTGGTCAGATCACCTGCACTGTAGGCTTGGTACTGGTTCCAGATGGTGGCGGCCCGGTCGATCAGGCCGTGATAAATGGTGTCCTGTGGGGCGTAGCCGCCAAAGAGCCGCATCCCCTGATCACCGAAGTTGACCGCCAAAATGGCGCCTTTCTCCACGGTGTAGTCGGGGAAGCTATCGGCCAGCAGTCCCATTTGCAGATAGAGTTGGGTCTCCCAGGCGCCGTAGGGGTGTTCCGGGATGTTTTCCGGTGCTTTCACCTCCAGGACCGCCATGGTCTTGCGCACCTCCGAGACGAAAACAAAGTCAAGATGGGCCATGACCGGGACAGCGCCCGCATGTCGAACCTCGGTTTGCCGCTGGAAGTTGCTGAATCCGGCGATCATGAAGGCGGCGGCAACCACTTCCTCGGCCATGTGACCGCGACGCTGCCGCAGCAGGGTAACGAGGTCGGCCTCGGGGACATGGAGTTTTCTGAGAATGGTCTTGCGAGGGCAGGCGCCGATGTCGGAAGCACCGAGATAGGTGCTTCGATCACCGAGCGTTTCCTCGGTCTGTTGGAGGGCAAGCTGCTGGAGAGCGGCCTGCAGGGTGAGCATTAACTGGTCTGACATGGTGGTATCCTCCTGAAAAAAATGAGGGAGGATACACGGATTCCCGCCGAGGGAATGGTATCACTCCCTCTGGGGTTGAGTAAGGTTGAGTTGGGTTAAGCGGCTTGCTTCATCCAGGTTTTGCCAGTCTTATCCCATTGAAAGCCTGCGGCCTTGAGCAGTTCCTTCTTGTCGAAGAGATGGTCGCCGATGGCGATGATCACCCCTTGGCGGTTCTCGAAGCTGACGCCGGCGATCTTGGGCAGGGTTGCCGATGGATCGCCTTGATTGGCAGGTGGTTCAGGGGGTTGGCTGGTTCTGGATGTAGGTTTGGTTTTCGATTGTGTTGCGGATGTTCGTTGGCTTCCCTGAAGGTAGACGTTCTTCAAGAGTCCCTTGTAGGCATCGCTGCCGATGGACAACAATGACATGCATTTCTGGATGGCATCGGTGATGGCCCCTTTCTGGGCATCGCCGACATTGCCTTTGACGATCTGCATCTGTCCCTTGTGTGAGCCCTTGCACATCCAGTCACCGTCGATCTGCACAAACAATCGAACCTCGGCGACCGCCTGGGACTCGAAAATCTCCTCCTTGGTCAGTTCATACCGCCAATTCTCCGGACCGAGCACCTCGTTGACGCTGTCAAAGACGTACTGCGGCCGAAATCCGTACTTAATCTGACCGATCTGATTACCTCCTTTGTCGGTCATCTTGATTTCCTGAATCGCTTCGATGCCGAATGTTCGCAAGCGTTCGTTGATCGATTGGATCTGTTCCTGCAATGGTGCCATGGTGGTGCCTCCTTATAGGTTTGGGGAGCATGACGACATGGCTCCGCCGGGAGCATGACGTATAACTCCCGATGGATAAGCGGGGAAGGATGTGCATTGAAAAAACGATAGTTCAGTTGCGTTGAGAACGCGCAGAAAGAATGCGGCTTCGAAAAGATAGAGAAATGCCTATCGGTTCAACGGTGAAAATGAAGGAAGAAAAACGAATCGAGCGATTTGTTTGAGGGGGTGCTTGCGCAATTCTCCTGAGCCAAAGAAAGACGTTCGCCTCTGCGATTAAACGTATCTGGCAGGGAAAGGCAGCGCCACATGCTACCTGGAGTTCAAGAACACGAAAATGGTGTTCAGCTAAGCCCTGAAAAAGGATATCTCATTGGAAATGAGTCAGAAATATGTATCTATATTAACGCCTCTTTTGCAAATGGCAAGCAAATTAAACTGCTGATTTTCTGTGAACAATGGAGTTGTAACTTTTATTGAGCTCCTCTGGATATCTGTAATGAATCGTATGCCAACAGCATAACGTCTGAGCGCATTTCATCGCCAGTGTGTCCTGGGTTATTTCCTGAATGCTAATTTCCCTTGGGTAAACCCCGGCTTTGCCGGGGGACTCCCAAAGTTTGACAGTTCCTGCAAAAGTTTCGGTTACGGTATGACTTGTACTGTTGCGAGGGCAAGGTGCCTATACCGTTTGGGGCGGCAAAAATATACTCGATGCATCGTAGATTTTCTCATATTGACAAGGTCGATCCCATTAGAGCCGTCAAGTTGAGACTGGTAAACCTTGACGTGGACACAGGTGTCGCATTTATTGCAAGCGATTTAGGGTGGTCAGGTGCTGGCACATTTTTGGCACACAAACAGTGCTCATTGTAAATTTTATATATTCTTCCGTTTTCTCTTCAATCTTATTTTTGCTGTTTGCGAAATAAATAAGGGGATCTATATGTGTGCGGCATTCAAAAAAAAATATGTTTTTATTATAATATGTATCATTTTTTGTGGCAAATTTGCAATTCCAGCTTCTGTTCCTGATGAGCTAACTGGAAGGATGTTAAGGTCGGTTTATTATGAGAGCGAATTGAATGGATCAGTATCATTAAAAATAACTGTAGATAATTTATTGAAAAAAAAATTTTCTAATGGTGTGTGGGAAAAGGTAAGTGAAAATAAATGGTTTTACAATGTTTTTTTTTGATAAAAATTATTATAAATTTGTATTTATTAATATAAATTACTTTAATTATCATGATGATAAAAATGATGAGTTGGTTTTGTGTAATTTGATTATAAATGATAAAGTTCTGGCAAAAAAAGAAATATTCGATTTCATCTTACCATATGCTGTAGAAATTAATTATGAATTAAATAAAAATTAATATTTAAATTCTTTATTATATAATTGATAAGTTGTAATTAATAAATTATATTTTTGCTCCTCATCATTTGGTGTGGATTTGATGTATAAAGGGTCAAATCCACACCAAATGACGGTGGATACCATGAATAGTAACGACATCATTACTTAGGACTTGGATTGCAAGCGCCTTGGGAGATTACCGGGGCAGATGCTCGACACATCCAAGAGTCCTCACGAACTTCGATTAACGATTGCTGCTGGACGCGGTACGCTTTTCCATTGCCCTGTGTGCGGGAAGCTCTGTCACGCCATGATTTCAAGGAAATGACCTGGCGCCATCTCAATTTCTTTCAGCACCATTGTTACATCACCGCGTCGGTCCCTCGTGTTCGCTGCCCCGAGCATAAGGTTAAGCAGGTCATTGCTCCTTGGGCACGAAAAGAAAGCAACTTCACTTTGCTGTTTGAACAATCCGCCACGGCACACCTGAGATCGTCAACACGGACCAGGGGAGTCAGTTCACCGCTGACGAGTTTGTTCGGGTGGTCCATACCCGCGGATGCAGGCTCAGCATGGATGGTCGGGGAGCCTGGCGGGACAATGTTTTTGTGGAACGATTGTGGAGATTGATCAAATACGAAGAGGTCTATCTGCATGCCTATGAGCCTTTTGCAAAATGACGAGACCTACCCGTGGGCGAGAGGTTCAGGCACGGGACGGCAACCATTTAAAGCTATGAAATAATTGAACTTCATGGAGTTTCCCGGTGCAGTTTTGTATCCAGCAAAACACAACCAAAGAGAACACCATGAAGCTCACGGAAAAGATATCATGGTTGATGGGGCGTGTCCAAAGAAGTCTGTTTCCCCATCTGAACGAATGTTTGCCAGCGCCGCTCACTGAGCAGGAAAGGCGATTGGTGTCGATTCTGGAGATCGTCGAGGCGGAGCGATATGTGCCCAGAATCGTCACCCGGTATCGGTATCCCGGTCGCAAGCCTCTCGACCGGCAGGCGTTAGCCCGTGCGTTCGTGGCCAAGGCACTCTATCGTTACCCGACGACCAGCGATTTGCACCGTGCCCTGCAATCGACAGCCAACCTGCGCAGGATATGCGGATTCGAGGTTGCAGGTTCCTTGCCATCTGAGGCCACCTTTTCGCGGGCTTTTGCCACATTTGCCGCAGGCAGTCTGGGCAATGTGGTGCATGATGCGTTGGTGGCAGAGTATCTGTCACATGAGCTGATCGGTCACATCAGCCGGGATTCCACGGCGATCGTTGGCCGTGAAAAACCAGCGAAGAAGGCTGCCAAGGAGCCGAAGCCACGCCGTAAACGAGGCCGTCCAGCCAAGGGCGAGCAACGGGAGGAGGCCACATTGAAACGATTGGATCGCCAAGTGCACCAGACCGCAGAGGAGGCCATTGGCGAACTGCCGACGGTTTGTGACCGTGGAACCAAGCAGAATGCCAAAGGGTACAAAACATCATGGAACGGCTACAAGCTGCATCTGGATACCAATTATATCGGCCTGCCGATCAGCGCCCTTGTCACCTCTGCCTCGCTGCATGACAGCCAGGTGGCTATTCCGCTGATCAAGCTGACCAGTAACAAGGTAACCTACCTGTACGACCTGATGGATGCCGCTTACGACGCCCAGCGGATCGAGGAGACCAGTAGGAAATTTGGCCATGGCCCGATTGCCGACAGAAATGGCCGAGGCAAGGAGGTCATCCCCATGGCACCCCACGAAGCAGAGCGCTACAAGATCCGGTCTTGTGCGGAACGGGCGAACAGTCGGCTGAAAGAAGACTTCGGCGCCAGTAATGTCATGGTCAAGGGGCACAGCAAGGTAACCCTCCACCTGATGCTCGGCGTTGTCGTTCTGTTTGCCGATCAGCTGCTTCGGCTAGCCGGTTAGGCTTCTCGGCTATCAATGATCAGAGAGAGCGGCTTGCACGTAACCCGACAAGTTGTTCATTTTGCAAAGTGGCTATGAATCTCTGGTTGAACCGGTAACAGAATTCGTCGAGATACTCTTGGAGATACTTGGACGAAACGCCATGAAAGGTTCCATTGATGAACTTCTTCATGTTGCCGATCATGATATGCACTAAGGGCAGCCAGACATTGGCCTCTTCAGCTGGAGTGACCTTTTTCCGGTGTTTGTGCTGTTTGGCAACGACATTCAATGCAGGAAGCGCATCGGTCTTCACCGTCTGACCGGTACGCAGGTGTCTGGTGAGAAAAGAGCCGACAGTATCTGTGCACACGCTGTCCACTGCTTGCATGGCGACAAACCCGGCTCCTTTGTCCCGGGTTTCGACCGCAACAAGCACGGGTCGTTTCCCCTCGGCGCCACGGCCTCTTTTGCCGGATCGTTTGCCGCCAACAACGGTATCGTCCAACTCGATCAGGTTGGAGAGTCGATAGATGCTGTCCCGGTGGGCCATGGCTTTTCGGCTTTTACGCAATATGGTGCGGGCTGTGATCCAGGAAACGTCCAAGTGCTTAGACACTCGAAGTGCGGAAATGCCCCCTTTGTCAGAAGCCGTGAGGTAGATGGCCCAGAACCATTTGACCAGGGGAATTTTGGTGGCATGAAACAAGGTGTCCGCGGTTATCGAGACCTGATGACGACAGTGGGCACATTGATACAGATGGCGCGAGGCGATCAGGTAGGCTTTAGTGCCGCCGCAGGCCGGGCACTGGAAACCCTTGGGCCAGCGCACTTTGACCAAGGTTTGGGCACATGCGTGTTCCGTACCGAATCGTTGCTGCCATTCTCCTGGTTCAGTGAGGGATCATCAGTAAAAACAGCTTCAGCAAACAATTAACTTGTTTAAATTTCTTTAAAAATATTGCAATACCCACCTTTCCCGAAAACTCACTCGGCAGGTGGAAACATGAAACGATTGATCCTCGAGCAAAGCAGCGAAGAATTTTACACCAGTCACTCCGGGCTGGCCCTGGCCGGCGCCTGCATCAACCGTTACAGCGACCTTGGCCGGCATGTTGGTAGGGTGGCCAAGGGGGGCGATCACATTGCCGAGATCGATATCCTTCGCAGCTATCTTGGCTTGCTTTGTCTGGGCAAAAGCGATTATCAGGCCATTGCCGCCATGCGGGAGGACGACTATTTCAAGCAGGCCCTGGGGATCGGCCGGATTCCCTCAGTCGAGCGTTTGCGCCAGCGACTGGACGAAGCCGGAGGCGACCTTGTATCGGTCATCAATCGATGTTCGCGAATCATGCTCAAGCGGCTCGAAGCTCCGATCACCGGCTACCGCAACGGCTTGATCCCTCTGGATGTGGATGTCTTCCCCCAGGATAACTCCAACACCAAGAAGGAGGGTGTCAGCCGTACCTACAAAAACTACGATGGCTATGCGCCCATCGCCGCCTATCTCGGCATGGAGGGCTGGTGTCTGGAGGTGGAACTCCGGCCCGGAAGCCAGCACAGCCAGAATGGGTTTGTCGACTTCATTAATCGGGCGATTGCCGGAGCCAAGGATTTGACCAAGCAGCCGCTCCTGGTTCGGGCCGACGCGGGCAACGATGCCCTCGAGACCCTCGCCGCCCTGGAAGACGCCGAGACGCACTACATCGTCAAATGGAATCCCCGAAAAAGCGACACCGTCGCCTGGCGGGACAAGGTGTTTGCCGATGGGCCGGTCAAGACACCTAGAATCGGCAAGCGGGTTGGCACCATTGTCGTTACGGAACACAAGGCAATCAAAGAAACGACCTATACCTTCCAGCGAATCGTCCGGGTGATCGAGCGGACCATCGACAAAAAAGGCCAGTTTCTCCTCGCTCCGGAGATCACCCTTGAGGGCTGGTGGACCGACCTTGCGATGGCGCCGGAAGATATTATTGAACTTTATCGGCAGCATGCCACCTCGGAGCAGTTCCATAGCGAGTTCAAGACCGATCTGGATCTCGAACGGCTCCCGAGCGGCAAGTTTGCCACCAATGCCCTGGTGATGGCTTTGGGCGCCTTTGCCTACAACATCCTCCGCTTTATCGGGCAAACGGGCCTGATCGCCCCCTTTGGACCGGTGAGGCATTCGGCAAAACGCCGACGGCTCAGAACCGTGATCCAAGAGTTGATGTATCTGGCCGGACGGCTGATCGACACCGGCCGGCGGTTGAAGTTGCGCTTCAGCCGGCATTGCCCGGCCTTCATCGCTTTCAGCGCCGTGTACTCGCGGCTGATGCCGGCCGGCTAAGGAAGATGTATGAGCAAATCGGCTCGACAGGACAACTGTGCCTTCGCTTCGCCAAAGTACGGACTTTTCAATGAACAAGACGCCTAAGTAACCGTAGCGTTCGGTTTCTAAGCAACAGCATCAGCCCAAAAGGCTAAGAATCGACCCCGACAGACCTGAATGAGGAGGTCTGACCGACAGCGTCACGGATTCAGGATTCTATCAAACTTACTTCAGGCATCTGCATGGCAAGACCTCTTTTGAGATATCGTTTTGATCTTGCTTGTAAAATAAGCATTATGCTGAGTTTTGTTTAGAGCCACTTTGATCATTTATGAGACAGCACTGAGGTAATGTATGAAAGAGATTTGTGCAGCAATGATGTGTTTACTGTTTCTGTTCGTGTCCGGAATTACATTTGCTAGTGACGTCTTTGTGATCGGCATTGCACCGCACACGAGCCCCCGCGTCATTCTGGAAATGTATGCGCCTTTGCGCACGTACCTGGAAAAATCTCTCGATGTTTCCGTGGAGATAGTGACCGCCCCCAATTATGAAGTCCTTGCCCAGCGCGGTCTGGCGCAAGAATTTGATATGGCCATTACCACCGGCCATCAGGCCCGTCTCTTCCAGAAGGATGCGAATTACACGCCTCTTCTTACCTATAAGGCTGATTTCAAGGCCGTCGCCCTTGTCCTGGCCAATGGACCGATTAAAAGCCCTGCCGACCTGAAGGATGAGAATGTGCTCGGGCTGAGCCCTGCCTCCCTGGTCACCCTTTGGGGGCAACACTGGCTTGCTGACAACAAGGTGGTCTCTCGATCGATCAAGTATATCAGCGCATCGGACAGTGTGGCGCAGTTAATCATCTCCGGAGACGCTGCTGTCGGGTTTACCTCGTTGGCGAATTATCAAAAACTGCATCCGGAGGTGCGGGATAAGTTGCAGATTCTCGCCGAGAGCGAGCCCATGGCGGGACGCGTGTACATGTTGAACAGCCGCCGGTTACCCATGCAGAAAAAAATCGAGACCGCCCTCTGGACCTTTGCAGCGACGCCTGAGGCCTTGAAGTATTTCGAGGCCAACAAGCTGGAGGGATATCGTTCACTCAAGCCAGGCGAGATGGAGGCGATGGACCCGTACGTCGATGAAACCAGAAAACTGATCAACGACGCCAAATGAAGCGAATATCTCCTTGGAAGACTGTCCGTGGCCGCCTCGTTTTTCTGGCCGTCGGATTGGAAGCGCTGATGCTGACCGTTATGATCATCAACAGCATCCGTCTTTTGCACGGCGCCATGTCGAACCAGATACAGGGCGAGGCGCAACAGTTCAGCCCTGTGCTGATCGCTGCGCTGACCGCACCTCTGGCTGCGCGTGACTATGCCACCATGCAGGCCGTTGTGGACGAAAGCCGAACCAAAGGTGGGTTGGATTACATCGTGGTCGTCGATCGTTATGGCCACCGTCTCGCTACAAACGGATGGCCTGAAGACATGCCGTTGCCCGAGCCGAGTACCAAATTTTCTCTGTTCGGGGACAACCAAGACCTTCGATATCATGTCGTCGTGCCCATAGAGTTTCAGCGTCAAGCCCTAGGGAAACTGCATTTTGGCATCAACCTTTCCAAAATGGTTCATGCGAGGCAGGAGTTGTTGATACAGGGTGTGAGTATCGCTGCTATCGAGATTTTTCTTTCCTCTGTAGTCTTGCTATCATTAGGTTTTTGGCTGACCCGGCACATGAAGTCACTGACCCAGGCCAGTTTAGAGGTGGCTGCCGGTAACTTGTCCCCGGCTCCTGTTCCCGAGGGAGATGATGATGTCGGCAAATTGGGCGCCGCTTTTAATATCATGTCCCGGGTCATCAAGGAACGGGTTAACGAACTGACCGCTGCCAAGGAAACCGCCGAAGCCAGTGCATTACAACTGCGCAGCATCACCCATTCCGCCAACGACGCCATCTTGATGATGGACCCCCAGGGCGCGATTTCTTACTGGAACCCTGCGGCCGAAAAGATCCTGGGATATTGTCCCGAAGAAGCGATAGGGCGCAACCTTCACCAACTGCTGGCTCCCAAACGTTACATTGCAGCCGAGGAAGCCGCTCTTTCCGAGTTTCGTCGCACCGGCCAAGGTAACGTTATCGGCAAGACGCTTGAATTGTTTGCCAAGCGAAAGGATGGTCAAGAAATTTCGGTCGCATTGTCGCTATCATCGGTCTTTCTCTACGGCGCCTGGCATGCTGTGGGAATTTTACACGACATTACTGAGCGCAAACTTGCAGAACAGGCTTTGAAACAAAGCGACGAAAAGGTACGTTTGCTCCTCAACTCGACGGCAGAAGCAATATTGGGCATTGATCTTCAAGGCAACTGCACCTTTGCAAACCCATCTAGTCTCAGAATGCTAGGATGTTCTAGCCAAGAGCAACTGATCGGTAGGAACATACGCAGTCTGATTCAGCATTTTCATCTGAACCATGATAATGTGTTAGATATTGATAGTCAGATTGTTGATATTTTTCATAAGGACAAAATGATTCATATGGAAAATATATTTTTTTATCGGATAGATGGAACAAGTTTTCCTGTTGAATACTGGTCGCATCCTCAGGTATATAATGGTGTTGCGACCGGAGCTGTTATTACATTCATTGACAATTCCGCACGAATTAAAGCTCAAGAACAAATTAAGCTACAGCAAAATCAATTGGAATCGTTCAATCTTTCGTTACAAAAACGTGTTGAGGCAACAGTTTCTGAATTGCGGCAAAAGGATCAAATTTTAATCAGTCAGGGGCGCTTGGCCGCAATGGGTGAAATGATTGGCAATATAGCCCACCAATGGCGACAACCTCTTAATGTTCTTGCCATGATAATAACCAACCTTCAACTCTCCTATCAGGATAACGAACTGACAGGGAAATTCATGGATGAATCCGTGGCCACTGCCAACCGATTGATACAGAGAATGTCGGCTACCATCAATGATTTCAGCAAGTTCTTTAGCCCTGAGAAGGAGAGCATTTCCTTTTCTGCCCAAAAGCAGGTCCAATTAGCAGTGGAAATGGTTGAGGCGGCCTTCAAGAACAACTCAATCACTATCTCCGTCGATTCCGAGAGTAATTGCAATCTTGAAGGGTTCCCAAATGAGTATTCCCAAGTGTTACTTAACTTACTTATCAATGCTAAAGACGCCATAGTTGAATCTGGGTCGAAACAAGGGGGCATCCATATCACCATTAGGAAAACAGATGGCATGGGGACGGTAACAGTTCGAGATAACGGCTGCGGTATCCCGACAGACTTGCTCGATAAGATTTTCGATCCCTACTTCTCGACCAAGAGCATGGGTACTGGTATAGGACTGTATATGTCAAAAATGATTATTGAACGCAATATGAATGGCCATATCGAAGTTACAACCAGTGAAGAAGGGAGCGAATTTTTGGTCAGTGTCCCGCTTGCCTGTTAACTCGGAATGGATCGATGTATAAAGTGGTTCAAGATTCAACACATGGAATAGCATATTGAACGTGGCGTCAACATTCAGATCAAGAACAAACCAAGCAACTTAACCTGAAGATGGATCCTTCTTTAGGTATGCCGTTCGACGTATCTCATCCTGATTTTTCTTTTATTGATGAACGCTTAATGCATTGATTGCTCACGATATGCATGGGTGCAGAGCAGGATTAAGCTCGCTACCAGCGTGAGCCCGGCAAGAACGAAAAAAAGGAGCCCACCTGATCCTGCCCGTATTGAGTGGACATCCTGTTAAGCTGCTTTGAGAGCTTCAAACGCCATAGGACTACAACTGTTTGTTGCGTCTGTCCCATGATTCCCCCTATGATCAGCGGTCAGAAAGTTCTTCCGCCTGGCAATTTAAAAACCCCTCATAAATTTTTTTCTCTGTCCTGTGAAAATCGGTTTCATGACTTGTGCCATGGGCACCTCCTTGTTGTCTCATGATGCACGTGGTTCAAGCCCTGCAAATTAAAAACGCCTCCCGGCAAACATTGCCGCCGTGGAGGGTATTCTGCTTTGAGGAGGTGTGAGGCGGCTTGCAGGCAATGGTCAGGTAATCAGCTGGCAGAAAAACAGCCAGGTGATCGACCAGAAGGTAAAATGCCCCAAGAACAAAAGGACAGGTATTCCCTGGTTTGAACAAAAGGGTCCGGTCGGGTGAGCAGCAAACGGTTTTGCTGAATTCCTCCTGAATCCGTTTCAGCCGCAGGTGATCATTTCAGCCTGCGCAGCGGTTTTTGGCCTTTGGGTGGGACGCGGCGAGAACTTTTTCAGCTTCGCTTCGTATTATCCATCGTTTGAGCTGCGTATCGGAAATGCCCAGATTTTTTGCGACATCGGTAAGAGATACATGCGGCAGCGACGCTGCTTGGACAGCGTGTTCTTTAAAGTCTCGGGAGTATCTTTTACTTTCCGCTAAGTGGGGATTGCCCGCGGAAGGAGGGTAGCTGATTTCCGATTTTTTCATGATTTTTTCAGGCGGTTGCTAAGGTAAATTGCAGAAAGAAGAGCGGGGTGGAGCCGTTCTTGAAGATGAAGCTTGCATCATCGAATGCATCTTTTGCGCTGGAACCAGCAAGGCGTGGTTGTTTTTTCGTCGCATTGGCTTGAGCGAGCAGGGGAGAGGGCGACGGTGTACGCCCTTTGGGCAGATGGGCCATCCGCCGTGTGCATCCCGACTCGATTGTGAAGGGCCGGGATAATGGATATGGTCCGATAAAAACAACGGCATGAACAGTCTCCGGTTGGCAGAGAAGCGATTGCCGCACAAGACCGACTCTGTTTGCGGGTAGATTCAGGTGCGGACCATGTGCCGGCGAGAACTATCCCCAATTGAAGTATGCGCCCGGTGGTCATATTCAGCGCATGCGATCAATCGCACACTTGAACATCTTGAGATTGATCCTTGGGTCCGAATGACCGAACCCGCAACGATGGGGCGTGCAAGAGACTCGTGCTCTCCGCCACTCGCATTGCAGAAATAATGCCAGCAGCTTTTCCTGATGTGGTGCGGATTGCCGAAATGAAGCAAATAAAAGGCGAGGGAGGAGAAGCAGAGGTGATCCCGATCCATCATCGTTCTGATATTATAGAAAAATATTTCCTTCTTGCTTCCCGTGGCCGGGCGTGAGTGCTGAGGTCCGACCAGAAAGAACAAAATTCGGTTCGTTTTGCATGCGGTCGGTTCCCCTGTGGCTGTGGCGACTGCAATCCGAACTGTTTTCGCTTGCAAGAGATTTGTAACAACTCCGGGGCACATCTTCAGAGTGTCGCTCGGTTGCCCTCCTTTTCGACAGTTTCTGTCACCTAACTGCTCGAAAGACCATCTTCTTCAAGTTCGGCCATCAGGGCATTCCCATGGTTTGCGAACCAATAACGGCCATGCCCTCTTTGCGTGGCACCCGTTTGTCCGCACTCCTGAGGTTGGTCTTGCCCGGTTTTTTTCTCAACAGCCACCACTTCTTTGCAAAAGGGTCAGGCGAATTGTCGACTGCGACAGTGGTCCGCAGTGAGCGGATAATTTTTCATTTTGTGTGTCCTTTGCAAAAAAAAATATCAAATTGAAAATGGCGAGTACCACAATTTCGGGTGCAGCCGGTTGGCAACTTTTTGAAATAATAGGGGGATCTGCAGAATGTGAGTTTGTGGTCGTGTTGGCATGATACTTGATCTTTCCCTCGTGGATAAGGTCCTGTCCAAGCATTCACTTTGCTCGGTCAGGCGGCAACTGTGCAGCCCTCCCTGCGCAGAGCTTCCAAACAAGTTTTCCGGAGAGCATTGTTCTTCTGCGCGCCTCTACCTCGGGTGCTCTCCGGAAAACTGTTCTTTAAGGGTAATGTATCGGTGCGATGAAGACCTTGATCGCGATTTTCATGCTTTCCTTCTGCTTGGCGCTTTTGCTGACACCTGTTGCAGGTCTGCTCGGCCGTTGGGGGAATGCTGTTGATCAGCCGGATGGCCGCCGCAAAACACACCGAAAACCCACGCCGCGTACCGGAGGAATTGCCCTGGCCCTCACCTTTGGTTTGACGCTGGGGGCACAACAATTCTTCCAGGTCGACAGCCTCCGGATTCCCATTCAGTTCACGACACAGAATGCATGGCTGATCGCCGCCTGGCTCCTGGTGTTCGGGGTCGGACTCTGGGATGATTACCGTCGTCTCAGTCATCGCGCCAAATTCATCGTCCAGATTGCTGCCGCTTCGATTGTCTATTTCAATGGTTTAGGCATTCAGCATTTTTCGGTCTTCGGTTGGCATTTCGGACCGGTGGTCAGCTATCTGCTGACCGTTTTCTGGATACTTCTGTTCATCAATGCCGTTAATCTGCTGGATGGCCTCGATGGTCTTTCGGCGGGCGTCTGCCTGTTCTGTTCCTTATCGATGACGCTGCTGGCTATTGCAAAATCGGATTATGTAACAGCCTCGCTCTTCATTTGCCTGTGCGGCACGCTGTTCGGTTTCCTGCGATATAATTTTAGTCCGGCCAGTATATTTATGGGTGATGGTGGCAGCTATTTTCTCGGTTTTTCCATCGCTGTCATTTCTCTTGCCAGTTCAATGAAAAGTCAGGTGGGCACCTCGATTCTCATTCCCGTTGTGGCGATGGGCCTTCCCATCTTCGACACGATTCTGTCACCGATACGGAGGTTTTTAACAGGAAAGAGAATGTTCAGTCCTGATAACGGCCACATCCATCATATGCTGGTCAAGCGGCTGGGGCTGAGCAGGAAACGAGCGGTACTCGGACTGTACAGTGTCACGGCACTGCTCTGTCTGTGCGCGCTTATCATCGTCAACGTCCAAAATGATTACGCTGCGATACTGTTGGTGCTCCTGGGGGGATGCACCTTCGTTTTTATCCATAAGCTAGGCTATCTCAGCCACCTCGATGGCGAGAGACTGGCAACATGGTTCCGGGATATCGGGTATGTGACGGGAGCCTCTTCAGCAAGACGCCGTTTCCTGCGTCTGCAGCTTGATATTTCCGATTCAGACAATGAACAGGAAATCTGGGATAACCTCTGCGCAGCGATACGTCCGCTCAATATCGATTATGCCGAGATGAACTGGAAAACTGCAAACGGGGAGTCTGTGGCCCAATCGTGGGCGAAAGAAGGCTTTGATGCCGACCGGCATATCACCCATGAACATCTTCTTAAACTGGAACTGCCGCTTGTTGATGAAACGGGCGGTTCATACGGCACGCTCTGGCTGATCAAGGACATTGGAAACAAGCCCGTTTCCCAGCATACACTTTTCCGTATTGAACAACTGCGTCGTACGGTGGGTAAAACGCTGAAAAAAATTGGAAGGCAGAATATCGAGAACGCCGAGCCCGATTTTGCAACTGCATGGGACGCCCCTGCATCACATTGAATACCGGAGCCATTGAGGGGATACTTCTTCACTGGATCCAAAGGAGCGATAAGATGAGCTGGCCTGGCCCAAAGCTTCGAGCACTGGTGGCACTATCTGGCTCATGAGCACGCTGCCCAGAGAAAACCAACAGAATCTGAACTGATCATCGCCTTGGCCTGGCCAGGTGAATCTTTCCATCAACCAAGCGCACAATGGCTGCGGGCACCGCTAAAGGTGTAGAACGCCAGTCGACATAGCAGGTAAGCAACGCTACAGGGGTGATATGACACAGCAAGTGCAGAACATTCTGTTAATCGACAATGATCAGCAGTTTTTTATCGGCTTGGACCTTGAGCAGCAACTGCTGACCGCATGTGGACAGGAGAACAGGATTCTGGCCACCGCCACAATGGCTTCGGCCCTGAATATCATGGAAGCTTTCGACATCGACCTGGTCGTTTTGGCAGGTAATCAGGCCGATACGTTTTTTGCTGACGAGGTTGCCGAATTGCAATGGCTCTATCCGGGGATTCTCATAATCCTCATCATTGACGATCAGGCCGTGTCTATGGATTCGAACCCCTCTCAGGCAACCGCTGATTGCCACACATGCCTGCGGGTCTCCATTGGGCCTGAGGCTCTGACTCGATATATCCACGCCGAGGCCAGAAAAATGCGGCTTGAAAATCAAAGAATCGCCCGCATGCTCGCCACCGGTTCACGACTCAGGGTTCGAAGCGAACTGCATCAGGAAGCCTGCCTGACGACTTGATACAGTGTTCCGGACAGAGGCCTCGGCGAGGAGGCTTGTTGTCGCCACCGTCTCTGCCGCCCGTTGTGCGCCGACCACCAAAAGTTGCTCAATTTTTCATTTCAACCGCCCCCCAGGATTCAAATATCTCTTTATCGCATACGTTCAAAGGGTTAAGGAGCACATTTCATGCGCTGCATCGATTTTGTACCAACGTATTGGCGTCACAGTCTTTCGGTCTCGATCTGGTTGATGGTGCTCCTGTTGCCGATGGGCAATGTGCCCTCTCTCTCTTTCGCAGCGCCGACCGCCTGGTATAAACAGTTTGAGCCGCAACTCGCCGCCAGGGTTGAGCGCAACGAGGCGATTGAGGTCCTTGTGCTGCTCGACGATACGGATGAGCAGGTTGCAGAGCAGCAGGAGAATCAAGGGCGATCGAGACTTTTTGAAGCGTCGGGAGATGCCTATCGGCAGAGAATTGACAAGAGAACCGGCAGGATGAAGGCACTGAAAGCTGCAGTGTCCTCTGAAATCGCTGATGCCGACCTGCAGGTGCTGACGGATTATCCTGTCCTCCCGATGGTGCACATGCGAATCAGTTCAGCGAGGGCGCTCGAAAAATTGGCGCGTAATAGAAAAGTCCTGTCGATTGACGAAAACAGACCTCGCCAGAAATTCCTCGCCCAGAGTTTGCCGCTCATCGAACGGACCAATGCCCAGATCGCGAACTATACCGGTAAAGACGCCACTGTGGCGGTTCTGGATACTGGAGTCAACTACAAGCATGCGGTGTTCGGGTCCTGTTCCGCCCCTGGAGACGCCTGCAAAGTTGTTTATGCCGAGGATTTGGCCATTGCCGATGGGGCTCTTGATGATGACGGTCATGGAACCAACGTGGCCGCGATCGTGCTGGGAGTCGCTCCCGATGCCAAGATTGCGGCGCTGGATGTATTTCGCACCGATGGCTACGCCTATGACAGTGATCTGATCAAGGCGATCAACTGGTGCGTGACCAATAAAGCCACCTATAATATCGTGGCCATGAACATGAGTCTGGGCAGCGGCCGGTACTACGCTCCAGTCGCGCCTAACGATACATGGGGCACTGCGATACAGCGGGCGGTGGACGTTGGTATTGCGGTTGTGGCGGCCTCGGGGAACAATGGATATACCAACTCCATATCCCTTCCTGCCGCATATGCAAACGTGATTTCGGTCGGCGCAGTGTATGACTCCAATATGGGGGGCGTGCGATGGAGTAACTGCAGCGATTCGTCGACCTTCGCCGACAAGGTGACCTGTTTTTCCAACAGCGCCTCCTTCCTCACCGTTCTTGCACCGGGAGCGATCATTACGGCAGCGGATATCGCCGTGGGGGGGCTTCCCAGGCAACTCCGCACGTGGCTGGCGCAGTCACAGTCTTGCGGGGCGCTTATCCAGGCGACGATGTGAGCCAGACAGTAACCCGCCTGCAGCAGGGTGCCAATGTCACGGATCCGAGGAACAAACTGGTCGCGCCGCGTCTCAGTCTTACCTCCGCCATTGGTAACGTCAACGGCTTCACCCTGGTCACCACTGTAAGTGCGTATTCCGGACGAAAACGGCCAGCGTTCCGGCGGGAAAACTGCCACCATTCCGCTGGGAAAACGGCCAGCGTTCCGATTGGAATGCGGCCACCATTCCGGTGAAAACGGCCAGTATAAATTGAGAGTGTAGTCGCGGGGTAACTTCCACGAGGTATCTTGCCTTCTTCGATTTCATTGAAGGAGGGCACGATGCCAAGAGAACGAGTTACCATGCGAAAAATACGAGAGATTTTGCGTCTGGTCTGGCTGTGTGGCCAGAGCAGGCGCAATACAGCCAGAACCTGCGGTGTCTGCAAGAGCACCGTGGACGCCACCATCAGCCGGGCAACTGCTGCCGGATTCTCCTGGCCCTTGCCTTCCGATCTTGACGACGAAGCCCTTGAGCGTCGTCTCTATCCCCCCGTTGTCGCCCCGACCCATCGCAAACTGTCCCCGCCCGACTGGCAGTCCCTGCATGATGAACTTGCCAAAAACAAGCACCTGACCCTGATGCTGCTGTGGCAGGAGTACAAGGAGGGCACCCCATTCGGCTACCAGTACAGCCAATACTGCGAACTCTACCGCCAGTGGCGCAAGAAGCTCGACCGGTCCATGCGCCAGGAGCACCGTGCCGGCGAAAAATTCTTCGTCGATTACAGCGGGCAAACCGTGCCGATCGTGGACGCGGCAACCGGTGAAATACGACAGGCCCAAATGTTGTCGGGGTCATGGGCAACAGCAACCAGACCTACGCCGAAGTCACCTGGACGCAGTCACTTGCCGACTGGACCGGGTCCCACGCCCGCGCCTTTGCTTTTCTTGGCGCCGTGCCCCACTGCCTTGTTCCCGACAACCTGCTTTCCGCGGTGACCAAGACCTGCCGTTATGAACCCGAGGTCAACCCCACCTATGCCGAACTGGCCGATCATTACGGCACGGCGGTCGTTCCGGCCCGTGTCCGTCATCCCAAGGATAAGGCCAAGGTCGAAGGGGGCGTGCTGATCGCCCAGCGATTCATCCTGGCCGGCCTCCGTCACCGGACTTTTTTTAGTTTGGCCGAGGCCAATGGAGCGGTGCGCGAACGTCTGCATCTGCTCAACAATCGGCCGTTTAGGAAACTCCCGGGCTGCCGGCAAAGCCGGTTTGAGGAGATGGACCTTCCCGCCATGCTGCCCCTGCCGGCGACACCCTACCAGTATGCCCAATGGAAGAAGGCCAGGGTGCATATCGATTACCATGTGGAACTGGAGGGCCATTTCTACAGCGTCCCCCATCGCCTGGTGAAAGAGCAGGTGGATCTCCGCTGCACCGAAACAACGGTGGAATGCTTTTATAAAAACAACCGGGTCGCCTCGCATCCCCGATCATTTGTCCAGGGAAAGCACACCACTGAAGCGGCGCACATGCCCAGGGCTCATCGTGAATTTGCCGCCTGGACCCCGCAACGCATGATCGCATGGGCGGCCCAGAACGGACCGGCTACCGCGAAGGTGGTGGAGAACATTCTTTCACGCAGGGCCTATCCCGAACAGGGGTTCCGCTCCTGCATGGGCATCATCTCCCTGGCCAAACGCTACACCCAACAACGCCTGGAGATGGCCTGCCAACGTGCCCTCGCCATTCAAGGCGTCTCCTACAGAAGCATCAAATCGATCCTGGAACACCAGCTGGATCAACGACCGCTCCCGACCCAGACGGACTGCATTTCCGTGGCACACGACAATATCAGAGGCGCCGAGTATTACACCAACGAGAGGAATCCACATGCTCACCCAGCCCACCATTGACAAGCTCAACGCCATGAAGCTCGCCGCCATGGCCAGAGCCTTTGCCGACCAGATGCAATCCCCCGACATGGTACAACTCTCCTTTGAGGAGCGCTTCGGCCTGCTCGTCGACTGCCAGATGACCGATCTGGAAAACCGCAGGATGCGCAATCGGCTCAAAAACGCCAAGCTCCGCCTCGCTGCCTGCCTTGAAGATCTCGACTTCAAGCAAGGGCGGGGCCTGGACCGCGCCACCGTGATGTCGCTTGCCCTCAACCACTGGGTGAAGAACCATCACAATATCCTGGTGACCGGACCAACTGGGGCCGGCAAGAGCTACCTCGCCTGTGCCCTGGCGCAAAAGGCCTGTCGCGATGGCCACTCAACCCTGTATCAACGAGTTCCCCGACTGCTGCACGAGATTGCAGTTGCCAGGCTCGACGGCCGCTACGCCAGACTCATCGCACCAATCAACAAATGCGAGGTCTTGATCCTGGACGATCTCCTCATCTCCCCGCTAACCCACGAAGAACAACGGGAACTCCTGGAGATTGTCGAAGAACGCTATGACCGCAAGTCCACCATCGTCACCAGTCAGTTGCCGGTTAAAGCCTGGCATGCTGCCATGCAGGACCCCACTCTGGCCGACGCCATCTTGGATCGGTTGGTCCACAACGCCCACAAACTTGAACTCAAAGGAGAATCCATGCGACGAAAGCGATCAGTGCTTGACCAAAAAGCAGAAACGGTGAAAGGATAAAAACACCTCCCCGTGACTCGTTCTCACACCCTGGCCGTTTTCACCGGAATGGTGGCTGTTTTCACAGCGGAACAGCGGCCGCTTTCGCGGCAGTTCCACTGGCCGTTTTCACCGGAATACCCATGTAAGTCCGGCCGGGACGGGATTGATCTCTCCAGCGGGTGGCGTTTATGACCCCGGTGAGACGGTAACGCTCACTGCGGCCGCAAATTCCGGTTACGCTTTCGCCGGCTGGGGCGGAGTCTGTGCAGGCACAGGGGCAACCTGCGACGTGGTGATGGATGCCAATAAAACCGCGATCGCCAACTTTACGGCTGTCGTCACGCCGCTGAGCAACGGTGTGGCGGTCAGCAACCTGTCGGCAGCGATGAACAGCCTGAAGCATTATTATCTTGATGTGCCGAGCGGGGCCACCAGTTTAACCATCAAGACTTCCGGCGGGGCAGGCGATGTCAACCTGTGCACCAGGCGAGACAGCCTGCCGACAACAAGCAGTTATGACTGTTTTCCCAATCTCCAGGGAAACAGCGAATCGTGCACGGTCAATGCTCCGGTTGCCGGCCGATATTACGCCTCCCTCTACGCCTATGCCGCATACAGCGGCGTCACCCTGCAGGCAACATATCTAACTGCCGCGGCTACCCAGTCTGTGCAGATGAGCGCCGCAAGCTACAGTGTCTCCGAGGGCGGCGGATCTATATCGATCCCTGTTTTTCGGGAAGGAGGGACCGCAGGGACGGTCACGGTAAAATATGCCACTGCAAATGGAACGGCCCGCTCCGGTTCGGATTATATTAGCACGAGCGGGACATTGAGTTGGGCCGCGAAGGATTCTGCGAGCAAGACCATCAAGGTTCCCATCCTCAATAATACGGTCAAGGAAAACAGCGAAACGTTTAAGGTGCAATTGAGCAGCGCAACCGGTGCGGTTCTGGGAGCAAATGCTGCGGTCACCGTCACGATTATCGACAACGATTAAATCCCAATCGTGGCCTCCGTGGCCCGGGGCGAATTTGACAGGCATCTTCCGCAGGGCTGCTTGGAGAGGGCGGAGTGGTCGGGCGCTGAAGCGGGTGAGGTGGCCGGGAGCAAAGCTGGCAGCCTGCGTGTGGGCAGCGGCCAGCAATGGTGACGGTCTTATGCGTAGGTATTGATAAGCCTCCCGGCAGCATCTGCGCCAACGGGTTTTCGGATTCTGTTCAGCAGTGAGGTGTCGACAGTCTTTGTGATGTCGACATAGAAGAAATCATCGACATACTTGTAATCGTTCTTCATCGGCGTTCTTGATTGCAACGGATCAGATGTCGGCCAATGGCACCAAGCTGTCACCACCCATTCATCATCCGTCTCCCTTTTATAGGCAGTCCATGCATGTCCTGCCAGGATGGGCACGCCTTCCTCAAGTTCCACATACCCGCCGTATGTCCGCAACCGGTCATAGGGGACGCCTGCTGCAACCGCAAGACTATACATGAGAAAGGCGCCATCTTCGCAGTCGCCGGATTTTTTATTGGGTGTATTCTCATAAATCTGTGAACAAAATCTTTCGTTTGAGGTATCCGCTGAATTCATGAAAACGTGGGATATCCAGCAGCAAGGTGCCGGTCAGCAGCGACCAGGTCATCTCCGCCATACTTCCCCAGCATTTTATCGCCTCGTTGATAATCAGTTTAGTCCGCAGTGTACGAGCGGTTTTACCTCCGGCAGGGGTGTGCGGATCATCAACCGTGGCAACCCGAATCGTCACCCCGGAACCGAGGAGAAAACATTTCAGCAGAAAGTATGAGCGAGGTGCATGCCAACCAGAGGTCACCAATAGCACTGAATGGATCCCATTGCGGCGCACGATTTCCCTGGTGTTGAAAACATCCTCAAAGGTGGAGCGGCTTTTGGCGGAACGCAGGTATTCAATCCCTGCAGGCTTGCCGAATTGCACTGCCAGGGTCTCAAGGTCTTGCGTCCCAAGGCCGCTGATGGCCAGTTTCGCCGCCGAACCGTTCTGGGCCAGCGAGAAACCGGTGGTAACCCGGTTTGGCGCTCCGGGAAAGACCATGATCAGATCGGCTTTTGACCCGCTCGGTGCAGCATCAGGAACAAAAAGGAGTGTCGCCAGTGGCAGCGCCAAGCACACTCCCGCCAGGGTGCAGCAGATGAGCATTATTTTTATTGTGAACATCACCAGCCCGTTACGGCATCTCCAGTTATTCAGTTCGATCTGGGACTTAAAGGTTTATTCGATCATAATACCAGTGTCACTGAGCTCCCTAAAAAAGCCACCGATGATCGGGTTAATGGAGCCGCATAAGTAGCTCATTTTCCTTGTTGGACGGGGGTGACTAAACAAGCAGGGAGAAATCCGTCCAAATCAGGGGCAGTGATGGCTGATTCTTCACACCTTTTGCCTGGCCACCCATTGCCACACCTTCCGAACAGGCTTCATCCACAACGTCCACGGATACGGCCGCAACCCATTCACTGACCACGCTTTTCGATCCATCCGGTTGGCGGCCAGACGATTCTGCAACGAAACATTGCTCATGCCGCCAACCCGCATCTTTACCAACACCTTGGGAATATAGGCAGCAGATATCCGATGCTTGAGCAGCAGCCGCAGCATCAGCTCATAGTCAGCGGCAGTACCCATATCGAGGTTGAACCCGCTGAACTGTTCATACACCCGGCGACGAACAAAAAAGGTTGGATGCGGCGGCATCCAACCCCAGTAAAACTTCTCCGCTTTATACGCACCGGACTGCCAATAACGCACGACCTGGGCCATATCCGCTGCGGCCACATACTCCAGATCGCCATAGCAGGCATCCACTGCCGGATCGGCAAATACCTCAGCCACCCGCGCCAACACCGTCTCGTCCGTAAAGCAGTCATCGGAATGGAGCAAGCCAATAACATCACCGGAACTTTGGGCAATCCCCTTGTTCAACGCATCGTACATCCCTTTATCCGGCTCACTCACCAGCACAGCCAACTGATCGCGCCGTGTTTTAAGTAGGGCAAGCGTGCCATCCGTGCTGGCACCGTCGATCACCACATGCTCCCGATCCAGCCACGACTGCCGCGCCACCGACTCCAGACAATCACCTAAGGTATCCGCGCAATTCCACGTCACCGTCACCACAGACACCTTCACGCCCATCTCCCCTCTCCTAAATCCTCACTCCTTTCTGCAGGCATTACCTTTCCCCATGCTCAGACGTTCCCATATCGCGATAAGCCCCCAAGCGCCCAGGCAGCCACCCCACCCCCGCATCACATCCAGCCAATCGGCTTGTCGCTCTGCAGAGAAGAGTTGGGCGGCTTCCACGCTGAGAAAGAAGAACATGGCCAAGGGCAAAACCCACCAGCGGCGTACAATCAATTGCGCGAGTCCGCACAAGACAAAACCAGCAGCGATGTGGCCGCCATTGCTAATCTGAACTGTGTCTATCCTTAAAGCCTTCAGGTCTATATGCATTATCTTGCCGACAGAGCCATAGACCTTACCCGTGGTCGCATTATCAAGCTGACTCAGCAGCAGCGTTCCAGCCACAAGAATGCAGAGCAGAACTATCAATGTAACCCGAACAGCGTTCGTGTGTTTTGGGACCTCTTCTTGTGACAGTACTCCTGCCTCCTAACTTCTCGTTAACCGACATCCTTAATTTTTCGCTCTTTGGCCGGTTGAGCCGGGTTACCTGCATAGATCATATTCGGATCGGTATTTTTCGACACAACACTCCCCGCCGTAATAATCGAATGACTACCGATGGTCACCCCCGGCAACACTGTTGCCCTCGCCCCCACCCAGGCGCCATCTTCCACAGTTATCGGCTTGACAATCAAACCAAAAGCTGGGTCGGTCCAATCATGGTTGCCGGTGCAAAAATAAGCCCCCTGAGAAATGCAGCAATGATTGCCGATTTTTATTGTGCCAAGAGAATCCAGCCAGACACCCTCCCCAATCCACGAATAATCACCGATTTCGAGATTCCAGGGGTATTTGATATTGATCAAAGGTTTGAGGACCACCCCCACCCCAATTTTCGCGCCAAATGATTTCAGAATGAAAATCTTTAATGATGACGATGGGTTGAGCGGACTTTGCATGAATATGGCATTGATATAATGCCACAAGGTTCGAATGAGAATCCCCCGACCAGGGTTGTACCAGGAATTATCAAATCGGGAGAGATCAAGGTTCATTCGTATCTATCAAACCTGACGCAAGCAGGCGGTGAACCACCGCCAAGAACCCACTTGTAGACACTACACATATCTTCAGCAATCTTCTCCCAAGTGAATTGCTCTTCCACCATTCTCCGACCACGCAGGCCCATTGCTTTCTGATCGTCATCCGGCAGAGAAAAAAATTGACGTAAGCCCTCTGCAATACTCGCCGCCTCAGGGTTTATTCGCACAGCTGCCCCCAGTTCAAATCCGAGTGGAATATTACACGGTGGCGTCATAATTACCGGCAGTTCATAAGACCACGCTTCCAACACCGACATTGGTAAGCCTTCACTAAAACTGGGTAGGATGAAGGCGTCCACGGTACGGAGCAACGCATCCTTTTCTTCGCCGAATTTCGGGCCAATAAAGTGGAGAGTAGAGGGAGATGGGTTAAAATCAGCGCTCAATGCATCGATTGACCATTGAAGCCCTACGGAGGTAGCTTGCTTTTTCAGCCCATCCAGATGTCCGCCGTCATCCCAGCCGGCAATGATCAACTCCCACTCAGCCCCCCAGGCCTCTTGCACCATGCTCCAGGCTTCTATCAGTGTACCGAGGCCCTTTTTAGGGTGAATGCGACCAAGGAAAAGAAGTCTGCGCTTCCTGGATGGGCGTTGAGCAACACACGCAGAACAATCGAAGTCCGGCAGAGAGACACCATTCGGAATCACCGCAATCGGGTTTTTCAGCCCATAGGTGCGAATCGCCTCCTCTTCCGACTGACACAACGCATGGATGCAAGAGGCGTTATGGAGCGACTCATTGGCAAAGAGCCAACCAACGAGCTTTTTTTTCCATGCCGAACGCCGTACCGCCCAGGGGTCCAACATTCCATGGGGAGAAATCACAACCGGCCTGCTGGTTTTCTTCTGCCATTGCAAAGCCGCCCACTGATCATCGAGCCAGATACCATGCTGGTGCACCAGATCTACATTGCGTTTCAGCAGCATCTCACGCAAAGTCCATGAACTGTGCAACGGGCCAAACGATCGATAGGTCGCCGTAGGAACAGGATCCCACGCCATACGGTCTTCCGCAACAAACGGGTCATCAGAACCATACACTGCAATGTCTATTTTCTTGCCAGACATGGCGCGGAAGAGTGAACTTACAGCATAATAAAGTCCGCCCGAACTTCGGCTCAAACCGCACAGCGCCGTCACCTTCATACGTTCTTGCTGCCCTTTTGCGCCAACAGCAATCGTAACAACTGTCGGGCAACAAACGTATGTCGAGCCGCACCGGCAGCCACCGCTTTTGCGATGGCTTCTTGAAAAGCTTCGGAAAAACGAGACGGCCCCCACCCCGCTATGATTTTTCGGCTCTGATTTCTGAACGATTCTTGCCTTTCTACAGGTAGTTGATGGAATTTCCACAACGATTCAGAAATGCTTTTTATATCAAATGGGTCCAACAAAAAACCGTTTTCTCCGTCCTGTAACAGGTCAGACGCACATCCACAGCGGTTGGAAAGCAGTATCGGCGCACCGGCAGCCATCGCTTCATTCACCACCAGCCCCCATTGCTCCGTGGTGCTGACATGAACAAAGGCGAGACAGTTTTGATAGAGCCAAGGCATAGAGTCATAGGAAACCGCACCTAGCAGTACAGCTGGCCCCCGTAGGCCGCGTCGCTCGATCAATGCCTCGATTTCCGGACGCAGCTCGCCGTCACCGGCAATCACTAGCAGGTGGGGCACTACCTGCGCTTTTTGACAGCGTTGTCGATAACCAGCATAGGCCTCCAGAAGCCGGAACAGGTTTTTCTTTCGCCCAAAACGCGCACACGCAAAAAACCAGGCGCTCTGTTCCAACATCTCGGGCAAATCAACCGGGCGTTCCATAACCACTTCAAAATGAGCGTTGTCGACCACGTCATAACCGGTAACACACATCCCTCCGCCCAGTTTCTGGATATAATCAGCCGCCGAAGTCCCTGCAACGAGCCAAGAAGCGCAATGGGAGACGATCTGCCTCTTCACCCATTCCTTATGCCAACGCCGTGGTTCGTCAAATTCATTGCTATCAGAACAGAGGACAATTGGAATACGCTGTTCAAAGCCGACCAGCAAGGCAATCTGCCCCTCTGTCAGGCCCCAACCACTGACGCACAGGCAATCAGGTTTAAGGCACTGAATAAAATTCGAAATAGATTTAAATAATTGCGCAACAGGAATCCTAGAATAATTGATATCTTCGAATAACGTATCCAAGGTATAGGACATCGATTCAGGGTGAAATTCGAGAACCTTGAACGAATCCATGCCGGTCACTTGAGCTACATGCACCGCACCATCAAACGATGCGGCGAAAGCCTCGAACTTGACGTGGTGATAAGGGACCATGTTCTGTATCAGCCAAACCACTCTCATTTTGTATCATTCCTCGCATCTCCCGAAAGCCGTTCGATAATATTTTGCACATGGGCGTAGTGCGAACACTTCCGTGCAATCGTTTCCCGGATCTCAACGACCTGCCCGCGCTGCTGTTCAGTATCCGACAAAAGCCGTAACACCATTTCCGCCAATTGTCCTGGATCATGTCGGTCGAGAATCCATGGTGGGTGGTCAAACAGGTCCCGCAAGCCGCCGTTAATTTCAGAACAAACAACATTCACCCCACGCAGACCCGCTTCGATCGGGGTACGTGCTACGGCATCCCAGTCCGTGTTAAATAATACTAAGTCTGTCGCGCCATACACCGTTTCCATGTCGTCCTGCCAACCTAGCCACTTGAAACTATCCTGCAGGCCACATGCATCTACTCGCCTGCGAAGTTCCCCAGCTTCGCTTCCGTCACCGGCAATAACAAAAAAAGTGTTGGAACACTTATGTTTAATAACGGCAGCCGTATCGATGAACACATCAAACCGTTTTCTAGGAATTAGCCAGCCCGCATTTGCCACCACCATAACATCCGGCTTAATCCCTAGCTTTTTCTTCATTTCACAGCGTTTCTCACAATTAACAACCGGAAATTCATAAATATTAGGCAACACACTTGAAACTTCGGCCAATGCAGGGGCTAATGCTAAAGCCTCTTCACGTATGAACGAGGAATTGAAGAAGATGTGGTTGAAGCGTTTTATCGCCAACCAATAATAAAGTTTCCAGAACCATAATGGCTTCACCCCGAAATGGTGAAAATGGATGCATAGCATTTGCCTTGCTCGCTGCCGCACCGACAAGGCCAATAACACCAACAAACTGTGCCCCGTACAGATTACCGCATCATAATCGTCACGCCGCAACTTTCGAAACAATTCCTTAAATGTACCCAGTTTATCGGTGCCGTAATGTAATGCCTCATGTTCAATAGAACTTTTTTTCAATAACGGAAGCAAGTCACCGAATGCATTAAGAGAAACCAGACGACATTCGTGACCTTCCGCCTGCAATGCCTTAAGGCGTGCTAGGTTTGAGCGTTCCATCCCGCCCAGGTTTGTGCACTGAATGATATTTAAGAATCGCATTGTTCTTTATTGCCACTGTTCCAACCCAAAAAGCGCCCTTCTTTATTAATCAAAGAAAGGTCGAGCAGTGATCCGATTTCAACATCAAATTCTTTTGGGTCCATCTCGGAGCACCCTCCAGCATTAAAAAACGTCAGCTCACCAATTAAAGGACGATTATTAATGATGTAAAAATCTACCCGAACATGTAGAAAAAACACACTGAGTCTTCGGCATATATCAAGCATTTCGTCATAACAATCAGGCCGAGGCTCCATATTTTCATTTTTCGAAAAGTGTTTATCCCAAACAAATGGCATAATATTCCAATCTAGATCATAGACCGTTTGACTAGGGTTTTCACTAAAGCGACCATGAAAAATCGCTGTGTAGAGCGGCTCACCTCGAAAACAATAAATCTTATAATCTTTTGGAACAATAGTACCACTATCTCCTTTTAACAACGGCTCACAAATAATCACAGGAGAGGAATCTTTATAACACCATTCGCGAGTAAGCCTATAATAGTCCTCTTCAAGCCAATCTGAGAGTATTTTAAAAGTAGATGACACATCTAAAAATTCCTTATTTCGAACAAAAAGGTTGTTCCCATTGCCCCCTGAAGACTTCAGCACAAATGAGTTCGGCAAAGAATTAAAAATAATCTTCTCTGGCGAATCATATACGCCCAAGAGGGGAACTAATACATCAGCCCCAACTTGATGTTCAATAAATTCCCGAACCTTATACTTGTCCGCACACTGCGCCAGTAGAGGGTCTCTGTAATTTACTTTCAGCCAATTAATTTTTTCATAATACGTATGGGGATTTTTCCAGTTGGAGCCCTTGCCCATATAGGCACGATACAACAGGCGGGCATAGGACTCAGCATTTAAAGCCCATACAGGAAGTTGCCTCAACAATCCGACAAGAATGTAGCGTGGATTAGTGTGTATCAAAGTATATGTTGTCTTTAACTTCTGAATCAAATTAACTTTTAACATTTTTTATGGGCATACCATGGAATAATTTACAGATATAAATAAAAATATTAGTAAAAATATATACATAATAAAAAAACAAAAACAACTATTGTCATTTTTTATTAATCTACAATTATATTCATCATTATTTCTGCGCGATCTTTCCAAAGAATATGAAAATATTTATTTTTTCGCTCGATACCTTGCAATTGTTTATGCATATTTTTAATAAAATTATCATTTGAGTGACAAATCGACAGATAATCAGCAAACAGATTCACCTGTTCACATGCATCTGTAGCAATAATGGATCCACCTGTTGCCATGTGATCAAACAGTCGCATGGGAGAACAAAATAAATTAAGTTTATTTTTAACATAGGGGATCAAACCAACATCTAGGCATTGAAACCAACGATGCAGCGTGTCATGCGGCTGAGCCCCAACACTTCGGCATTTTGGGTGCATCAACAGGCGCTGAAGCGACACCGACCGCGTCTTCGGTAACGGGCCAACCAGTAGCAGCGTCCCCAAATCAGACAGGTCGGCACAGGCCAGTAGCAAATCAAAATCAAGGCGATCATTGATACCACCCACCACGCCGGCAATCGGGCGTGGTAATGAACCACAAGGAGGGACAACTGGTAATAGCGCTTCCGGAGTCGGGAAAAAACGTGGTTCAGTGGCGTTCATGCTGACGGATACTTTTTCAGCAGCCACGCCATATTCACCGATCGCTCGCTGCGCGAGCCCCTCAGAAATAAAAAAGCTGTGGTCCACCCGCCTGACCATTTCCGCTTCGAGTTGAGCCATATTCTTCCAACCGCTATAGCTGCGATAATCGTCCGATGCATAATAAATGGTTTTGATGTTCGGCGGCAGAAGTCTCAAGAGCGTAAGATAATGCGGACTGGTTACCACTACACAATCGATCAATTTGCCGCACCTTTTAGCCTCAGCCCTCATCCTGCGCCACAACAAACGCTGACCAAGCACAGCAGTTTTCGAGGCCCATCCCGGTGGCAGCAACACCTCAACCACCGGTAGCGCGGTTTCCGGACACGCTGAACGCTGGCGCACAGCCCGAAGGTCACCAGGCGCAAAAGCTAATACATCCGTAAGTTCCGCCATCGCCGAAAACGGCCGGTGCCGCCAGATCGTATTCACATCGCATACGGCTATCACCGGCAAGCCCTCCACTTAGCCAGCACCTCTTTATACACCTCAACCATTAGTGCAGAAATGGGTGACCAGGCATAACGCTGTTCCGCCTGTAACCGAATCCGCTCCGAATCGGAACAACGTGCAAAAACAGTATTCAGCATTTCGGCAATTAATTCAGGCGTTGCATCATCATCAAGCATCGTAGCTTCAAATTCCTTCAACAACTCAGCGCCACCTCCACCACCGGAAACAGGAAACGCAAGTATCGGCAAACCACTCGCCACTGCTTCAAGAATCACCAGGCCGAAAGGTTCGTGGTACGAAGTAAAGAGAAACGCATCGGCGGCTCGATAATATTTTTCGGGATCAGACGTCGAACCAATCAAGATCAACCGACCGGCCTTAATTATCTCCTGATTGCGCTCCTGCATGCCAACATATTCGGGGCCATCGCCCACCACCAGCAATGCGGTGCCATCAGGCAAAGCCGTTGCTACCTTTTCAATCCGGTCCGTACCTTTCACTTTACGGTGCAGGCGACCAACCCAGACGATAAACCGTTTCCCAATCGGCAGACCTAATTGATTACGCAACCCAGCCTTGATAGATACATCCGGAATAGCGAACCGGTCAAAATCAACTCCGTTGGGAATATGGCTAATTTTTCCGAACGGAAAGCCCAGCACTCGCCAACTATCGATAGTGTGTTGTGAGATGCCAATAAGCCAATCGGTTGTCATTTTGTTGAGCAACCATCCGACACGGTCCTTCAACAAAATCATGGGGCCTGGCGGAGCATGCGCATGCGTCACGACGGGCACGCTTCTGAACAGGTAGGTCAAACGGGGCCAGTGGATGCCATCATGCGAATGAACTAAATCGGGCGAAATACGTTGAACCTCACGCCGCAGTGCCCTAATACCCTGCAACGCTTGGCGTGAAGAGAAAAGCTCAAAACACACCGCATTCGGCGCAAATTCATTATATAATCTACCGGGAGGACCATATAAAAATAATATCCATGCATCGAGCCCTGCACGGCGCTGTTCGCGCACCAAGGCTTCAGCTACCCGCAACGCACCGCCGGTGTTAGGATCATCGCGCTGGCATATATGAAGGATTTTCAAAGGGTAGCCTTCTTCAAAACCACATTTTGAAGAGCCACTTGCTGCAACTCGGCCAATCGACATAGTTGCCCATTAAGATACCGAGCTTCATAATTAAAACGGCCCCAGATATCCCAAAGACTTTTGACCGAACTCCCGGCCCGCTTTAGGCTACCAGAACACACTTCAATATATATTGTTTTTATGGCACCAGAATTCAGCAAGCGCTCTGCGCCAAGTAATACGTCGCACTCATACCCTTCAACATCTATTTTCAACAAATCTATGAATGATATATTTTCTTTCTCACAGAATTCATCGAGAGAAGTAACAAAAACATCAATTAAATTACAGTCACCATTCTCTGCAAAATGCATAGTAGAAGGGCTATTTTTTGTTTCTGAAAAACTCATGATATCAGGTGAATCATGTGTTGAAAGTGCCATCTGGTGTAAATTAGCAATAACTTTATTGTTTATTAAATTCACCTCAAGTCGATTGTAATTAAACGGAGAAGGTTCAAATACGTGCAATTTTGCATTAGGAAATTTAAACAATACAGCAAGAGAAAAACAACCAATATTTCCACCAACATCAAAAACCAACGAGTTTTCATCTAAAGTTTCATATAAAAATTCTAACTCATTATAATCCGGTTGGTTTAATATAGTTCCAAAATATTCGCTGAAGTTAGAAAAATTTGAAATTTTACCACCAGAAAATAAATATAAAGTTGGATTGATCTTATATGATAGATAATAATAAAATAACCGTGGATTTTTAATGGCGTTATAAATTTTAGTAAACATAATTATCAGAAATTATATTATTAAAATAAATTTTAATAAAAATTATCAATTGTAAAATAATATCTATATATTGATTACAAAATACTTATTATCAATTCCAGAATTGTTATTATATTGAAACTTCGTTTACAATGGAAACAAGACGATCTTTCCATTTAACCATCGAAAAAGTGTGCGCTTGACGCAATGCTCCATTGGCAAGTTCATTTCTTCTTTGTCGATTATCAATCACTTCGATGATCGCCTCAGCGAGTGCGGTTGCATTGCTGCTTGGCACCGTAATGCCGCACCCGGAGGCAAAATCGATTCCACTTTCTTTCGTTGCTATGACTGGACAGCCACACGCCATGGCTTCGAGCAACACCCCAGCTTGACCTTCTGATAAAGAGGGGAGAACAAAAGCCCAGGCCTTTACATATAAATTTTGCATCTCACTCATCGGGACAGAGCCCAAGCAGGTCAAGTGACCGCTATTAGGAATCCATGAAATATGTTCTTCACCAACACCCGCCACTTTAAATTTCCATTCCGGGTACTGTTGGTGCACCAGCGCTGCAGCCTCCGCAAGATAGGGCAACCCCTTTCGCAAAGGTTCACGCCCGGCAAACAGGAAATAATGTTCCGCAGGTTCAACAACCGTTTGAATAGGCTCAACGCTGCTTCCATATGGAAGGATTCGAATCTTTGGTGAAAATTCAGGCGTTATATCCCAGATTCCCTCGGCCACCCAGCAGGAAGGGGCCAGCAGCACATCAGCTAAAGCAAAAACCCTTTTGCTGTGCAGATCTTCACGCTCGATCACTTCGCAAGGGCGAGGGTTGCCTGCAGCCGGCCATTTTTTTTGCTCCTGTTCAATGATTCGATTGGTCCCGGGGTGGATAAATACGTCGACAACAATTTTTGCCCCCTTCTCCTTAGCCCATTCCAAAAAATCAGGATTCTCGCCATACATGCTGTAAACAATGTCAACCCCTTGGAGACCCCATTTTTTAAAATCGACAGCAAGATCAGGCGATATAGCCCCCTTTGTGAATGATGACCAAAACAACCGATCCGAACTAAACACCTTTTGCTCAGGAATGCCGCAAGACCTGCGAGCCGCTAGAGCAGACACTAACTTATGGCGCACGCCAAACCTTTTTATACTCGTTGCAATTTTACCCAATGGGCTCAAAACGCAGGAGTCCGTATACAGAGCCGCCAGCATCCCCGCCTCTTCTAGCATGCGAGGGATAGCGTAACGGTGCCGTGCTCCGTGCTGACAGACTAATACACGGGGAAATTTCTTCATTAAACTCCCCCCTGTCTCTTCCACACTATTTGACGGCCAATGAGCCTAGCAGAATGGCGTTTACGAGCACGTGCCCAATACAACAGTGGAAACCCCAGCAAAAAGAAATAAACCCAAACAGATAGAAGAATTTGGTGAGTACCATGCGAAATTGCGTGCATAGCAGTGGTTAAAACATAAAGGTAAAGTATTTGAGCAAGAAAAGATTGATGAATTGCACATTTATATAGTACACCCAATATCCAGCCAATAAGTAAAAATTTAACAAACCCAAACCACCCAAAAGAACCAAATGCATCGCAATATCCAGTAGAAACAGTACCTATGTGAAAATCGTAACCAAATCTCTCGTCCGCAATTCTAATTATGTCCTGTATCGGAATCATCAGTGAGCTTTTTACCTCACTGCCCACTATCTGAGCTGGAATATAATTAAAAACAAGCAAGTTCCAGTGCATTAGTCCGAAATCATATGTATTTGTTTCTCCGATGAAGTTGCGATACATAATATAATTACTAAACTCCCTCCCGGATTTTTCGAGCAAGATTCCTGACGATGCTAAAAAGTCAATATTCGACACCTCAAAAATTCGATTTTTGAAAGACAACCCTTGGTTCGACATAATTGATCGATAAGGACCGATCCCATTGATCAACACAATTCCAGTAATCACTAACGTTATGAGAACTCCCCTAGGAACAGTAATCCTTCGCACAAACCATAAGCTAACAGCTATATAGGCAAATAAGTTCATCATTTCTGCGCGCCTGCCATGCAAAAAAGCCGCTGATAATAGCATCAGCAGGCAGGGTATCAGAAATACTAAAAACCTGGGGCTTAGCCAACGGCGCGACCTGACATACTGAATCAGCAATACCAAAAAGCCGATTTTAAATATGTTAGACAAGAACAGATACTTTACAGGCGCACCTGTCCACTGCGTCTGGACCAACATTTCTTCTGGGAGATTCAACAGCTTCCATTGAAAAAAAAAGCCTGCAACAATTAGAAAGGCTCCGCCATAATAGAGTTTTTTGGCATTAAATTGCATTGTAAACAAACGATTACGTTTGATGGGCTCATGTATCGCACGCTCAAACCCAATCCATAGGGCCACTGTACACAAAGAGGCGAAAAGCATGCCGAATGCATAGGCACCCTCAGGATAATAGTATGAATTGAAATACCCTCCAATGGCTTGCGGGAAAAACCACCCTAATGCAATTACACCTGCCCAAAAAGGAAACTCGTAAAATCGGTTATCATCAAAAAGATACCTAATGACCATTGCTATATTAATACTGCCATATAGCACTAATCCAAATAACTCCATTATACGGACCTCTTTTTATGTATTCCCCGGATGGCACAAAAAAGGTTCATAACATTATCATCATACAATATAATTAAAACTGACCAAATACAAGCCATTAACAAACAGAAGATTCCTATAACTAAAAAATTGTCATTATGAATGACCAGCACTTGAAATCCATATGCTACTACCAACAATACTCCAGGAAGATAATTAACTGCAATCTGGCGAAACTTGATTTTTAGCAACTTTGCCACGAAATATGATAAAAACAATGTTCGCTGCAGTATTAAGCTGATTCCTGTAGCAATAACCACTCCGACTAGCCCATAGCCCATAAATACGAGAACCAACGATAAAACAATATTCAGAATACCGCTAACAATGTTTGAAACACCCAGATATTCCATTTTATCGAAGGCAGGAAAAATTATCCATATTGCCTCTCGGCTGAGTGTTAACGGGAAATGCAGTAACATTAATATCAAAATGCTCTGATACTGGCGATAGCTCTCATTCATCCATAACTCCAAAAGCCACCCACCGAATACCATCAATGCACCACATAAAAACAGAGATAGTAAGCTAAATAACGACGTACCTAACAAAACCAAATCGCGAATTCGCTCAAAGCGACCCTGCGCATAATCGATCATGACTACTGGTTGCAGAACTGAAGAAACATTCTTAGCAATCTGCTGAACAAAATTGGGCCACACCAGCAATACCGCACATATCCCTGCTAAATCCATGCTTACAAATCGATTAACGATCCATACATCCGTTTTTTGGAACAGGATTTGCCCCAATCCAGCCACTATGTTCCAAACGGCCATGTTCATTACGGGCCTGATCCACTTCCACTCAACATGCTTTCGCTTAAACACCAGGTTCGGAGCAAACTGCCGATAAAAGTGGAAAGTGACAATTCCCCCGAGCAGAGCCAGCACGAGGTCAACCATCCCGATGATCCACAACCGGGGGCCTAACATCAGAACCAAATTGAATAGCAGGATCAAACGAATTACCTGCGAAACAATATCAATCTTAATGGTAATATCGATCCGGTTGGCCGCCTGCAGCGGAGTAACGATCACTCCCACCATCAGCGATAGCAGGAATGTAAGGATTTTGCACCCGACCAAAACACGAAAGTCAAACGAATGTTCAGGCAGAAAGTCAATCAGCCATTCCAACTTCAAAATACCAAAAACAAAAAAAGGTGTCTGAACTATAATCAATACTAAAATAGCTATAAGTGCCGTCGAAAAAATTTGATTAGACTCGTTCCAATCGCCTTTGTTCAACGCAATATTCATATAACGACCGATTGAACTACCAATACAACCCGTAATAAAGCCTACATATTCTGTTAAGAATCCAGCCAAGGCAATCAGGCCATAAGCATTGTTACCATACTGCTTAGCCAGAAATGGGACAAATAATACTCCGGATAAAATATAGACAGCAAAACGAACAGCTGTATAATAACTATTTTTTATTACCCGCTTAACACTACTATCTGCGTTAAATTCTTGCATATAAAGTCACAAAAAACACAACCACCATCAAAGCATTCCCAGGCATTTGCTTTTTAAATTGTTTAAGGTTTATATTGCTATACTTACTGGTACCTATATATGTAAAAATCATTTTTTTAAATACATGTTTTAGTCCACCATTAGACAATCATACCTTATTCATAACGCAGTTCACAAAATTCAAATGAAATTTATCAACATAAAATGACACGACAACAGAACATAAAATGAGAAAAAAATAACTTCCAATGGAAAATTTTTCTTTAAAATAAATTATATATATCATAATGATTGAAGCATGGACTAAGTAAAGTTCATAACTCATGGCTCCGAAACCCTTTAATACATTTGATGGCACCATGTATTTACTAAAAATCGACGAAGACTTGTTAAGAAATACTATCAATGGCAATAATCCAAAATACCAGGGGTACCAACGCAGCCCCCATCGATAACAATCCTGCGGTCCGAGCACCTTGAGTGCAACCCCCAAAACAACTAGGTTTAATATGATCAAGGAAAAAGATAGCGCCCAATGTTGATTAAACCAGCTTAGAATAAATCTCTCAGGTTTAGGTGTGATACCTAAAGGGAATCTTGAAAATTAGCTCAGTAAGCCCCGGCAGCCTTCACCGGCAATTTTTTTCACGAAGACCATGCACTGCTGGCCGTTGATCCGATCGGTTTTGCACCTTGGCGGCACCTCGCTTTGCGCTCGATGGCGTTCTTTTGCCATTGTGCCGCTCTTTGGGCACACTTCACCTGCTTGCAGCCAGAAGCATCCCCATCCGGTCAATGTTGTACACCAGGTTGCGCAAACCGATTTTCGCTCGGGCTCGGGCCATGCCGATCGTGCGCACTAACAAACTCCCCGCTCGCTGCACCTGCACACCAAAGATGTGTTCAATCCGCGAACGAATCTTGGACCTGGTTCTGTTGCCCTCCTGTTCTCTGAGCGTCAAGGGACGATTGCGGCTCCCTTTGCGTTGGATGTGTTCACGAAAACCGTCCTTGGCCAGACGCTCCAGTCGTTCCGCCGATCGATAGGCCGAATCCGCCCAGACGTCCTTGCTGGTGTTGGCGGAAAGGAGTTGCTCGAACACATTGCTGTCGTGCAGGGCCGCATCGGTCACGGCATAGCTTCGAATCAGCTTGTGCTTCACATCCACCGAGATGTGGTTCTTGTAGCCGTAAAAGGACTTGCCGTTCTTCTTGATCCAGCGCGCGTCCACGTCTTTTCTGCGCCGCTTGTTCTCGGACCAGTCCTCCGGGATATCACCCTCTTTGATCCGGGCATTTTCCTCCCGGCTGTTCCGCTGTTTGGGTACGCCCACGATGCTGGCATCCACGATCTGCCCTTTCATCGCCATGAAACCGTTGGCTCGAAGGTGCGCATCGAAGGTCGCAAACAGCTCCTGTACGATGCCGGCCTTGACGAGGTCCTCCCGAAAACGCCAGATGGTGGTAGCATCCGGAACCTTCTGGCTGATGTGCAGACCAAGAAAGCGCCCAAAAGAGTGCCGGTCGAAAATCTGAAACTCGGTCGCATCATCCGACAGGTTGTACAGCGACTGCAAGATGAGAATCTTGAACAGCAAAATAACATCGTACCCCTTCGGCCCCACAGTGGACTGCCGGCCTTTATCGCGGGCCTTTTCGAGCGCCGGACGAAACAGCTCCCAGTTGACCGTCTCGTTGATCGTGGCCAGCGGGTCGCCGTTCTTATCGATTTTGTGCAATCGGTCCTGCAGGTCAAAAAAGCCGGGCTGGATCATGGGTTGGTCTCCATCGGGTGATGGTTGCTGGACAATTCCTTAAACCGATTGAGACGGTAACATATTTACACAAAATCAACAATTTGATACGTCGGTTTGCCGCCGATTACTGCATTTAATTTTCAAGAAACCCTACAGACGCTCTCAAGAGCTTTAAAAACTGCAAGTTGTTAGAAATTGGTACTGAACAATGGAAAAGCATAACAAGTATGATTGCCCCCCCATCATTTGATACCTTGAATCTTTTTCAAGCAAATTCATTTCGTTAATCTATTCTTCAGTAGGTATATAGACAGCAAATTCAATGGATATAAACATTGGTAGGGGTTTTTTGTATCCACATTTATCTGCCTAGATAAACATTTAAAAATTGCCCGGGGAAGACTCCTGGCAAACTTCACAAGGAGGGCGATCCTATTACGCTTTGGAATATGAGTCAAAACCTCCTCACGAGCAATTCTTGCCATATCAACGGACGTGTATACGGGTTGCATCTTACGCCACCCTCTTTCCGTATCATCAAAAACAGTAACGGGAGTATTGATAAGAAGTGCGCCCCTGCTTCTAATTACCCTCAAAACGGGGAACATATGAGGATAAGCAGAAAGTTCAACTGCTTCGCCGATATCACAGTTTTCGAGAAACGCACTTCGTTTGAAACACAAATTCCCGATAAACGAAGCGTAAAATATACCGAGATTCTCGATGTAATTTTCTAGAGACTCTATAGGTGCTGATTGTCCCTGCGAAAAGCCTCGCGTTAATGATCGATGGGTGGGGTGGGTTCCAAAAAGAATCAATCCGGCATCCTGCTTCGTACAGGCTTGCAGAAGCACTTCCAGGCCATTCGGATTAAAGGAGTCATCATCACCGGTGAAATAGATGTAATCGCCTTCCGCCATATGGGCAACGGCCCATAGATTACGGCCAAACCCCAAATTCTCCGGATTACAGTGGGTCTTCAAAAAAGAATATTGCTTCTTGTAACCATTGAGCACTTTTGCCGTGTCATCATCCGATCCATTGTCACTCACACATACTTGAACGACGCTCGACTGACTGCACGAAACAACCTTTGGGCAGAGTTGTGCCAGTAGATTTTCCAACTGCTCAGCCCGGTTATAGGTTGGGATGCAGATACTAATTTTATAATTCATAGCATCCCCGCTCTCTATACCAGCGAATCGTTTGCGATATGGATTCCGCTAAACTCACCTTTACGAGCAGCCCCAATTCGTCTTTTGCCTTTTGAACAGACGGAATATAACGAGATGGCAGACTGCCCTGGCAGGGTTGCTGCCGGATGCGAATCGCATTGTCGGTGCCAGCGACCAAGCGGACAGTTTGCGCCAGGTCTGCAATGCTGATACAGACATCGGATCCTACATTGTACGCCTCCCCCGAACGCCCTTTCGCCAACAAGGTCAGGAGCCAATCGACGAGGTCAGAACTGTACATATAGGAGCGCATCGGCGTCCCATCCCCTTTAATTTCGATGGACTCGTGCTTCAGACAGTTGCCAATAAAATTACCGATGGCAAAGTGAGCGTCCAGTGGAAGCCACGGGCCGACAAAAGCGAAGCAGCGGGCAATAACTGTTTCAACACCGGAGGCCAGGCACATTTGTTCTGCCTGGAGTTTTCCTCTGCCGTATGCTGTCACCGGATTGCATGGAAATGTTTCTCCTACATGCGACAGCTCCGGTGGCTGCACGCCGTAGACCGCGCCGGAACTGACATACAAAAGCCGCTTCACACAGGATTGTTTAGAAAATTGAAGAACTCTCCTTGTTCCAACCTCGATAACCGATTGCATTTCAGCGGGATTCTCATGCTCCAGTTTTGTACCGGCCTCAGTTGCCGCATGAATTACATAATCATACCGTCCGTCCGGAAAGGGGAAATCGCGGATATCTCCCTGCACAAAGGTAATATTCGGACTGTTTGCAAACATTGGAAACTGGGAAAGGAACCTCATAGGATGGCGGCTCAGCACAACAATATCTGATGCCAATGCCTGGAAAAAGCTGAGCAGCCATTTCCCGAAAAAACCTGTCCCGCCAGTCAGAAAAACCCGTTTTCCTAATAGTTCATCCATTGATGTCCTTCCGGCGGGGGTCCATATCGTCAAGGGGGCGACCATACGCCGCTTTCGGGAGAACCTTCGTCGCTGTATCAACGATCACATGCAGCAAGGCCGGAGCACCCGGATCTCTCCACAGCCAGCCCAGGGCTTCATCTACCTCTTCCGGTAGACGGATTGTTTTGGCATCAATCCGATACGCCTTGGCAACCGCCTCAAAATCTGGTGCACTGTACCCCCAGATCGTAGACTGCATCCGCGACTCAAAATAGTCCTCCTGAAACTGACCAACCATCCCTAGGCTGTTATTATTCAGGACCACCATTTTGACTGGAAGCCGATGCATGGATATGGTTTCCAATTCTTGGATATTACACTGCGTGCCACCATCACCAGCTACCATGACCACCGGAGCACCGGATGAGAGAGCAGCTCCGATGGCTGCCGGCAAAGCAAAGCCCATGGAACCCATCCCGCCGGAAACGAGAAAGCGTTGCCCGGCATGCAGTTCGATCGATTGCGCAACCCACATCTGATGTTTGCCGACATCAGCCAGCACAGCCGCAGCCTGCGATGAAGATACCGAAAGGGCATGGATGAAACGATTCGGATTAATTCCTTTGCACCCGTTCAGTTCTTCTGTATCCAAAGACTGCTGTTTTTTACCTGAAATCCATTGGCTCCATGATTCTCTTTTTTTATGTGGCCTGGTCCCCGCCATTTGAATTAATTCAGAAATAAAATCTGAAAGATCAGCTATACATGTTTCACAGCCAGTGACCCGGTTGTTTAATTGTCCAGGATCACAATCAACATGAAGAATCAAACGGTTTCCTTTGAACCCGGATGCATCCGCACCGGTCTGCCGTACATCCAAACGGCTACCCAGCACCAGCAGGCAATCGCTTTCTATTACAGCCTGGTTCGCCCAACGATTTCCATATGTGCCGATCATCCCCACCTTCAAAGAGTGCCCCGTTGGCAGCACATCTAATCCCATCAAGGAGCAGACCACCGGAATATTCAGCATATCCAACATATTACGAAATTCCGTGACAGCTCCGGCCGAGCGGATACCCCCGCCTGCAAGTATAAGCGGCTTTTCCGCTGCACCTAGCGCGTTTAAAACCCGGGCGGCGAATTCGTAGGGCTTTTCTGGTCTTGTCGTTCTGCTTACGGGTTTATGCACGAAAGGTGCATCCAGATCCATGCGCTGCACATCCATGGGGATATCGATCAAAACCGGGCCCGGACGTCCTTCAACAGCCAGTTGAAAAGCCCTTTCCATGATCTTTGGCAGATCTTTCACCGTGTTAACCAGCCATGCTGCCTTGGTAATCGGATGTACGATCGATACGATATCGGTTTCTTGAAAACCCTGCTGGCGTATCGGCCGTTCACTGGAAAGTTCGGTTGTGTTGACCTGCCCGGTAATGAAAACGACCGGTACTGAGTCAAAATAGCAACTTCCAATGGCTGTCACCAAATTAGTGGCACCTGGTCCACTCGTTGCCAGCGCAACCCCTGGAACTCCAGTTATTCGCCCAACCGCTTCCGCTGCAAAACCGGCAGCCTGCTCATGGTGCATACTGACGATCTGTATTTGACCCTTCTGGTAAATCGAATCAATGATGTGCGTAATCATCCCGCCAATCATTTCGAAGACAATTGGAACACCGTTTTCATAAAGAAAATCAGCTATAAAATCTGAAGCTTTCACGCGATTCCTCATTTTGCATAGCAGAAGATTCTCATAGTGTTGCTCATTTTCTACAAAAATAACGAATTTGCTCAACCATGTAATGAAGCATTGATTCGGTCATGCCTGGATACACTCCGACCCAGAACGTGTCATGCATGATACGATCTGTTGTCGGCAAATCTCTAACCACCCGAAATCCATCTTTTGTAGCACGCATTTCATCAAAACACGGGTGTTTGATCAGGTTACCAGCAAAAAGCATGCGGGTCTGGATGCCTTTAGCCTCAAGGTGCTGGACAATTTGATCACGGGTAAAACCCACACCTTCGCGCACAGTCAGTAAATAACCGAACCAACTGGGGTCTGAGTTCGTTGTGGCTTCTGGCATTACAAAAAAATGGTCCAGTTCAGCCAATTCATTCTTCAATAGCTGCCAGTTATTTTTTCGAGCCTCTACAAATTGCGGAACCTTTTCCAACTGCGCGCAACCAATAGCGGCTTGCATGTCGGTCACCTTGAGATTGTACCCAAAGTGGGAATAGACATATTTATGGTCGTACCCCAGAGGAAGTTCACCAAACTGTTGGTCAAAGCGCTTTTTACAAGTGTTGTCATGCCCTGAAGCGCACCAGCAGTCGCGCCCCCAATCGCGGTAGGATTCGATCAGCCGTTTCAATGTCGTGTCATTAGTGTAAACCGCGCCCCCTTCACCCATGGTCATGTGATGTGGGGGATAGAAGCTGGATGTGCCGATATGGCCAATGGTTCCGGTGTATTGCCACTTACCAGCCTGAAAATACCTTGCCCCCAATGCATCACAGTTATCTTCGATCAACCAGAGGTGGTGTTTGTCACAGAAACCTTTTACATGTTCGAGGTCAAAGGGGTTGCCCAAAGTGTGCGCAACCATAATTGCTTTAGTTTTCTCTGAAAGGGCCTCTTCAAGCTGGGAACAGTCAATGTTATAGGTAGGCAGGGTAACATCGACAAAAACGGGAACAGCACCGTATTGAACTATAGGCGCGACAGTGGTTGGAAAGCCAGCAGCAACGGTTATAACTTCATCACCTTTGTTTATTCGGCGCTCACCAAGTTTTGGCGATGTTAGGGCCATAAACGCCAGCAGATTCGCGGAAGAGCCGGAATTTGTTAACGAACAATGGCGCGCTCCCAAGAATTGAGCGAAGCTGCGCTCAAACTGCTCGGCGTAACGTCCGGTGGTTAACCAAAAATCAAGAGCAGCATCGATCAAGTATTCGATTTCTCGTTCATCAAAAACTCTACCGGCATAGGGAATACGGTCGCCAGGTTTGAAAACTTTTTTGGGTTTATGCTTAAAATCGTAATATGCTCGTGCTGCATCGATAACATGACGACGCAATTCGTTTTCTTGGGAACTCAAATTTCTTCTCCTAGCGATTTTTCATAGGCGGCAATTTGTGCCAAGCTTAAGGCACGGACATCAGCACCGCGATTATACGCTAACGTCCATTCGACCAAACTCGTTAGTGCTTGCTCCAGTGACCAACGCGGTTGCCATTTCAACTGAGTCCTTGCCTTGGAACAATCAAGTTTCAGGTACGTTGCTTCATGCGGATGAGTTCCTGAACTTACACTAAACTTCGCATCACCGCCCCAGAGCGCACACAAGCTGCGGACAATCCATTCCACTGACTTCGCATCCGACTCATCTGGCCCGAAGTTCCACCCATCGGCATACATTCCTCCGTCCTCATAAAGGTATTGCGCTAAAAGGAGGTAGCCAAACAACGGTTCAAGCACGTGCTGCCAAGGCCTGACCGCTTGAGGATGACGAATTTCAATATCTCGGCCAGCTAATAAGGCTTTCATGCAATCCGGGACCAATCGATCCGCGGCCCAGTCGCCCCCACCAATAACATTGCCAGCGCGTGCTGTAGCGACAGCAACATGATGCGGTTTGGAATTATCGGGGTTGAAAAAAGAGCGTCGATAGGCAGCCGTCACCAACTCTGCGCAGCCTTTGCTGCTGGAGTAGGGGTCGTACCCTCCCATAGCTTCATTTTCTCGGTACCCCCAATACCATTCCCGGTTTTCGTAGCATTTATCACTAGTGATATTGACCACCGCCTTTACAGCAGAACACTTCCTGACTGATTCCAAGAGATTAACAGTTCCCAGGACATTGACAGCGTATGTTTCTACTGGTGTGTTATACGATTCGCGAACGAGAGGTTGCGCTGCAAGGTGGAAAACTATTTCCGGGTTTGCCCTTTCCATAGCACTCGTAAGCGAATTAAGGTCGCGTACATCTGCAATAGTTGAATCGACAAGCTCATCGATCTGGGCTAAAGCATAATGGCTCGGAGTAGTTGGCGGGGCCAAGGAATAGCCACTGATCTTGGCCCCCATTGAATGAAGCCAAAGACATAACCAAGAACCTTTGAAACCGGTGTGGCCAGTGAGGAAAACTCGTTTTCCTTTCCAAAAATTTGAATGCATCACCATACCTTCCACGGAGCTTTGCCATTCGCCCATAATTCTTCAAGAAGAAGCTTATCGCGCAAGGTATCCATCGGCTGCCAAAACCCATGATGAAAAAATGCCGAAAATTGATTGTCTTGCGCCAAACTCTCCATAGGTTCACGCTCCCAATATGTGCTGTCACCTGTGATGCGGTCTATAACTTTTGGTGAAAGCACAAAAAAACCACCGTTAATCCAATTACCGTCCCCCTGTGGTTTCTCTTTGAAGCTTAGAATGTTTTCTTGTTTAAGGGTCAATGCACCAAATCGACCTGGAGGCTGGGTAGCTGTAAGGGTGGCCAGTTTGCCGCTGTTGCGATGAAAGTTTATCAAGGCTGAAATATCAATATCGCCAACCCCATCGCCGTACGTAAAACAGAAATTCTCTTCATGCTCCAAATACTGCACCACTCGTTTAAGGCGGCCTCCTGTCATGGTTCCCTCACCGGTGTCTACGAGCGTAACTCGCCAAGGCTCCACATTTTGCTGTTGCACTTCCATCTTATTTTGAAGCATGTCAAAGGTAACATCTGACATGTGCAAGAAATAATTAGCAAAATACTCCTTAATCACATACCCCTTATAGCCGCAGCAAATAATGAAATCGTTTACTCCATGGGCAGAGTAGATTTTCATTATGTGCCAGAGGATGGGTTTGCCTCCGATTTCAATCATCGGTTTAGGCTTGAGATGGGTTTCTTCGGTGATTCGCGTTCCGAGGCCACCGGCAAGAATCACTGCTTTCATCATGACCTCTAAAGGTTTTCTTTCAAAAATTTACGAAAATAATCGATCGTTTCCCTCAACCCATCACGCAAAACAACCGACGGTTCCCAGCCAATCTTCTCCTTCGCAAAACTGATATCCGGTTTTCTCTGCCTGGGATCATCACTGGGCAACGGCAAAAAGACCAATTTGGATTTAGAACCAACCATCTCAAGGATGATCTCAGCAAGTTCCTTGATGGTGAACTCACCTGGGTTACCGAGGTTCATGGGGCCGGTTACGTCATCGCCGGTGTTCATCAGACGTATAAAACCTTCGATCAAATCGTCGCAGTAACAGAACGAACGGGTTTGGCTGCCATCACCATAGATGGTGATATCTTCTCCCCGTAGTGCCTGAACAATAAAGTTGGAAACCACCCGCCCATCGTTGACATGCATGTATGGGCCGTAGGTATTGAAGATGCGAGCAACCTTGATGCGCAGGTTGTGCTGGCGGTGGTAATCGAAACAGAGGGTTTCAGCGCAACGCTTTCCTTCGTCGTAGCAGGAACGGGTGCCGGTGGGATTGACATTGCCCCAGTAGCTTTCCGGTTGTGGGTGAATATCGGGATCGCCATAGACTTCACTGGTTGATGCTTGCAGAATTTTGGCTTTAATCCGTTTGGCCAGGCCGAGCATGTTGATGGCGCCATGGACGCTGACTTTGGTGGTCGCCACAGGGTCGAACTGGTAATGGATTGGCGCTGCCGGGCAAGCTAGGTTGTAGATTTCATCCACCTCGACATACAACGGAAAGGTGACATCGTGGCGCATCATCTCAAACAGAGGGTTGTCGAGCAGGTGGGCTATATTGCGTTTGCTGCCGGTGTAAAAATTATCCACACACAGCACATCATGTCCTTCCTTCAGCAAACGCTCACACAAATGAGTGCCAAGGAAGCCGGCACCGCCGGTGACCAAGATTCTTTTTACAGTGTCGTAATGACGCATTGTTTTCTCCTTTTTGCTCAAAGTGAAAAGCCAGTAGGACGGCCAATAGTAAAATATTCGAATACCGCTTCGGTAATTTCTGCGGGGTCATGCTGATTGCGGCCATCAAAGATGACCAAATGGGCCATGAGTCGTTTCATGGCAACAAGAACAGGGCTGCGGAAGGGTTTCCACTCGGTAACAAAAGCATACCTTCATCTCCTTCAAGGGCTTTGTACTGGTTGTTTGCCCATAAGCAGATGATCAGATAATTCTTGGGTATCTATCTTATTGCTTCTGACGAGATCCTTTGTCGGGCTTCCCTACACCGATCTTCCATTGGCCAGCATCCAGGCATAGGTTGTCCGTATGCCTTGTTCCAGACCGATCTGCGCTGTCCACCCCAATGCTTTCAATCGAGACACATCCAGCAGCTTGATGGGGGTGCCTTCCGGCTTGGAGGAGTCGAAAACCAACCGCCCCTCGTATTTCACAATTCGGGCCACTGTTTCCGCCAGTTCGCGTATAGTCAGATCTTCGCCTGTGCCGACATTGACAAAGCACGGTTTGGGGTAGGACAGCAATTCCTGTTGCAGAACAGCGTCAGGCAAACCCATGACAAAGAGGCAGGCCGCGGCCATGTCGTCGACGTGGAGAAATTCGCGGCGGGCCTGGCCGGTGCCCCAAACCGCCACCTCCGGCGCTCCGTGCACCTTGGCCTCATGAAAGCGGCGCAGCAGGGCAGGCAGCACGTGCGAATTCTCGGAATAAAAATCGTCGCCCGGCCCGTAGAGATTGGTGGGCATGACCGCTATAAAGCGGGTGCCGTATTGGCGGTTATAGGCTTCGCACATCTTGATGCCGGCGATCTTGGCAATGGCGTAGGGCTCGTTGGTGGGTTCCAGTCCGCCGGTGAGCAGATACTCCTCCTTCATCGGCTGCGGCGCAAACTTGGGATAAATGCAGGAACTGCCGAGGAAGAGCAGGTTGCGGATCCCGGCTTTGCAGGCCTCGCTGATGACGTTGGTCTGGATCTGCAAGTTGGTGGTGATGAAGTCGGCCGGGTAGGTGTTGTTGGCATGAATGCCGCCCACCATGGCGGCTGCCAGCACCACAGAGTCAATGGATTCTTCGCGGAAGAATTCCCACACGGACCAATGTTCGGTCAGGTCCAGTTCCTTGTGGGTGCGGGTGATGATGTTGGTAAATCCCTCGGCCTGCAGTCTCCGCACGATCGCCGAGCCCACCATGCCCCGATGCCCGGCAACGAAGATGCGGGTCTGGGGATTCAGCATTGAGGGGGCAGGGGAGATGGAGGTCATATCACTCATGATGATCAAATGTTTTGAAGCCACGGGCGCGGCACAGATAATCGCGCCGGGCTTCGGCCAGGTCGGCCAGCACCATTTCCCGCACCAGCTCGATCAGGGTGACCTGCGGCTCCCAGCCGAGTTCCTCCTTGGCTTTGGCCGGGTTGCCCAACAGAGTTTCCACCTCGGTGGGCCGGTAATAACGGGGATCTATGCGGACGATCACCTGTCCTGGAACGCATTGCAGCCCGGCCAGACCTAACTGGGTGGCGCGGGCGGAGGAGACGGACAGCACTGTTCCGGTTTCCTCGGTGCCGCTGCCCTGCCACAACAGCTGGATACCCAGTTCGGAGGCGGCCATGGTGACAAAATCGCGCACCGTATAGTGCACCCCGGTGGCGATGACGTAATCCTGCGGCTTGTCCTGCTGCAGCATCAGCCACTGCATGGTCACATAATCCTTGGCATGCCCCCAGTCGCGTCTGGCATCGAGATTGCCCAGGTAAAGGCAGTCCTGCAGGCCAAGACCGATGCGGGCCAGAGCCCGGGTGATCTTGCGGGTGACGAAGGTTTCGCCGCGAATGGGGGATTCATGGTTGAACAGAATCCCGTTGCAGGCATAGATGCCGTAGGCCTCGCGGTAGTTGACCACGATCCAGTAGGCGTAGAGCTTGGCCACCGCATAGGGAGAACGCGGATAGAAGGGCGTGGTTTCGGTTTGGGGTGTTTCCTGGACCTTGCCGTACAGCTCCGAGGTGGATGCCTGGTAAAAGCGGGTTGTGCCGGTGAGGCCAAGGATGCGGATGGCTTCGAGCAGGCGCAGGGTGCCGAGGGCATCGGAATTGGCGGTGTACTCGGGCTCCTCGAAGCTGACCGCCACATGCGACTGCGCCGCCAGGTTGTAGACTTCGTCCGGCTGCACCTTCTGCATGATGTGGATGAGGCTGGTGCTGTCGGTCAGATCGCCGTGGTGGAGAATGAAGCGGCGGTCCTGCTCGTGCGGGTCCTGGTAGAGGTGGTCGATCCGGTCGGTGTTGAGCAGGGAGGATCGGCGCTTGATGCCGTGCACCTCGTAGCCCTTGGCGAGCAGCAGCTCGGCGAGGTAGGCGCCGTCCTGGCCGGTTATGCCGGTGATCAGAGCCTTCTTCATCGCATCGCCCCGGTAAAGCTGGCAAACACCGGCTTGATCGCGGGTTCGGCACAGAGGTGGGTGTCAACTTGGTCCGGTTGCCGGCTCACGCCTGCCAACCTTTCCGCGACCCGACCTGGGAGGGATTGCGTGCCGGATATCATGCCCAGGCCCATCGCATGGCGGTCGGCAGCATGGCCACAATACGGCTGGCCGCCTGACCATCTCCGTAAGGGTTAAATAATTTTGATCCCCGCTGAAACGGGTTCTTGTTTCTGATGATTGCCAGGGCTTCACGGCTGATGACTATTGGATTGGTGCCGACCAGTTTCACTGTACCGGCCCTGACAGCTTCCGAACGTTCGGTGGTGTTGCGCGTAACGAGCACCTGTTTGCCCAGCGACGGCGCTTCCTCCTCGACCTGGCAGGAATTGGTGATGACGATGCGGCAGCGGTTCATCAGGTAGACCTGGGGCAGGTAGTCCAGCGGTTTGATCAGGTGAACCGATTTCGAACTGTTCAGGATCGTTTTGACCGGTTCCAGGATTTTAGGGTTGTCAGGCAAGGGATAGACAATCTCCATTTTTGGCTCCTGGTCGGTCATCATTTTCAACGCCCAGCATATCTGCTCCATGCCGGTGCTGAAATTTTTGCGGTGATGATCAATCACCAGCACCAGATATTTATTTGGCCGCAGATATTGGAATTTACATGCCACCCGTTTTAAAAGCTTTGGATTCGTCCGTAGCATCTGGGCGATCTCAAGGAGCGCATCGATAACGGTATTGCCGGTCACGAAAATGGCCTTTTCATCAACGCCTTCGCCCTGTAAGAGCTGTTTCTCCTCTTGGGTGGTCACAAAATGACAGGCGGCGACGATATTGATCAATCGGCAGTTGAGTACCGGTTCATCGGGAGAGGCTATAGCTTCGGCACGGAATCCGGCCAGGTGACCGATCGGTATGTTGTGGTTATGGGCGGCCATGGCAGCTGCCATGGTAAGGCTCGATTCGCAGCGAACGAGAACCATGTCCGGCTGGCAATCTGCAAGTACCTCATTAAAGGATTGAAAAACCATGCTGCTGGTCTCGGTCACCGTATGGCCGGACTGAGTGATGTCGAGATCATAGTCCGGAATGATCGCAAACAGCGACAGTCTCTGATCAAGCGACCTCCGGTGTAGAGAAAGAACGCAGACGATGCACTTGAAATGGCCTCGGCGGCGGGTCATGGATTGGATGACCGGCGCCATCTTCAGCGCCTCAGATCTGGTGCCAAAAACACACAGGATCTTTTTTCTCCACAGCCAGGCTGGGATAGATGAATGCTTGTGGGTGAGAGTCATAGGATACATGGGTAAGCTGGCAGAGGTGTGAGCAGCATTCCCTTTGCACAATGAATGGCTGTAATTCTGACTCGGCAGGGAGAAAACTCTCGGGCGAAACCGTATGATTGCAGGCAAAAACAGTGCAAGCCTTTCATTTGTACCGTTGGCATCATAGTTTTTTCTTCAGTTCATTATCAAAAAGGATGAGTGACGGCGTATCCTCAACGAGGATTTCATGTATCCAGGCTTGCACAGGTTCTGTTTGTGCTGCTGAAGCAAGTTCTTTCGGGGAAATGCGGCTGCCGATAATGACTTGTCTGGTGAGTAACTCCTTCAGTTCAGGTGTCCAGTTGCGATAATGGGGGATGGCCAGTTGAAGGCGCCAGAACAGCAAATTTCTATCGGCCGGAGCGAGATAGACTGACATCTGGAGAGCGGAAAAGATATCTGCCGGTGCTGACTGCCGTAGTGATCGGATCAGCGCTAGTCGTGCCCAGGCTCGCGGTTCGGCGGGATCGCGCATGAGGGCCGTCTTAATCGACCGCTCTGCTGCCAGAAATATTTCCGCTCGGCGGCCTAGGGGCAATCTTCCATTTTGGATAAGCTGCTCCCCAATAATTCCAGGTAGGTGTAAATGAGAGCCTGGGAGAAAAGCATTGGCCAGGTTGTAGCCTTCTTCCCAGATGATCATCAGAGATGCGGTAGAGATCAGTTTTTTCTGGTTTAAAGAGCGCTCCAGTTGCATCCCTGGCCAGCTTCTCCAGGCAGTGTTAAGCCAAAGCAGGGAAACCGCCCAAAAGCACAGCGACACTCCGGTGAGGAGACCAAGTTGCAGCCAGCGACCCTTCATACGTCCACTCCTGTGCCGAGAAAACGGATGCGATCCGCTTCAAGAACAGCACAGGTCAGCGTACCAGTTGCATATGCCCCGGTATCGATACCGATCCTCTGCTGACGGATGACGGGTTGCTGTTCAATGGTGTGACCATGCACCACCGTGATATCAAGGCCATGATCCTCTCTAAGAAACTCTTCACGTATCCACAGCAGGTCGTCGGGCCTCTGCATTTCAATCGCCCGTTTTGGCCTCAGGCCGGCATGGACGAAGAAATAACTGCCCAGGCGGATCTGCAGGGGCAAGTCCCGAAAAAAATGCAGATGCTCAGCGGGCATTTTGAGCAGCAGTTCCTCCCGTAAATCAATGGCCCGCTGTTCAGAGATATGGGGGTGCCCAGGATGCACTCCGTAACTCATCATCGTCCACAGACCGCCAAAATCGAGCCACATGGGCAGAATGGACGGATCATCAAGAAACGACAGCAACAGTTGTTCATGATTGCCCCGCAGACAGATGCTTTCAAAGTTTTCATCCAGGCCGTTAAGAACGGCATCAATGGAATCACGAACAAAAGGTCCTCGATCGATATAATCCCCAAGGTACACCACCATATTGCGTGTATCCCTGGCCGCGGCCGCATCACGGCGAATCATGGCCTGCATGCGCTTAAGCAGGTCAGCCCGACCGTGAATGTCGCCGATAGCATAAACCCGCATCCCTTTGGGTAACCACGGAGGCTGAGGGGAGGGGGATCTGGGTTTGTTCAAGCTGATGCCAAACATGGGTTCCGTAGAGCCAATCTGCGTGCGGTTCAGTTGTTATAATATCGTCGGTATTTGTTGTAATAGTAGCCGTAGCCGCCGTATCCGTAGTATCGCTGCTGTTGCATGTTGACGATGGAGAGCACCAGGCCGCTGGGAGTGACGCCGATCATGTCGAGTTGCCGCAGCGCTGTTTTAACGGTTTCCCTTGGAGTCTCCGCCCACTGGACGACATAAATGACGGCATCAATCATCCGGGCCATGTTCCAAGAATCCGAAATGCCCATGATCGGTGGCGTGTCAAAGATGATCAGGTCGAACTCTTCTTCCAGTTGCTGCAACAGCGTTTTCATTTTCTGGGAGCGGAGGAGTTCTGCCGCCAGCGGTGTTTTTCCGTGGGCAAACATGATGTAAAGCTTGCTTTCCGGGTCTTGAACTATGGCGTCGGTAGGTGGCATATCGTGCTGCAGCACATCTTCAATTTTTATTTCTGATTGGAGGTTTTTAAACATTTTGTGCAGTGACGGACGACGAAGGTCGGCATCAATCAGGAGAACCTTCGCGCCCGAGGCTGCTGCAAGCCGGCCAAGCGCACCGCAAAAAGTTGATTTGCCTTCACTCGGAAGTGAAGAGGTGACCATGATGGTTTTGGGTGGGCGATCCACATTGACAAGATGAATGGCATTGCGGATGGCACGTAGAGATTCGGAAAAGGAAGAAAACGGTTTTTGAATGGCGTAATCGACAGGTATGCCGTCTTCTTTACTTAATTGGGGGATGACGCCCAGCACCGGGTAGCCTGTGGTTCGCTCCACCTGGGCACTGGTACGAAAACCACGATCAAGTGTTTCCAGAAGATACACGCAGCCGACACCCAACATGAGACCACCGACTACGCCGAGGAGTAAGATCGGTTTCTTTTTAGGCTTACTGGGTGTTTTGGCCACGACTGCCGGCGATATGATTCGGGCGTCGGGACGTTGCAGGTCTTCCTGCATCTTGGTTTCCTGAAAACGGGCCAGAAATGTCTGGTACAGGGTACGGCTCGAATCGGCTTGGCGTTCCAGCTCGCGCAGCTGCACTTCAGTGTTCATGGTTTCCCCAGCCTGGACCTGCAGATCGGCCAGGGCTCGCTGCAAGGTCGTCTCAGCCGCACGGGCTGTCCTGACCTCGTTCTCAAGACTCTGGACAATGCGGTTTACTTCTTCCTGGAGCTTGGACCGAATCTCTTTGATTTCGGCATCTGCCTGAATGACCTGCGGGTGCTTAGGGCCATATCGTTGGTTCAGCTCTGCTTTTTTGCGCCTAAATTCATTCTCAGAGGATTTCAGCTGGCTGATTGCAGCGGATTGCAGTACTTCGCCAAGACTTTCGATGGCTCCCGATCGCCCTGCCATCTCGCGTGCCCCGCGCAGGCGTGCGTCCGCTTGAGAGGTTTTCAATTGCGCAGCCAACAACTGCCCATTGACGGCATTCAGCCGCTGGTCGAGGATGGTTCCGCCGCCCTTGGTCTGCACTATCTTTCCCTGTTCTCGGACATTATTGACGGCCTGTTCGGCTTTTTGAACTTCGGCCTTCAAACTTTCAAGGCGATTGGCCAGCCATTCGTTGGCCTGTTTGGTGGCGTCGAATTTGGCTTCCAGTTGGTCGTTGAGGTAGAGCTCCGCTAGAGTGTTGGCAAATTGGGCGGCTTGTTTTGGATCAGCGGAAGTGATCGAGACCGTGATGGTGTTGGTCTGCTTCCGTTGCTGAACGGTCAGCATTCCTTGAATTTGTTCGATGATGGATCGTTTGACCAACTGGTTGATTTCCTCCTCGCTCAGTTCTTCGACGATGTTGCCGGACCACAGAGATTTGACCCAAAGGAGTACTGGTTCCAGTAGATTGGCCTGTTTTTGTGAATTCAGGTTTGGATTGAAAGTCGGGTTGCGTATTAGGCCCAATTTATCGACCATACGGCCGATCAGGGAACTGGAACGCAGAATGTCCATTTCAGTGCCGATAACCGATGTCTCGGCGGAAAGACCTGAAACGACGTCCTCAAAATTCGTTACTTTGGTCTTACGAAGATCAAGGGTGAGTTGTGTCTCGGAGGTATAGAGGGGAGTGGTCTGGGAGAGGTATAGGGCAACGCAGACCAAAACCAGGGTAAAGACTCCCAATAGTATGAATTTACGGCGGTACAGGGCGCGCAGGTAGTCGAGCACATTGATGCCGGAATCCTCCAGCTCCTCAGACAAATGTGGGCTGGCGGCATAGTTGTAGGCATGAGAATAGTAATCTGATGACTGTTCGTGGCTGTTCATTAGCTATATGGCCTTGCTTGGAAATAGAGTGGGTGACGAATGAAAGGCGGAACAGAAAATCAGAAAAATCGTTCCCGAATGTTGACGATGTCGCCAGGAAACAAGATGGTGGAATGGTCGGCATCTTCAATGATAGTTTCCGGGTTGCTTCTGGTGATGTGGGCTTTGTTCTGGCGAGCGCGATGGGTGTAGCCGCCTGCCATGGCAATTGCATTATAGAGCGTAATGCCATTGACGTATTCATAAGGGCCTGGCTTAACGACTTCGCCCATGATGTAAAAAGGTCGATAGTTCAGTATCTCTATAGTAATCCTGGGGTCATTGAGGTAACCGTCTTTAAGTTTGTCTGTTAATAACTTCTCCAGTTTCCACATGGACAGGCCGCCAACTGTAATCTGGCCAACCAGTGGAAAAGATATGCTGCCTGATCCGTCAAGTTGAAATTCTCCACAAAGGTCTGGTTCACGATAAACGTTTATTTTCAGCTTATCACCAGGACCCAATGTGTATATTGCATCTATGTTTTGTTGCTGCTGATTTGTCTCGGCCGAAGCAATCATGGAGACAGCAGGACTAAGACTGAACAGTATCAACGTCGTGAAAATACGAACGATTGCTGCGCGAATAAAAGTTTGAAAAAACATATGTTCTATAGGGCTTATAAGTAAATAGTCAGTGACTGATCAGTATTTCGCGGTTAATGAAATCATAAAGACATTAGCGGTGTATTCCCTGGTTGGATCATCACTGCTCTTATCCTGGAACTTGTAGGACATTTCTGCATCTAAATACCGATTGTACATATATTTTGCCCTGATACCGGCAGTGTTCAAATCGTCAGCGGTTTCTATGGATTGATACTTGTCGTGGGTGTAGTCGTAGAAAACCCCAAGCAGGACGTCGCGCAGCAGCTCATGATCGACCCGGATGCCGCCGGTATAGCGGTTGATGCCGGAGGAAGTGGCCAAGGTCGATTCCTCGATGGAACTCTGAGCGCTCAGTTGCACCGATGTCAGCTGGGTGGCGTTCCACAGGATTTTGGCCCCGTACCACATGCCGCTCGTGCTGTCCCAGTTATCGTATTCCTGCTGCATGTAGCCGGCAAAAACCTCGCCACTGGTCACCTCTCCCATATAAATGCCGGTACCCACGCCCAACCGGTAACCGTTGGAATCTCGGCCGGCATCGCTCTGGTCGTACACCCGGCGATCGATGGCGCCGGTGACAAACGGCTGAACTGAAGGGCGCAGTTCATAGGCGATACGGCCATCGAATTTGTACATGGTCCGATCACGGTCGCTTAAATCCTCCGTGCCACCGTTTATGAGATCAACGGAGCTGTAGTCAATTTTAGTGACTCCCGCACCTCCGGTCAGAGAAACCCGGTTGAGTCCATGCTTGTAGATCATGTCAAGTTTGGAGCTGTTGTACTCGGCCGGGTCTTTCCAGGAATTGCTGGAATCGGGAGATGTTCGATCCTCATGCATCTGTTGGATGCCTGCATTGACCGTGAGAAAGGATTCGCGTTGGACATCCAGTCGGCCGTTGAACAACAGATTAGTCTCCAGGTAATCTTCATCGCTGTGCGAAGCATGGGTGGCACTGGTCACACCGGCGACCAGCCCCAAGGCGTGCCGATTCCAATCGGTATCTATTTTCACCCCGGGACGCGCGATGTAAATCGCATCACCGACCGTGTTGGCATAACTGGCGTAGATGTTGTCGTTATACGTTACATCCGCAGACAGAGCCGGTTTGACAATCAGAGTGCTGAACCGTTCGCCGACGGCGTCATAATCAGGGCGCGGTCGGTCGGCGATCGAAACGCCCTGGTCAGCTTGAACATTCGCGGTGCAGAGGGAGAGCAGTATCACTGACCAATGTAATTTATTTGTTGTATGCATGACCGGTTCTTACGGATAATTTAGTTTTTTTAGATCGTGTAAATGAATGATTTTGTACGGTGATTACGGATTTGTCGGGCTGGGATTAGGTTGCTCGGTCGGTACTCCTTCGGTGGGTGTAGTATTCACAGTTGGCGTTTGCTGTGCGCCGGCTGCGGCAGCAGGCGCGGCTGCAATAATCGCTTCAGCTTGATCAGGAGCAGCTTCCAGAGCGGCAGTGACAATGGCTAAAGAAGCGGAGGGTGCTGCAGCCGTAGCCGTGGTGACAATGGCCACTGCTGCCTCTGGTGCTTGGGTGATAGCAGCGGTTACGATATCAGCGGCCGCTTGTGGGGCCATGGTCACAGCGGTGCTAACGATCGCGACTACCTGATCCGGAGCCTGTTTGATCGCAGCGGTAACGATATCAGTCGCCGCCTGGGGTGCCAGGGCCACTGCGGTGCTGACGATCGCAACAACCTGATCCGGAGCCTGTTTTGTTGCAGCGGCCACGATCACAGCTGCGGCACTGGGTACGCTAGTGATAGCGGTCTGGACAATTTTGGCTGCGGAGGCAGGCAAGGCGGCGGCGGCCCGTTCGACGAGCAGTTCGACATTGCCCGGATCTGTTTTGATCGCGTCTTTCAGGGCATCTAGTAAAGCCTGCTCATTGATTTTGGTTTTGTCGATCTGGTCAAGGGTCAGGCGTTTGGCAAGATAGTCCTGCATAATTTGTTGGCTGTCGGTAATGGCCGCCGAGTAGGAAGCTAGTGACAGAAGTAAGCCTGTTACGATAGTTTGAATGATAATTCTCAGATGTGGATTCATAGTCAGCCCCGTAATATAGAGATGATCGTTCTTGTGTAGGTGTAATGCATTCAGGCTTCCTGGCTCACGAGCTCATTATTTCCAGTCGAATTGCTTGGCTTTGAATGCCAGCTTTGGCTGACACCGACACCCAAAATGGCGGAAAAGGTTATCGCCACCGCTGGGATCTGCAGGCTGAAATCAAAGAAAGAATGCAGTCCGACTACGATGCTGGAGCAAAACCCAACGGTCGAGTAGACCCGATCGCGCTTGCGTCGCAGAAAGCCAGCGAGGCAGCGAATCGCCAGTCCGGCGAAGGCGGTAATCCAGATCACCCCTACAGGCCAGCCGAGATCAAAAATGGTTTCAAGCCAGTCATTGTGGACCTTGTCCCAGGCAGCGGTGGTTTCGTCGGCAAACATCGGAAAAATCCGTGGGAAAGAACCGGCGCCATACCCGGTCAGTGGGGATTCTTGCACCACCTGCCAAGCCTGCTGATACATGATGAAGCGACCTTCGTTTTCGATATCTGTTCCCAGCAATCTTTGTTGCCAGGCTTCCCCGCTGAACAGCACGATAACGACTAGTGCTGCGGGAAGGGTCAGCGAGAGGAGTTTGGCCAGCCAACCTTTGCGAATGCGAGCAAGGTTGAGCGAGTAGACGAGGTAGCAAAGGCCGATCAAGCCGCAGGTGATTCCTGCACGGGAAAGAGTAAGAAGCAGTGCAGAAGCAAGGATCACGATGCAGGTCAATTGTATTGCGCCCTCGGTAAAGGCTTTCTGCATTATGTGTCTTACCTTGTCACTGCCGAATCTCGGGTTGTCAAAACTACGTAGCAAAGTAGCCTGATATAAACCCACGGCACAGAGCAGCTGCAGCGAAACAAGAGTGGCGTAGTTGTTCCTGTTGATGAGCGTTGCTGATAGTGCTGTCGACGTGGAGCTTCTGTCGACCCACAGCACTACCTGGTAGCCGCTCAGGTGGATAACGAGTCCGTAGACCGCGTAGGCGAACCCAGAGATAATCAGGGTTTTATACAGGAGATGAGCTCGGTTTTTTTCTCTGCCGAACTGTAGGGCCAACCAGAAAACAGCTATGTACATTCCTATGCGAAGAGTACTGTTTATAACTTCGCCCCGGGCAGGGGTGAAGGAGCTTTCCTCAAGATGGCTGCCCAGGATTTCTTGCGTTTCCAGCCAGAGTGGATGGATATCAAGAAGCGGAGGAAAGGGGAGGAGTTGTAAGCCCATCCAGCACATCAGGAGTACGCAGCACAGGGTCTCGGGCCAAAGCCGAATAAGGCTGACTGCACCGCTGCTTTTCAAAATAAGTTGTGAGCCGCACCAGATAACCATTAAGGTGAAAATAATAACTGCAAAGAATGCCTGCGACAGCAGATGAACCGCGCCAAAAGGCAAAGGAGCTACAGCAAGCAAAATAAGAAATGACAGAAAAAGTGCGTCATCCGTATTCTTATATGTTTCTGATTGAGTCGACATATTTACATTTGATTGAAAAGTATAAAAATAAAGTCTCAATCAGAAACATCAAATAATAGTTTGATTAATTGAAAAATATCTTTATCAGAACTTGAAAATAACTGAGCAAACGACATTGTGCCCATTGATGCTGTCGGACACATCGTTGTCAGCTATGCCTAAATATTCATAACCAACATCAATGGCCCAATCGCTTGAAAAATTGTAGGTAACACCTGTTCCCACCTTGTAGGCAAAGGCATTGGAGCTATCGTCTACCGGCGGGAGAACGCTCGGAATTTCAGCGGGAACATTAGATTCCAGGCTCAGGCTATAATGGGCATAGCCAATGCCTGCGACCGCATAGAGGGAAAAGCTGTCAAGCACCGGGATGCTGTAGTACTGGCCACGATTTTGCCGCTTGAGGTCTCGGTGACAAACAGGTCAAGACCGACCAGAATCCTGTTCTGCACCACTCTTGGGCCGCCACCGGCTACTTCCACCTCGGCGCCGCCACCTGTAATAAAATCAAGGGTGTTGATGCTGCCGGTTATGAAGTAACGGCTCGGCAGGACCCTCTGGTTGTTCATCAGTCCCATCTGGATTTCGGTGGTCATGATTCTGGGATCCCTGCGATTGACCACTGAAACACCCGCCAGAAGAAGGGCTGACTGGACGATGTCTCCGGCTCCCTGGGTGGCGAATTTCCCGGTGCCGCTTTCGGTGATTTGCTCTTTTCCGGTGCTGTCCAGTATCGTTCCGACCGAAAAGGTTATTGAGGGGTCAATCTTGCCTTTCAGACATTTCAGGGAGTTGTCGAAATGGGTTTCGATATTTCTTATGGGGGGGCCGTTGACAAGGTACAAGTCTTCCTTGGTTCGAGCGCAGGAAACAACGGAAACAGATAAAAGTACAATTGTTATTGTATGTAAAATATTTTTCATGAATCTGTTCTGTTGGTTATTATTGAATGTCAATTGATCCGTTTTGGCTTCCTAATGACTCGCTGTTATTTGTAACGTCTATAACACCTTGTCCTGTATTAGTTATATTAGTAGTTGAATTATTCTGTGATCCTATTGTGCTTGTTTTAGAGTTGTAGCTTGAAATATCTATGTTGCTATTGCTGGTTGAGTCGATATTATTGAAATTTCCTTCCTGGTAATACGTATTTGTATTCATCTGGCCGATGTAGGTTTTTCCTAAATTATCGTAGTAATCTGATTCACCCTTCTTGATCAGGTCTGCTTGCAGGAGTTGCACATTTTTTTGGGTGGGGTTTGGGATGGTGTAATGTGAGCTCCAATTATCCTCCGCATGGGTAATACTGATGCCCACTAAAAGTGTATTTGCCAGAACGAACAAGCGTAATATGTTGAATTTAAACATAATTTTATAACCCCTTTTGCTTGCAAGATTGCTTACTAATTCTTCGGACCGGGTGATTTGGGTACTATTGTCAAAAAACATGCCAATCTTTATAATAAGAAAAGTGTTGTTAATACGGGGTGATGCGTCAAGTGGACTCGCGGCGGTTTTGCAAATTGAGAAAATAGGGAGAACAGGGATCAAAATGACGTTGAACGGCTCGGGTTTGGGTTTAAAGTGAAGTCGGAATGGGCCTTCAACCGCTTCAATTTATGATATTTTTATTGGGATAAGTCTGTTTGGCTGCTTTGGAAAAACAAATAGAAATGGCCATATTACAAGCAAGAGGATGGTCTCAAGTCGGGATGCAGGGTCAGGAAAGGAGATCTGCCAGTTCTTCTCTGGTGAGGATCGAAGTCAGTTTGAGCTGGCGTCTGTCGTTTTGCTGTCGCCGGTCGCGTCCTCTGCGCCGGTCTATTCCGATCCGGGGGTGAATGATTGATTGGATCCAGCGCCGGAACGGGTGAGCGGCGGAATCGTGCGACAATCGATAATCGTGCCGGCGTTCTCGTCCTGAGCGCCGATCGTAGTTCGTTCTTCTCGCCGTTCTTCGTCGTTCTATCAGCGCCCCGGTGGATCCAGTCATTCCGTCATACCGTTTGTTATCGGAATAGGGCATTGCAGTCTTTGGGGAGCAGGGTTTGGTCGGGATCCGCCTTGATCGTAGCTCAAGGGGCGTCTGATGGCTGTGTGAGGAGGTGATCCCGGTTTGAACAGTGTTGGACGATTATGCGGCCGAGATGGAGGTAAAAGGCGGAACCGTTCTGCAGTTCAGCGTTGCCACTGTGCTGATGGCTAGGTTGGCAAGGTCGCCGGGAATCGTTGAAAAAGCTAATTTACTTCCCCTTCTGCATTGTTCGTTTCTCACCGGGTCGGTACGGTAACCGGAACGATGCGATTAGAGCCCGGCTAGCTGCGAAAGTAGAAATATAATCCTGCGTAAAGAAGGGTCATCAGGGTGAGGTAGGGAATCCAGAAGATGCCGGCATCGGAGAGCCTTTTTCGTAAAATCCGGTAGAGCCATTTGGCTGCTTGCGCAGGGATGGAATCTTTGGCCATTTTAGCATCCTTGGCCATTCTTTCTTCCAGATTGTTATATTGCACATTCATGCTGCCACCGTTTTCCTGTGTCGAAAGGAGTGGGATCGGGTCGGAGATTTTGTTAATGCACGCTTATGCTGGTTCTGAGGTATGCGTCCGCAGGTCGTCGTTTGTTTGCCAGCGAGCAGGCAATAATCTGCATAGCTAATCAATAATCTGCCCTTGCTAATGGTGTGCCATATGACTTATGAAAAAAAACGGTAACATATCAATAAGTTGACAAGTCAAAGACGTGCTGGATATGCGTTTCCAAACGCAAATTGAGAAAAGAACAGCAACCATTTCTTCAAAATGACCGCTGCGGATTGCCCCAGGCAACGGAGAAGGGGGCGCTCAGAGCATGTGTACCCCTGCTTTTATTTCCTTGTTCGGGTAAAAAAGGCACCGTGTCGCACTTGCGGTAAGTGGCAGAACGAGACAACTGACACAACCGCTTATGCCTCCTCGCTGTTGGTTGTTCTTCCAATCGCTTCCAGGCGTAGTTGTAGGAGTGGGGATGGTTGAAAAAATATTTGCCGGCGAAATGCGAGACAGGGTGCCTCCGGATCTGATGGCACCAGGCGACGTCGGTTGTTGCGGATCGTAAAGCTGCCAAAACCGCTGATCAGCAGGCGGCCATCGTTCAGCAATCCGTATTTGGCGAGGTGAAAGAAAAAATGGACCGCTTCAGCGGCCCTGGGTTTTATCAGGGATCGATGGGTATTGAAAACGACTTGGACAAGATCGATCTTGATGAGGGGCATGATGTTCTGGGTTTGAACACTACGTGCTGCAAAAATTGCATGTAACGTGGATTTTGTTTGGTTGCCGCAGTAAGGGGGCAGCTAGTTGATGGCAGCGGCTTCGGCAGAGGTGCTGAGACTGTGCAGGCCTACTATCTGGTTGCGCCCGTTTTGTTTGGCTAGATACAGCAGGCGGTCGGCCTCGGTTACGATGACCTCAGGCATTTTGGGCTGCAGGGTCGCATACGAGACAAGCCCCATGCTCACTGAACAAAGGTGATGGTGTTTACCCTGGTCGTAGGGATTGAGGCGACACATTTCCAGGATTCGGTTACCAAGCTGCATGGCATCGTCGATGCTGGTGTTGGGCATGAGCACCGCAAATTCTTCGCCGCCGTAGCGAAAAAAAAGGTCGGTTTCACGAATAATTTCATTTGTTCTGGAAGAAAATGTTTTCAGGACAAAATCGCCAAAAGCGTGGCCGAAGGTATCGTTGACTGTTTTGAAATGATCAAGATCAATCATTAGAAAAGAAAAATCAGCGCCGTACCGTTCGCTCTGATAAAATTCGTGGTTGAGTGCGACTTCGAACTGCCGTCTGTTGTAAACCCCGGTCAATTCATCGACGACGCTCAATGCTCGCAAATGTTCCTCTGTTTTTTCTTTGTCTTTGAGTGCGCGGGCCAGTTCGTTGTTTTTCCTTAGCAGACTTTCGTTAACAGAGTTTTCTTCCCGCCGTGATGCGGCCAACTGGACCGCATCCCTGATCGATGTTTTCAGTTCTTCAGGGCTGAAGGGCTTGGTGATGAAGCGGTACACCTCTCCCCGGTTGATACATGGGAGCAGTTGGGCGGTTTGGATGCACGCGCTGAGAACCAGCCGGATGGTATCGGGATAGTTCTTTTTTACCTCCACAAGCAGGCTGAGGCCATCAATCCCGGGCATCCGCATGTCGGAAACAATGACATCAATCGAGTGGTTCTTGAGCATTTCAAGAGCTTCCTGGGCGCTATGGGCAAGGAATATGCTGTAAGGTTCCTTGGCGAGGAAGCGCTCGATTGCATGGAGGGCGAAATTCTCATCGTCAACGAATAATACGTTCATCGTTTTCATGAAACCTGCATCAATGGGGGTGGATAAGAAGAGAGAGTGGCCGGCAAGGTGGCTGTGGAGACGCCTTGCGTTCAGGTGCATGGAATGCATTGCACCATTTGCCAGCTCTAGTTGCAGGCGTGAGCAATTTTCAAGCCAAGTTTTCTGTGCCGTAAATTAAACGGGTCGGATGGCGTGAATAGCTGAGTGTTGAAAAATTGCAGGGTTAATGCGCGGCAGCGATTTATTTTCCTTTTGATAATGAGAGAACCTGTTTTATGCAAAATGATAATAAGAAACTGCTGGCAGACAGACCTCTTCAGGTCGAGCGGGGACAATGCCGGGGTGGGGTATCTGTGCAGTTGCACTCTTAGCCGAGCAGGGGCGAGGGCAGAGTCGGGAGATGAATGTTCCCAGGAGGGCTGGCATGCTTATTGATTGAGGAATTCTGCTGGCAGGCTGCCAATCAATGAATCAACCTCAATCTACCAGACGTGATGTGGAATAGAATAATTGCAACACTCAACGCCGACAAGGTGAAGTACTCCTTAGATCTATTGCTTCTTCATTCCCCCAAGGGAAGCTTGGAGGATCCGGAGTATGTTCTGTTTTATGAAGATTCTGATTGGCGGGCTGTTGGGCCTGTTGATTATCCCGTTGCCAACGCATTGATCGGGGAATGTGATGCCCTGGGGCTCCCATGTTTTATCTGCTGCGAGGAAGAATTCATGGAAAAAGGGCTGCCCGCTGATCCGTTAGCAGTCGACTATTTTCCACAGGACGAAGAAGGCTGGAGCCCGCAACCTGAGGGGGTGGCATCCGTGCCCCTGACTGAACCGCAGGAGGTGAGGAAATTCAATCCCCTTGTTCAAGGGGGCAAATACCACTCCCAGGTTGCCCAAATCATGGCTGATCCTCATTCTGTTGGCCGATAGGCAGATAGAGAAAAAAGGTGGTGCCGTGACCTGGCTGGGATGAGACTTCCACCCGACCTCCATGTTTATTCACAATGATATCGTGGACGATCGCCAACCCTTGGCCGGTTCCTTTGCCGACTCCCTTGGTGGTAAAAAAAGGCTCAAAAATGCGGGACTGGATCTCATGCGGGATGCCGCAGCCGGTGTCGCTGATACGAATTTCCACCCATTCACCGGTTAGGCGGGTCGCAACGGTTATGGTGTAGGCCCTGTCTGGATCTTGATTTTTGGCTGTTTCGATCGCATGTACGGCATTGATGATGAGATTGAAGAACACCTGGTTCAACTGGTCCTGAAGACAAAGGATCATAGGGATGTCCGGGGCGAATTCTGTCACCATTTCCGCGCAGTATTTCCACTCGTGGCGACAGACAATAACTGCACTTTCGAGCGCCTGGTGAATATCTGTCAGGTGCATTTCCTTCTCGCCGGGATGGCTGAACCTTCTCAGCGCGCCGATGATCGTCGCGACCCGATTGATGCCTTCCAGTGATTCCTTTATGCTGTCCGGAATCTCCTGCAGTAAAAATTCCAGTTGAATTTGATTGATAATTTCCGTGATGTTGCTGGCAAGACTTGTTTTGTCAGTTTGACTGATGGCGACCAGCAGGCCATGCAGTTCTTGATATGCCTGTTCGATGAATGCCAGGTTGTTGATGACGTATTGGATCGGCGAATTGATTTCGTGGGCGATGCCCGCTGCTAACTGACCGATCGCCTCCATTTTTTGCGCCAAGGCCAATTGGCGCTGCAGTGCGAATACCTCGGTGACGTCCATTGCAAACGTAACATAGAAAATTGGTGCGCCATCATTGCTTTGGACTGAAAAAACAGTCATTTCTTCTTCAGTTTGCAGGCCATTTTTGTTTTGTCTGCGAGTGTTGTCGCGCCATACCTCGCCATTGTGCAGTGCTTGCGTAATTTCATCAAACTTTCCGGATTGATCGTCTTCCTGCCAATCCGCGCAGATTGACTGGCCGACAGGGGTGGGTTGGTCTAATGTGTCCGCTCTCCTGATCGCCGCCGGGTTCGCGTATTGTACGATTTTGTCGGCATTGGCAATCAGGACGGCGGTGTTGGTCTGCTCGATGACCATAGCCAGAAGAGACCGCTCTTCTTCGAGTTTCTTTTCCTGGGTGATATCCATGAGGGTAATGACAGCCAGTTCGGCATCGGCATGGGGCGCCCCGTCGTTAGTATGGAAGAGCGCCATGGAGCAGCGAAGAAAGGCAGTGTCGATCCCGTGCTCGAGCCGGATGACGAACGGAGCTGTTTCTGTAGGATGGTCGGCAAGTTGACCGATCAGCAGTTGCGTGCAGCTTTCCCGGGAGATGTCAAGCAGGTGGCTGTAGTCGTCAATGAGTTGGTTGTACTTGGTGTTGCCGGTGACAATCTGCCATGATGAATCGATGGTCAGGACCCCGACGGGCAAAATAGCGACAAGAGTTTCAATATACCTTTTTTGATCCGCAATTTTATTCATGGAGAAACGGAGTTCAGATATATCCTTCGCTCCTGCTATTGCCCCGCCTGGCATATTATTATCATCCCATAGTGGACTGATATTGAACGACATGGGAATAATCATCCCATGCTTATGGCGGCAACTGAGCTCAATGTTGCGCATCTGTTTGTGCGAACCTTGAGAAAAGACCTGATGGAGCAGTTGTTCGTCATTGTCAAACAGCTTGGACACAGGCTGCATGAACAGTTCTTCCTCCTCGAAGCCCAGCAGGTGGCAGGTGGCCTTATTGATCCGGGTAACGAGTTGCTCGGAGTTGACCACAAAGAGGACGTCAAGGAAATTATGGATAATGGTGTCAGCCTCCTTCTTCGCTTCTATTATCTGCTGGGTGGCTGTTTTCCGGTCGGTTATGTCGATCTGGATGCCAAAGGCGTGTTGGGGACGGCCGTTTTCATCACGTTGCAGGACTTTCCCGATGGCATGGACCCAGATGAGTTGGCCCGATTTGCCCAAATGTCGATGTTCAATGGAAAAGAGCGGCGTCCTGCCATTTAAATGCTCGTCCACGGCATGTTTGACAGCAGCATGATCTTCCGGATGTATCAGGGTGCCCATTTTTTGAGGATTCATCATGGCGCCCATGGTGGGAATATGCACACGCAGTTCTTCGGGTTGATATCCGAGCATAAGCGCCCATTGGTCATTGAAGAAAAAATCATCGTTGCCAATGTTCCAGTTCCACGTGCCAATCTGTGACCCCTCTATGATAAAGGCGAGTTCTTCCTGTTGTTTTCTTAATTCTGTTTCGCGCTTTTTTGTCTTCTCCAGAGCCTGTTGCAATTTCCGTTCGATTTTAAGACGATAAGTGCATCGGAGCAGGGTGCTGAGGAATGAAGCACTGTCTACAGGTTTAGTGATGTACCCGTCGATACCGATATTTATGCTCTGCATCAGATAATCAGCCTGATCATAGGCGGTGAGCATGATGATAGGCACCGATATGTCCTCCTGCCGGATCGCTTTTGCCATAGTTAACCCATCCATGATGGGCATACGGATGTCGCTCACTATTATATCAGGGGTCTCCCTACGAAACATGTCGAGTCCTTCCTGGCCGTTGTGAGCTATCAAGATGTTTGGGCAGTAACGGGAAAGGAAACGATGGGTCTGATGAATGATATCCTCATCATCCTCTACATAGAGTATTTTGAAATCCTGAAGGTAATTGAGGTGTTCAGCCGTGTCGATCATGTTGATACCTGTGGGAATGGTGCCCTGTGATCTGGGCAGGTGATTGTTGGGTAAGTCCTCAAGAAGAGTACGTTCAGGAGCAGCAGCGCATTGTACCGGCTGCTGCTGCTTCAAATGGCCAGAGGCCGGTAAAAAGGGGAGGTGCCTTGCATAATTTCACGTGGCAGTGATACCCTGCGGCTATGGCTCCTTTCTTCCCTTTGCTTTTGTTTGCGGTAAAATGACTGATCAAGACACACTGCTTGCATTTTTTCCTGCACATGAAGGGGAAAGATTAATAACTTTTTCATGAATTGTAACAGTGATGTGTGATAATAATTATTACCGTGACTATTAATTTGAATATTTCAAATTGTATTTTTTTATTTTTCGATACAATGTCGCTTCAGATATGCCCAACATTTTTACAGCTTCTTTCCTATCGTAATTTGATGCTATTAAAGCGTTTTTAATGGCTTCTTTTTCGAATGCCGCAACTGAAGTCTTTTTCGGTTCCTGCCTGTTTACTTTTTTAAGTTCCTGTAATGCAGGAGGAAGATCATCTGGTTGCAGTATGCCGTTATCAGAGAAAACAGCAGCCCCTCGCAGAACATTGTCAAGCTCACGAACATTTCCTGGCCAATCATAGCGACTCAGGACGTCAAGACAGGCAGGTGATGCCACTGCCGGTTTTCCATGATAGGAAGCGCAGGATTCGAGGATGTGCCTGGTCAGCAGGCCGATATCGCTTCCCCTTTCACGCAAGGGTGGTGCTGTTATCGTGACGGTGCTGATACGGTAATAGAGATCTTGGCGGAAGGTGGAGCGGGCCACTTCGTCCAGAAGATTTCTGTTGGTGGCGGCAACGATACGAACATTTGCGTTGAAGGTCTTGGTCGACCCCACTGGTCTGACGGTCCGTTCCTGTATGGTCCGCAGGAGTTTTGCCTGTACCTGCAGTGATATCTCGCCGATCTCGTCTAAAAAAAGTGTTCCGAAGTTGGCTGATCGAATAAGACCTTGCGAGGCGCAGTCTGCGCCAGTGAAAGCACCTTTCTCGTGCCCAAAAAGCTCGGATTCAAGCAGTGATTCACTGATTGCTGCGCAGTCAAGAGCGATAAAGGGCTTGTCCCGCCGGTCGGAGTGGTGATGCAGGGCTTTGGCTATAAGTTCTTTGCCTGTCCCACTTTCTCCTTGAATAAGGACGGTGGTGTCAGTTGGCGCTACTCTGACAATAAGTTGCTTGAGGTGTTGGATGGGCGGGGATTCGCCAACAAGGGGTTCATAGTGAAACTGATTGATGTTCAGATTCCGCAGAGCAATGTTTTCACGTTCAAGGAGCCAGTGCTGATAGATTTGTTTGATTCGGTTTTGCAGAATCTCAACGGGTTCACCTTTGATAAGAAAATCTGAAGCGCCAATTTTCATGGCCTGAACGGCTTCAGAAACGCCGCCATGACCTGTTTGGATGATGACATTGATTTCAGGGTAACGGAAACGAATTTGCTTGAGTGTTTCCATCCCATCAACGCCGGGCATTTTCAGGTCGAGCAGAACCAGGTCGATCGTGTTGTTGGTCAGGGTAGCCAGGCATTTTTCACTATTATCGGCGACTAGAATACAGTAGCCGGTTCGTGCTAAAAAACGTTTAAGAGAGTTGAGGACACCCACTTCGTCGTCTACTATAAGTATGGTAAACGTAGTATTGTCGCCGTTAAGATTATTTTTTTCAGTCATGATTTATTTAGTTAAAAAAAATTAAATAAAAATGTGCAGGGTAAGGTGTACTTGTTTTGTCAAAATAAAAAAAAATAATGAAAATAAAATCAAATTGATAAAAAAAAAGCAAAAAAAATATCTTGAAATCTTTAATGCACTGTACTGTATGGTTATTTTTTTTTAGTTAAATGGCATGATAAATGCTTTTTAATATAAAATTTACATTTGGTGATTCAGTTATTTTTTATTAAAAACTATTATACGATTTATATATTTTTTATGGAAAAAATATTGATAGTTGATGATGATGAGTCTTTGTTAAAGAGTGCAAGTCGTTCTCTCCGTCAGGATGGGTATGATGTTATTGTCGCCAGTTCAAGTGACAGAGCAATTGAATTACTGAAAGAGCACAGAGTCTCAGTTGTGGTGTCTGATTACATGATGCCCAAGGTAGATGGCCTGACACTTCTTAAAAAGATAAGAATTGAGTATCCTGATATTCTGCTCATCATGCTTACTGCTGTATCAGATATCAACGTAGCTGTTGAGGCCATCAATAATACGGGTATATTTAAATTTTTGTTGAAACCCATCAAGTTTAGCGAGTTTAAAAACGCCATCACCATGGCTGTTAAAGTTCATCGCATACCGGTTGAAACAAGAGGCGATAATGATAATCCTGATCCTGAGCGGGTAAGTGAAACTATGATTGAATCGCTCGAAATGCAACATCCAGGAATAACCTCCCTCCCCCCTAGGGACAAGGAAGGCTATTTTCTAATAGAGAATTATTAAGGTGGTCGTTAATCAACGGACATAAAGTCATTCTTCATCGTTCGTAACGCGCTGTTATTTCGACAATAACGGCACGGATGGTCAATGAAAGCAAGCTTAATGTTCGGCGATTAACGCACTCATTAATAATATATTCAACCACCTGTCTAGTTATTAACCAGTGCATAAATCACCGAACATTTCGGTGTATTTGATGATGGGGTGGCCGAAGAAACTCTTTACCTTGTCCTTGAGTTGCTGGAGTGATTGCATGATGGTGATCACCCGTTCGTGGAACTCCTTTTTACCTCCATGGGACATCCGGCCTGTGTGATGGTTTTTCAGATAGTTCCACACCAGTTCATCGGGATTCAATTCCGGAGAGTAAGGCGGCAAGTAGAAAAGCCTCAGCTTTCCTTTGGTTTCGGTCACAAATTTTTGCACTTCCTCCGAGCGATGCACAGGGTGATTGTCTACGATCAAAAATACAGGTGCGGTTGCATCGGCAAGCAAACAGCTGAGAAACTCGCAAAACACTTTGGCGTTCACGTTGTTTTCGGTGGCCATGAACCGCAACTCGCCCTTGGGGCTGATGGCGGAAATCACGTTCACCTTGAAACGTGCGCCCGTGGTGACGACTACCGGCGTCTTGCCCTTGGGCGCCCAGGTAGTTCCAGAATGATAATCGGTGCGGACCGACGCCTCGTCGCCAAAAAAGATGTCGGCACCTGCCTCCAAGGCCATTTTTTTGATCTCAGGGAAATCTTTGGCCATCCAGTCAACAACAAGAGGTTGATTTTGCTGAAACGCTCTCCGGACAGGACGCTGAGGGCTGAGACCGATCTTGTGCAGCAATCGCCCCACAGAAACATCGCTCAAGCGAACATCGAACTCGCGCCGGATCAATTCCCGCACCATGCTTCTGGTCCAAAGCGCAAAGGGAAATTTCAATTGTCGAGGGTCTCTGCCGACAACCAAACTGTAAATCTTCTGCAACGCTTTACCGGGAAGTTTAGGGGACGGTCGCTGGCCTTGCTGCTCCGCAACGCTTCGATTCCACCTTCCCGGTACTTGGCGATCCATTCATAGATACGAGGACGGGTGAGCCCAAGCGCCTTAATGACAACTTCTGGACTTTCTCCCGCCTCAACTCGCTTCACGGCACGTATGCGAATTTCCTCAAGTGCCTTGCGATTTATTTTACGCCCATCGAATTCGTTCATGGGACGAATATACCATTATGTTCACTGAGTTATGAACTAATTAATAAGAAAGTTGTATATTATCCTATATTCTTTTCAATCTTCACCGATATAATTATTTCGGTGTTGTCTCTGTTTGTAATTCTGAAATCACCTTTGTGCTTGTTCTTGATTATATCATAAACAATCATATAGCTGGTATTGCAGCGATTATCCTCATTTTTTAACGAGAAAAAAGAAGACGTTTCGTCGCTGATATCAGAAAAATCATCGAATTTAAATGATATAGTTATATCAACAGTCCTGTCGTCATCAAGTATATTTATATTAATTTTATTATCATTTAATTTTGTTTCTTCTAATACATTTATACAGTGTTGGAAAATAGTTAATAATGAATCTATAAACAAAGATTTGTATCCATATATCTGAAAATCAAAACCATCGACGATATTGATATTTAAGCAATTTTTTATAAATTTATTTGTGAATGTTGTTGATTCGTAAATCGCGTTTTTTATATTGAACAGAATTGGAGCGCTTGTATTGGTTTTATCGTAAAATTTTGATATTTCATTTATATAATTATTTATTTCTGTGAGGCTGGATTTAGATTCTGTTAAAGCATCTATTATTTCGTTTTCGTTCAATTTAATTTCATTTATAGAAATTATATTTTTTTTTACATATTCGATGTTAAATATAACGGTGTTAATTAAACTTTTTAAGTTTTTTAATGAATATAATAATTTTATTGTATTTATTATTTTTTCACTGATAACAGTAGTGCTGTCAAAATATAAAAAATCTTCATCGTAAAGATAGGAATTATTTCTCTCTTTAAGGGCAGAGTTACTCTTTCTTGATCGGTTTTCGGTTGCTCTTTTCGCAATTTCGCTACTATCATTTTTCATCACTGCTGTCTCACAAATTTCATCACTGCTGTCTCACAAATTTTGCCACAGTAAAATTTGTGGAGAAACAGGATGTTGAGTTGGGGGCGGCTTAAACAGTTCGATTAAATCTCTTTTCGCGAAGAGGTTGAGTTGCAGCAGGCGAAGGATCTGTTGCATGGAACCGCCCAATTTGGCTTTAAATTTCAGGTAAGCCAGCATGAGGTAGGCACAGAGGGCGATCCATATCTGGGGCAATACCGCGTTGCTTGTGGTGCCGAGGAATGTCTTGATCTTCAGGTTTTGCTTGATCCACTTGAAGAACAGCTCGATCTGCCATCGTTCCTAGTAGATTTCGGCAATCTCTTGAGCCTTGATGTGGTGGGCGTTGGTGATGAACCGATACTCGATGCCGGTTTCCGGGTCGGTGTAAGCGACCAAGCGCAACGGCTGCTCGACGCCTTTGAGTCGGATGTTCTGATCGTTGGTAACGCCAAGGCTCTTTCGCCCGGCCCGTTTGAGCAAGTATTGGACATCGGCATTGCTTTTCAGCCGCGAAACAAAGAAAACGGCGTTAGTGGTCAGATCGCTGTACCAGCGGTAATCGGTGAAGCCGCGATCGATACAAACAAAGGACCCTTTGGGGAGTTTCAACGCCCTGGCCCAGCTGATCTCGTGTTCCTTGCCCCTAGTCATGTCCATGAAGACCGGCAGGTGACCGTCGGCGTCCAGGCCGACATGCAGTTTGATGGCCCCCTTTTTCTGCCGGAATTCGGCCCAGGGAAAGGCGGCGAGGCAAAGATTGATCACCGTGGCATCAAACAGGTAGAGCTTGCCTTTGAAAGAGAAACGGTGTTTAGGCGCTACCAGTTGGCACCGGTTCAGCAGCCGAGCAAACAGGATTTGATAGAGGGAAGCCGGTTGTTCGGCGTTGACCCGAGCCAGGGTTGCTTTGGTGGTGCGCTTCACGCCGAGGTGATAGAGCCGATTGCCTTGGGCCTTCAGATTGTCGGTGATATCCCGGAGACTTTTTCTGCCGGAAAGCTGGCCGATCAGCATGGCGATGAACTGGCTCCAGCGGTTGAAGGAACGGAATTTTTGCCCAGAATGATGCGCTTGGGCAAGCGCATCGAATTCATATCTCGGGAGAAGTGCAATCAGTTGCTTGAGAACAGTGTCGCTATATGCCATGGCTCGGATCTCCTTGGTTTCTATGATCTTTTCGCAAAATCATTGTACCTCCAAAGAGCTCTCCGAGCCTCCTTTTCTTCAATTTTTATGAGACAGCAGTGATTTTTCATCATTTCAGCAGCATTTAATGTTCAGGCTGTCATTTCTTAAAGTATTTAACCCTTGGCCAGTTCTGGTTCGTAGGTTGGAAGTGGATTGTATGCGAACGCTAATGCTATGCAAAATGCACACCATGCGTTTGCGTTATAGATAATAAATTGAAATTAAAGAATTTTTTATTTTTTAGGGCATGATTTTTCCTGCAGTGCTAGCAATTTTTTATCAAATTGATTTATTTGCGGTTATTTTTTCTCATATTGAGAATCCGTTGCCGGCTGGCGAGGCGATTTGCTTGGCACTGGGTTCATTTCAAGTCTGTCTCGCCACGGTAGAACTCCCTCTCTTTTTTGATCTCTTACCAAAACGCATTTTCGAAAAAATTTATTTTTTTACACATTGAGACTACTTTTGCAGGAAAGCGAACTATTATAGTTACACACAAACAATAAGTTAATCGTGTTCACCCTCCTCCTTGTCTGGTTAAAAGTTTATTTCGACGGCCTTTAATCACCCCATATTTCCCTCCAAACTACTCCCGAAACGATGTCACGCTGCAGGTGTAATGTCATCACCCCGGAAAAAAGAAGAGAGACCGATTGGAACGGTCACCTTTTCCATTCAACCCAGGGAGATGATCACCCATGCAGTCTATCATTTCATCACTCGCCAACCGGTACGCCCTCTACCCCTCTGTTCATTGTTCTAGCGTTATTGAGTCGTGAGGGTAATCGGGGTGGCCCCGCTGATAGTATCCCACACGGGGCACCTCGAACGCAACTCTTCCAGAAAATCTCGCTGCTCGATATCGGACATTGAAGAATCAAGACCCACAGAGACTTGGATACCGGTAACCCCTGGTCGGCCTTCTGTACTTTTACCGTAAATCACATGCGTGTCCAGCGAACCTTCCACTTTGATATCCATGCCGTTTAAAATGATTTGTTTCTGGGTCGCCATGATTCTGGCAGTTGTGGCGATGCACCCTGCCAGCGAAGCAAACAGATGGTCAATTGGGCTGGCACCAGCATCGGTTCCACCAACTTTTATCTGTTGGTCGACAAAGAAAGTGCGATCTCCAGTTGTGACCGCAACTTTGAATTTCTCGTCAGCGCTTGCCTCGATCCTTACCGTTTTCAGCTTTGCCATGGTTTCTCTCCATTAAAATGGTTGCTTCCGGTTTTGGCTACAAGGTCGCTGCAATCTTCATGGCAACGGTGTTGGCATGAACCCGAGCCTCTTCAGGCGACATCTCGTCAATGCCAAACAAATTTCGGTCGAAATCATAGAGGCGGTCGGCAATGATCACTTCCGGTTCAAGCCCTTGGATGACCCCATGCATCATTCGGGAAGCACAGTTGACAAAGCATCCCTCCAAGGCGATCAATGGGTTGGTGTGATTGAAGATTACAAAACTTAGCGGATGATCAGCATCTCGGCCTTGGCCATGTCGATGGCTTTGACCGTGGGCTGATACAGGTCACGGGTGGTGACCATGGTGTCGCCGCTGTTGTTCTCAGCTATGGAGTGTATCTTTTCCGTCTTGTGGACCACGCCCTTGATTACCAGCCTGCGACCCTCCATCTCGATCTCGCCGTTCATGTAACCGCCGGCGAGCATCAGGGCCAGATGGCCGTTCTTCAACGGCGCCAAGGGCCGGATGGAGTGGCATTGTCCGGGCGCCAGATCATGGATGAGCAGATCCTCCAACAACCCGCTTTTGCGGACGAGGGGGATTCCGGGATATTCTCCGGAGCCTTCACCTCCAGGACCGCCATGGTCTTACGCGCCTCCGAGATGAAGACAAAGTCGAGATGGGCCATGACCGGGACATCACCCGCATGTCGAACCTCGGTTTGCCGCTGGAAGTTACTGAAACCGGCAACCATGAAGGCGGCGGCAACCACTTCCTCGGCCATGTGACCGCGTCGCTGCCGCAGCAGGGTGACGAGGTCAGCCTCGGGGGCATGGAGTTTTCTGAGAATGGTCTTGCGTGGGCAAGCGCCGATGTCGGAAGCCCCGAGATAGGTACTCCGATCACCGAGCGTTGCCTCGGTCTGTTGGATGGCAAGCTGCTGGAGCGCGGCCTGCAGGGTGAGCATTAACTGGTCTGACATGGTGATATCCTCCTGAATAAAAATGAGGGAGGATACACGGATTCCCGCCGAGGGAATGGTATCGCTCCCTCTGGGGTTGGGTGATGTTGTGGTGATTAAGCTGCTTGCTTCATCCAGGATTTGCCGGTCTTATCCCATTGAAAGCCTGCGGCCTTGAGCAGTTCCTTCTTGTCGAAGAGATGGTCGCCGATGGCGATGATCACCCCTTGACGATGCTCGAAGCTGACGCCGGCGATCTTGGGCAAGGTTGCCGATGGATCACTCTGGTTGGCAGGTGGCTCAACGGGTTGGCTGGTTCTGGATGCCGGTTTGGATTTCGGTTGGGGTGCGGGTGGTTGAGTTCGTTGCGTTCCCTGGAGGTAGACGTTCTTCAACAGTCCCTTGTAGGCATCGCTGCCGATGGACAACAGTGACATGCATTTCTGGATGGCATCGGTGATGGCCCCTTTCTGGGCATCGCCGACATTGCCTTTGACGATCTGCATCTGTCCCTTGTGCGAGCCCTTGCAGAGCCAGTCACCGTCGATCTTCACAAACAATCGAACCTCGGCGACCGCCTGGGACTCGAAAATCTCCTCCTTGGTCAGTTCGTACCGCCAATTCTCCGGGCCGAGCACCTCATTGACGCTGTCAAAGACGTACTGCGGCCGAAAGCCGTACTTGATCTGACCGATCACGTTACCTCCCTTGTCGGTCATCTTGATTTCCTGGATCGCCTCGATGCCAAATGCTCGCAAGCGTTCGTTGATGGATTGGATCTGTTCCTGCAATGGTGCCATGGTGTTGCCTCCTATGAATTTGGGGAGCACGACGGCATGGCTCCGCCGGGAGCATGACGTAACAGCTCCCGATGGATGAGTGGGGTGGGGTATGTATTGAAAGACCGATAGGATCAGTCGTCCCGAGAACACACAAAAAAGAATGCGGCTTCGCAAAGACAGAGAAAGAGCTATCGGTTCAACTGGGAAAATGGATGAAGAGGAACGAATCGAGTGATTCGCTTGAAGGGGTGCGTACGCAACTCTCCCAAGTCAAAAAAAGACGTTCGCCTCTGCGATTAAACGTCTCCGGCAGGGGAAAGGCAGCTCCGCGTGCTACCTGGAATTCAAGAACACGAAAACCGTGTTCAGCTAAGCCCTAGGAAGGGGTATCTCATTGGAAATGAGTCTGAAATATGGAATTAAAATAACATCAAATTTGGATAAGGCAACCGAATTGAAATGTTGCAAATAGAATAACTCCATGTAGGTAAGCCCACACAAGGTGCCACTTGATTAGAAACCATCAGTTCATTCCGAGATGTTATATTTTTTCAATTTGTTGTTTAAAGTTGTTCGAGTGATATTGAGCAGTTTGGCAGCCTCACTCTTGTTGCCTTGCGTTTGTTCCAGAGTTTCGAAAATAGCTTGGCTTTCGATCTCTTCCAGAGGTTTGCCGCCAAGCTCGAAAACAGGCCGGTTCCCGTTGTTCGTTTGCCCCTCCACCGACATTGATGGTGGAAGATCCTTCTCGGAAAGGTAAGGACTCACAGCGAGAATCACTGCCCGTTCAATAACATTTTCTAATTCTCTGACATTGCCGGGCCACTTTGCTCTTGTCAGCATATCCATAGCCGCAGGGGTAAACCCTTTCAGGTCCTTCCGATTTTTTTTCACGTATTTTTCAAGAAAGTGATGCGCCAGAAGAGGGATGTCCTCGACACGTTCTCTGAGCGGCGGAATATGAATATTCATCACATTGAGGCGGTAATAGAGGTCTTCGCGAAATTTTCCAACCTTAACGTCCTCTTCAAGATTTCTGTTGGTGGCGGCAATGATGCGGACATCGACATGCAAAACCTCATCGCTGCCCAAACGCTGTATTTCCCTTTCCTGGATGGTGCGCAGAATTTTCGCCTGCATCTGCAAGGGGATTTCCCCCACCTCATCTAAAAAAATCGTGCCCGTATCTGCTTGCATAAAACGTCCGTTTCTTTGCCGGTCCGCTCCGGTAAAGGTTCCTTTTTCGTGACCGAACAACTCGGATTCCAGCAAGGTCTCGGTCAATGCCGCACAATTCACGGTAACCAAGGGGCCTTTGGCGCGTTCACTATTGACGTGAATCGCTTTAGCGAACAACTCTTTGCCTGTACCACTTTCTCCGGTGATCAGAACGGTTGCTTCCGTGGGGGCGACAATGCGAGCCATGTCCAGGACTTTTTTCATTGCAAGGCTCGATCCAATGATCCCGGCAAGAGATGTTTCCGCAGCAATCTTTTCTTTCAGTGAACGGTTTTCCAAGGTAAGCCGCAGATGGTCCATCGCCCGGTCCAGAATGATTTTCAACTCTTCGAAATTCAAAGGTTTGGTCAGATAATCATAGGCCCCCAACTTCATGGCTTCCACTGCGGTGTCCACCGATGAATAGGCCGTCATAATAATAACGGGTATGGCGGGATTGCATTCCTTAATCTGCCGAAGTGCCTCAATCCCGCCGATATGCGCCATGCGAACATCCATCAGAATAAGATCGAATGGTTTTTCCTTCACCATAGCTATGGCATCTTCACCGTCCGTGGCGCTTTCCACCTCGTGGCCAAAACTTTTC
>JAQUEZ010000312.1 GCA_028684915.1 Desulfobulbus sp.
GCGGCCGACCTTGCCTTGGTCCAGCCGCTTTATACCTATTACCGTATGTCTGAGATCACAACATGTTCATTATGAGCAATCAGGGTCGCTCGGGGCTTGTCTGCCGCGCAGCGGCTTCGTCCAACAAAGCTAATTCAGCCGACGCAAAAAGCCGTGCGGCTGATTAGCGACGTTCGATGGGAGCATTACGTTATGGCCGATGACAATTCTATCGAGATTGATCTAACTACAATTGATGGCCTAAGAAAAATTGAGCATTGGGCTGGTGGTGACGATAATTTTGTCCCTGGTGGTACGCTCGGCTCCATTGCCGCAGAAGCGGCCGTAGGTGCAGGTATAGGGGCGGTTGTCACGGGAAGCGTCGCAGGAGTGGCAGCAGCGACAGGTGGCTTTGTTACAAGAATTGGTCTAGCCATCATGGGGATTTTTCACAAACCAAAGGCAGAGATTCAGCAAATCCCAAAGATACCACAGGACACTCAGTTGAAGTTCGCACAAGCAATCATAGCTTCAGGCAAAAAGAACGGAGCAAAGAAACTGAAGATAACGGTTGACAAAGACGTTGGAGCATCGGTTGGAGCTACGTATGTTGGGGCAAGTATAAAGGGGCAGGTTGGCGCCGACGGGAAGTTTCATTTGGAAGTTGAATACAAATAAGACATCGAACAAGGCAAATTCAGCCGATGCCCTCAGTCGCTGCGCTCCTTACGGCCCGGCTGATTTGCAACGTTATGCATTGAATAAAGGACGAAAATGAGTCATAGGGTAAAATGTTACATGTTATTTGGTCTATTTATCATACTTGGGATAAGTATGATAATTATGGCTATATCATTGCCCTTAGATCCATTAGCCATAGAAAAAGGATTTATAATTGAAAATTATGAGTTTCCATTTATTAGATTCCTCCCAAGTATTGTGTGTGGCTTTGCGGGAATTGGTTGTTTTGGAACAATTTATTTAGTGATAAATGGCCAAATAGCAATAGGAGAAAGCTATTACGAAGGAAGTCGATATATAAAGGGAAAATCAGATATTATATTTTGCGCATTATTCAGTCCAGTTGTTATTTTGGGTGCACTGTCAATTTATTATTCAAATATGAGAATTACCAATTTTTCAAAGCTATTTTTATTTGCTGTTATAGCTCTTTACTATCCAATAAATGGACTCTTCAACTATTTAAAATATAAAGAAAATAAAGCATAACCAAGCGTTTCACCATCGCTCCACTGCGTTCCGCTGGACGCGCTGAAGCGCGCCGGTGAACTTAACGTTATTTTTTCAGGTGAGTAAATGCCAGATACTGCGAAAAACAAGCTGGAAGAGCTAGTTAGGTTATCCAAAGAATCACTAAAAGATGCAGAAGTAGTAATTCATGCTCTTGGAAAATCAGGTATTTTAGGTATAACTGACGAAAAATTTAAAGAAGTTAATGAAGTGTTATTGACTTTAAACTCTGAAGAGAGAAAAGAGGCAATTAGCCAATTTACAAAACTTGTTACGAAAAGGTTTGAGATATTAGGATTTGAAGCAGAAGAACTAAATAATTTCAGAACAAAATTTGAAGAGATTTGGGGTCAACATCTTGATCAAGGAAACTTAGAAATCAACTCAAAAGAGTTATATCGGAAAAGTATTGATGAATGGGAAAAAACATTAGCGAATCTTAAAAGCAACGAAGTCAATTTCAAGAAATCAGACATTGAGCGTTTAAGGTGGTTTAATATTTCTTTATCGTTACCTATCTCAATCCCAGCATTAATCGGCGGTGCAGTTGTTGGCAATGAATTATTTCCAGTAGCAGGCGCAATAATCGGTGCTGCTCTCGGTGCATTAATTTCGAGTATTGCAAAGGGAGGAGACCGTGACTAGTCAACCTACTCATACTGGTATATACGTAGGGTTGTTTGTTGGAGTGATATATTTAGCAATTCATGCGTTCAAAAAAGAAAAACCCGAATTTACCAAATTTGCTACAATTATACTTTCTTGTATTGGTGCTGTTGTTTCTTTGGATTTTGGATATATCGCTATTACTGAGACAGATCAAAATCTAGGAATATTATATAGCCAAAGAGTCCCGATGTTTTTAGGAGCCTTGGCCGTTACTTGGCTCGCAGTAGAACGGGTTCTAAATATCTATTGTCAGCTAATTAAATCAGAAAACAAATAACCATTCACTTCAGTTTACAGCGCAAACGACGCGCTTCAACTGAGCAAAACGTTATGTTTAAAAGCACGACATCATATAAAAGATATAATAGACTAATATGTTATGCATTCCTTGCATTGCCTCTAGCATATCATATCCTTAATACAATTCTTTACGCATATGGTGGATTTGATGGTAAACATTGTGCAGGATTATTAGATGCAACGTGGGAATGCTCAAAATTTGAATATTATTTAGATTACATGACAAACTTTTTTGCTATGACAAATCTATTTATTTCATATTTTGTAGCATTCATTATTTTTCTCATTTTATATCTTGCTGGTAAAGTTATACATTATCTGAAAAACAATAAATTATCTACATAACCAAACGTTTCTACGGACCCGCAAACAGCGCGGTCCGCAGAACTCTACGTTGGGTTCTTAAATAGCAATTTCTGCATAATTCAAACTTCTACTAAAGGATTAACCATGATCAGGGTGATAATCGGAGATAGTGAGAGAGAATTATCTAATATCAGTGAACACTGGATTAATGAACAAATAAATAGAAGAAGACGAGACGGGCTGTCAATCTGTGTTCGAGTAATCATAAATGAAGATCAATTAAATTTATCACTTACAACATCAGGTTGCCCGCACACTGCAACTCGTGGCAGAACCCCAAATAAATACGAGAGCGAAGTGTTTGATCTTTGGAATAAAAGAGGATTAAACACGGAAAATTTCAGTGGGGGGAACTTAATCGCATTCCTAAAACAGCTAAAAGTATAACGTGACAAAATGGCAAAATTATTTTTTTCGTATTCCCATCGAGATGAAGATTTAAGAGACGAATTACAAATTCATTTAACATCTTTACAGCGTCAAGGGATTCTGGATACTTGGCATGACAGACGAATAGAGGCTGGAGATGACTTTGCAAGAAATATAAGTGAGCATTTAGACTCTGCAGATATAATTTTATTACTCATAAGTCCATACTTTATATCTTCAAATTACTGTTTTGAAGTTGAAATGCAACATGCACTTGCAAAGCATGAGCAAAAACAAGCAGTGGTTATCCCTGTAATATTGCATCCGTGTGATTGGCACAATTTGCCATTTGGACATTTATTAGCAACTCCAAAAGACGGGAAGCCGATATCCAAATTTCCAAATATTCACGATGGCTTTTTGGAGGTTACCTTAGCTGTAAAAAATGTGGCAAACAAAAACAAGACCTCAAAAGATATTACTCCAACGCCAACACCCTCTTATACAGTCTCCTCTTCTCGAAAAATAAGTGGAGAGATACGTTCAAGTAATTTGAGAGTGAAGAAATCATTTACTGATCGGGAAAAAGACAAATTTAAGACTGATGCTTTTGAATATATAGCAAAATACTTTGAAGGGTCGCTAGGCGAATTAGAAAAAAGAAACCCTGAAATCGAAACAAACTTCAGGAGAATTGATGCAAATAAATTTCATTCTGTAATCTACGTTAATGGTACAGAAGTAAATCGTTGTACTATTAGATTAGGTTCAAATCGAGGTTTTATGTCTGGAATAACATATTCTAGCTCTGAACAAGACAATAGCTACAATGAATGTTTGTCGGTTGAAGATGATGGACAAATGATGTTCCTTAGAACACTTGGAATGTCTTTCAGGCATCACGGAAATCAAGATCAATTATCTTTGGAAGGTGCCGCTGAATATTACTGGAGTATGCTGATTGGGGTTTTACAATAAAATTTTACCCAACCAACTGTTCCACTGGACCCGTAAACAGCGCGGTCCAGTGAACGCTACGTTGTAAGGCTTGCCAGCCGGGCATAATAGCAACGGCATAAAAAAGATAAAAAATGAAACAATACTTTTCAAGGCAGGCTGTTTGCTAAAATCAGTAATGTTCTGGTCTTCCGAAAGAAGCAATAGAGAAACTGCATAAAAGCAAGAACAAAAAAGAAAACTGCATAAAAACAAAAGAAAAAATATTACAACAAATCGTTTCTGCGGAAGCCGAAAAGCCCGGCTTCCGCAGAACTTCACGTTGTGCACAAAAAAATGTTCCGATATCTATTAATTATAATATTAGCTGTCTTGAAATCATGTTCTAATACTTCGCAAGATAAGTATTATGAAAATTTCAATATGCCTCTACATCCATCAGGTAATAAACTGCATATTGGCTATGATACATATATGATGGCAAAGAGAGTAAGCTACGATATAGATGAGAATTTATCCCCAGAAAATATCATAGGATATTATAAAGAAAAACTGCAGAAATTAGGCTTTAACGAGAATAACCGAAGCACCTTTTATAATAAACAAATTACTGACAAAGAATTCATGGTAGATGGTAACTGGAAAAAACCACCCGCCGCAATCCACAAAGGTTGGTTAAACTCTGAAGAAAATACAATTATTAAATTGTCAATATATCACTCTTCTCAAGCAGAAATCCATGTTGGCATCCTAATGCACCCATACGTCAACCCAGATCTACAGTTTGAATTTCAAAAATATTTAGAGAATTCAGGGAAAGAAAATGAGTTTTTCGAACTATTTTCAAAATATCCTGGTCCAGGTAACACCCTAGATGTACAAAAAGCATTAAAAGGTGAACCAAACAACAAGGTCCTAAAGGAGTTTGCACTTTTTGATAAACGTAGCAGAGAAGAGATGCAGGTTAACTATATAGAATTTAATAAATAATGCACAACCAAGCGTTTCTGCGGACCCCGCAAACAGCGCGGATCCGCAGAACTTCACGTTGGGCGCAATAAATCCCGGTTCGTACATGAGAGGTGGCATGGACGGAATAGAATTAAGAGAAAGGCTGTGTTGGTGTGACAGAAAAGAGAATATCTGGTTTGCCTTTCGATGCGCCCTAAGGTGTTCGACAGAACTGGCTACGAGTGGAGAGGCGGTTTCTTTATTCGGTACGGACGCTGATAGGCAGATTTGCGCAGTGTTTCTTGCCTTAAACGCGGCACTTGCCGTTAGTGTTACCGATGCCTTTAATCGCGGCGGCAACAAAGTCGCTAACGACTACACTACATACATTGACAACGTCGTCTACGCCTCCAAGGCTGTCTACAACGTCGCCAACACCGTGAAAACTGCCAGCATCCACAGCGCCAATCCATATAATGTTGCAGCATACGGAGTAACTAGCGCTACGGCCAATGCTGCAAGTATCGCAGCTTACGGAGTCACTGGTGCTACTGAGTATGAAGATATTGTCGCTGCGCACAGGGAGGGCAAATACGACAAACGAAATCATCGCAGCGGTTACGCCCCTGTCCTAGATTTTGCTAAAGCGCGTGCGGCTAAAGCAGTCGCCAAAACCGCTGCCAAAGCTGCCACTAATAGCAAGGTAATTGCTGCCGCAAACGGTGCCGCAAGCGTTGCCGCAAACGATGCTGCCATTGCTAATGATCTCGCGGTTATAGATTCAGGTGATTACCGCAACTGGCCCGATTTGTGGCATGGAGAAGCCCCGTCAGGGTGGGAAGGAAAAGCACGCGACATGCTTGCCGGGCTCCGCAATCGCAATCTGGTTTACTGGGCTGAAGAGTGGGAAAATTGGATAGGGGGAAGATTTAACCCAAAAAAGATAATGCGGGCGCTTTCCATGCCACGCTCGACTGTTGAGGCGGGATCAAAGGCTATGCTCGTCTATCTGCAAGCTGAAAGGCTCGTCCGTTCGGCTGAAGCGCGGGTGGTCTTCCTTGGGGAGGGGGAGGCGGGGAAGACCTCCTTGATCCGCGCACTTTTCGGGGAAAAGATCAGGGGGGACGAACAAGCGACTCCCAGGGTGGAGATCCGTCAACGGACAGCACGCAATGGGGGTCAGATCTTGAATATTGAATCGCTCTGGAGTATCTTCTCTTCATGGCCCGACCACTCCGCATAGAATTTCCGGGAGCCATCTATCATGTGACATCCCGGGGCAACGCTCAGGCTGCCATTTTCCTGGACGACATCGACAGGAAAACCTGCCTCTCCGTCCTCAATCTGTCCCTGCGTCGGTTCAACTTGATTTGCCATGCCTATTGCCTGATGACCAATCACTTCCATCTGTTGATTGAGACGCCGGATGCCAATCTTTCCATCGCCATGCGCCAGTTCAACAGCGTCTACACCCAAGCGTTCAACCGTCGGCATGGCCGGGTTGGGCATGTGCTGCAAGGCCGGTTCAAGTCCATAGTCATTGACCGGGAAGCCTATCTCCTTGAGCTGTGCCGGTACATTGTCCTTAACCCCGTCAGGGCCGCGATGGCCAAGGACCCAGGTTCGTATAAGTGGTCCAGTTACCGTGCCACGGCAGGGCTCGACAAAAAAACCGACTTTCTCGCTGTGGACTGGATTCTGGAACAGTTCGGCGCTGATCGCCCACAGGCGCGGCAAGCGTACCGACGTTTTGTCATGGCAGGTTTAGAGTTGGAGTCACCCTGGAAAAATCTGAAAGG
>JAQUEZ010000313.1 GCA_028684915.1 Desulfobulbus sp.
GAACCAGGGCGCGGAATTTGATGGTCGAGAGAACCGGCGAGGTGAGAATAACCCGGTTGGCATGCTGTTCGGTCTCCTCGAAGATCGACTGCTGTTCCGGGCCGATGGTGGTCTCCAGCGACATCACTACTGCCTCGCGCAGGGGGTCGATTGGCGGGTTAGTCACCTGGGCGAATAGCTGGCGAAAGTAATCGTAGAGCGGCCGTTGCTGGCGGGAGAGCACCGCCATCGGCGTATCATCGCCCATGGAACCGGTGGCCTCCTGGCCGGTTTCCGCGAGTGGTCGCAGCAACTGATCGCGCTCCTCAAAGCTGACCTGGTACATCTTCATCGCCATCTTCAAGGGCTCGCCTTCCAGTTCCCGGGTGGCCTTGTCCTGGCTCAGGGTCCCTTCAAGGCGCAGGGTGTTGTCCTTGAGCCACTGTTTATAGGGAAGGCAGGTTTTAAGGGTATCATCGACCTCGCTGGTATGACGTAGAGTGCCAGTCTCGGTATCCACCGATAAAATCTGCCCGGGGCCAAGGCGTCCCTTGGACACTACATCGCCGGCATCGTAGCTGTAGACACCGACCTCGGAGGCTACGGTCAGGAGGTTGTCGCGGGTCAATACCCAGCGGGAGGGTCGCAGGCCGTTTCTATCCAGGGCGCAGACCGCATAGCGGCCATCGGAGATCACCAAGCCCGCCGGGCCGTCCCAGGACTCGGTATGCATCGAGTTGAATTCGTAGAAGGCGCGGCGGTCGGCGTCCAACTGCTCTGCATTTTGCCAGGCCGGGGGGATGAGCATTCGGATAGCCCGGTGCAGGTCCATGCCGCCAGCCACCAGAACCTCGAGCATGTTGTCCAGGCTGGAGGAATCGGAGCCGGTGCGGTTGACCAGGGGGGCGATGGCCTTGATGTCGGGCAGAAGCGGGGTCTTGAATTTGGAGGTCCGCGCATCGGCCCAGTTACGATTGCCGGTGATGGTGTTGATCTCGCCGTTGTGAGCCAGGAGGCGGAAGGGTTGCGCCAGAGGCCAACGGGGCATGGTGTTGGTGGAGAAGCGTTGGTGGAAAACGCAGATTGCGCTCATCAACGCAGGATCGGCCAGATCGGGGAAAAATCCCGGCAGATCGGCTGGCATCATCAGCCCCTTGTAGACCACCACGCCTTCGCTGAGGCTGGCAATGTAGAAGTCCGGATCATCGCCAAGCTGTTTTTCGGCAATACGCCGGGCAATGAGCAGCCGGGCGCGGAGTTGCTCTCGGCTTAAATCCCGACAGTTGATAAAGACCTGGGCAAAGTGCGGTAGCGAGGCCAAGGCAATCGGCCCTAGGCAGTCGGGATTGGTGGGGATCTGCCGCCAACCAGCCACTTCCAGTTCCTGCTCGCGCAGCGCCTGGGTGAGGATGTGTTGGGCTCGGTTTTTCAGCTCCCTATCTGGGCTGAGCATAAGGCTGCCCACCCCATAGCGCGCACTCAGTTCGCCAGTGCCACATTCCTTGGCCACTCTGCGCAGAAAACCGTCGGGCTTTTGCAGCAGTAGGCCGCAGCCATCGCCGGTGCGGCCATCGGCGGCAATGCCTCCCCGGTGGGTCATGCAGGTGAGTGCCTCAATGGCAGTGCGTACCAGCCGGTGACTGACTTCGCCCTTGGTATGGGCAATCAGGCCGAAGCCGCAGTTATCTTTAAATTCGTTGAGATCGTAAAGCCCTTTCATGGTCCTCGGCACGTTTGATGGCGTCGTCAAAACTTCGAGTTCCTGCGTCGCAGCTTTTTTTTCGACCCTCGACACACTTTCTGTATGTCTTCGCACCGTGAAAAAAGCTCCTCCTCGTCTCTCTGTGTTTTTCTGAGCCATCTCTTAGAGTGTGATGGACTTTTTACGAGGCCATCACGTTTAAGACAAAGTGAAACCTCACTAAAGCATTGGATGTTTGAGTCTGCAACAGGAATTATTCCTGAGTAGCTCAAGCTCCCTTTGTGGGCGCGACCCGGGGGAAGAAGAAAACCTTCTTGTGTTGACACTCTTGTCGGGGCCTTTACACTGAAGAAGTATTCTTCAGTGCTCTTCAACCTGTTGATGCACTTCGGTGGCGGCGGAAAGTTGCTGCCCGCAGCCATCTCTCTTCCTTCTTCGCAACGGGCTAACAGTATGCATATCGCCACCACCCATCGCAACACCGATTTTGACGGTCTGTCTTCCATTATTGCCGCGACCCTGCTGTATCCAGGAACCATCGCCGTTTGCCCCAAAAGCGTCAATCCCAATGTGCATAGATTTCTCTCGTTGCACAAGACCTCCTTTGACATCATTTTAAGCAGTGAGGTTAAGCTTGAGGAGGTCAGTCGCCTGATCATCGCCGATACCAACCAATGGCGGCGGATTGAGCGGTTAGACCAGCTTCGCGATCGCCCGGAGATCGAACTGATTCTCTGGGATCATCACCTGGGGATCGGTGATATCAATCCCCATTGGCAGTGTGTGGAGAAGATTGGGGCGACCATCACCCTTTTTACCCGTGAAATCAAAGCGCAGCAGATCAGCCTTACTCCGCTGCAGGCTACCCTTTTTCTGATCGGCCTTTATGAGGATACCGGACAGCTGACCTTCAGTTCCACTACCCCCGAGGATGCGCGGGCCGCTGCCCTTTTGCTGGAGCAGGGGGCAGACCTGACCATTGTGGTCGATTTTTTGAACATGGCCTATGGCGAGGTACAGAAAAAAGTGCTTTTCCGCCTGATGCGCGATGCCGAACAGCATGAGATCAAGGGGAAGCTGGTGGGGCTGGGGGTGGTACATATCAACAAGCATGTGGAACTGGCGACGGTGGTGCAGCTTTACGGCAAGATTGTCAACGCGGATGCGGTCTTTGTCGTTTTTGTCAACGAGGGTGGGGACTATTTCATCATCGGTCGCAGTTCCACCCCGGAGATCAACGTCAACACCATCCTGCGACGGTTTGGCGGGGGAGGGCATCCCGGGGCGGGATCGGCCACCATCCACGATATTTCCGTTTCACCAGGGGAACTGCGCCAGAAAATTATTACTGCCCTCCATGAAGAGCAGCGGGGAGCCGCTCTGGTGGCAGATATGATGTCCTTCCCGGTGACCAGTGTCGCACCCCAAACCCCGATGCATGAGGTGCAGCGGATTATGGAGGATGAAAAAATTCGCGGGATTGTGGTCGAAGATCAGGAGTGTGTGCAGGGGATTGTGGTTCTGTGGGATCTGAAAAAATTGAAGCAGCGCAAACAGTGGGACAGCCCGGTCAAGGCCTTTATGAACCGCAATGTCACCACCATTACTCCAGACGCCCTGGCCAGTGAAGCCGCTGAATTGATGGTCCAAAAAAATATAGGGCACCTGCCGGTGGTCCAGGGGCAAAAAGTAATCGGCATTGTCACCCGCACCGATATCATTAACTACCTCTACGGCATGCTGCCTGACTGAAATATGCAATTTAGGGACGGCTTATAAACCACGATGGGCACGCAGATCAGTTGAGGTATTGCCCAGGTCAACATCATTTTCAGGGGTTGTTTCGAGAACAGCCCATTTTTTTCTCCACATAAATTACCTTTCTCGTCATGAAAAGAGTGTGATAGGCTTTAGTACGCCATACAGGGTAATTTTTTGGTCGTTGATTATATAAATTTTTTGATTTTGTTGGCGGATGCAAAAAACACCAATAGCATCTCTTGGGAGAGTACTCTTTGTCCTGGCAGTTGTCGTTCTGCCCGAAGTGGGAATGGCGGCCACGCCTGCGGTCGACGAGTACCTCGATTGGGTCATCACCTAGGAAGATATTCGTCGCTCCGGCATCACCTCCATCCCGGACGGACTCGCCATGGTGCCGGGCATCCAGGTCAGCCGCATCAGCAGTTCCAGCTGGTGACTTCTCTCCCTAATTTTGCAAAGTGTACCTCTTGGCTGCCGGTCTTTTCCTCCTCCGTTGACACCATGTGATGATCTGGAATACAGCGCGTGTCGTGAGGGCGAACATTTTTTTGGGGACGTCGGTGATAGGAAAAAAAACTTTTTTTATGACAGCTGGTTATGATGATAAAAAATCGAAAAACAAGAACGATTACATCGGCTTCGCTTTTCCTCTTCATAGGTGGTACGGCGATGGCCAGTGCCGCCACTCCAGGTAACGAATATTTTGAGCTGGATATTGCCCAGCTGATGAATATCACCGTTACCTCGGTGTCCAAGCGTGATCAGCGACTTGCCGATGCTCCGGCTGCGGTTTTTGTCATCACCCAGGAAGATATTCGCCGTTCCGGGGTGACTAATATCGCCGATGCCCTCGCCATGGCGCCGGGCATTCAGGTGGCACAGATCTCCGCCTCCAAATGGTCGGTTTCTTCCCGCGGCTTTGCCGGTTTCACCTCCAATAAGCTCCTGGTCCTCATTGATGGTCGTTCGGTCTATTCACCGGCCTACAGTGGGGTCTTTTGGGATGCGCAGAACACCATGCTTGAGGATATCGACCGGATTGAGGTCATCCGTGGTCCCGGGGGAACGCTCTGGGGAGCCAATGCGGTTAACGGGGTGATCAATATCATCACCAAGAAGGCGCAAGACACCCAAGGCGGGCTGGTACGGGCCAGCCTCGGGAGTGAGGGGACAATGTCCGCCGCCGGCCGTTATGGCGGCAAAATCTCCCAAAACACCTTTGCCCGTTTCTATCTCACCTACGATGAATTCGCCGCCAATCGATTGCACAGTACAGAGGCCGACGGCAACGATTCCTGGCAACCCAAGCAGACTGGGTTTCGCATGGATGGCCAACCGAACGGCAAAAGTGAGTGGACCTTGCAGGGGGATTTGTATGATAATGGAGGCGATCAGTGGGTTGTTCCCTACTGGACGAGCACTTCGCCCTATTACTCGTCCGTGGATGACCAATGGGATGCCAAAGGCGGCAACATTCTCGGCCGTTGGCGTCAGCAGTTGAGCGGTGATCAGGCCCTAACTTTCAAGGTCTACTATGATTACAACAAACGCAGTGATGCGGTGTTCAACCTTGAGTTTAAAACTATTGATCTTGATCTCCAGTACGAAACCAAGCTCGGGCAGCGGCAGAACCTGACTTTGGGCGTTGAGTACCGGTCGATCCAGGGTGAATTCGACGAGACCTATCAGGTTTCCTTGCCGGATCGAAACGATAACCTTTACAGTGCTTTTATTCAGGACGAGATTAACCTGGTGGCTGATCGGCTGTGGCTGACCCTGGGGAGCAAATACGAGCATAACGATTATACCGGCAACGAATGGCAGCCCAGTGCCAAGTTGTTGTGGAAGCCTAGCCTGGATCACTCGTTGTGGACCTCGGCCGCTCGTGCGGTGCGTACCCCCTCCATTGTCGAGCAGTACGGCCGGGTGCTTATGGGGCGCTATCCGGTCTATATAGGTTCAGCCTTCATCGGCACTGGCAACATTAATTTTGTGGGCAACCAGGATTTTGACTCCGAGATCGTCAATGCTTATGAACTGGGCTACAGGTGGCAGGCCACCAGAAACCTCTCCTTTGATCTGGCTCTGTTCTATAATGATTATGATAAAATTTATACCGCCCATCCAACTCAAGTCGGTTTCGATGTTGACAGTGTTTTTGTCAATGCCCAGTCTGGCAGCGGTCAGGGGTTTGAGCTGGCGGTCGACTGGCAGGCCAGAGCCTGGCTCTCCTTTGCCCTGGCCTACTCCTACCTGGAGACCGATCTGACCACCGAGGCTTGGGTCGGCACCCAGGCCGGAAGTGATTGGGTTGCCAAATCCGCACCAAAAAATCAGGTGTCGCTACGCTCCTCGATCGCCCTAGCGGATGATTGGCGACTTAACCTCTGGCTGCGGTATGTTGATCAGGTTTCCTGCCGGAACTCGGCCGACCTTCTCGGTAATCCGGTCAACATTGATGATTATTTTGTTCTCAATGCCAACCTGATCTGGACCCCAAGCAAAAATCTCGAATTTATGCTCGCTGGTCAGAATCTTACCGACAGCGGACAGTTGCGTTATCTTTCCGAATACCAGACTCCGGCCACGGAAATTGAACGTATGGTGTATGGCAAGTTCACCTGGCGGTTTTAACCCTTTTCCTTGGCGCACAGGCATCTGATGCGAATTCGGACTTTCTCCGTACTCCTTTGGGCCGCGCTGTTCTGTTGTTGGGGTGCGTCTGCTTCAATGGCTGAACAGCCTGGCGTTGAGTACAAGGTCAAGGCGGCCTTTCTGCTCAACTTTGCCCGGTTTGTAACCTGGCCTACCGTGGTCGAGCAAACAGGCTCTTTCCCTCTCTGTATTGTCGGGGACGATCCCTTTGGCGAGGCCTTGGCCGGCATCGAAACTAAGGCCGTGGGAGGCAAACAGGTGGAACTTCGTTTTCCGGCTGTCAACAGTAAGCAACTGGGGCAATGCCGGATGCTTTTTATTAGCCAATCTGAATCGCAGAATGTTGCGCGGATTCTAAAGATGATTGCTGGTAAACCAGTGGTGACGATTAGTGATGTCGACGGTTTTACCGATGCCGGCGGAATCTTTGAATTTAAAGATCAACGAGGCCGGCTTTCCTTTGTCATCAACAACTCCGGGGCAAAGGCGCAAGGACTGAGCATTAGTTCCTCCTTGCTCAATTTAGCGGTTGACGTACTGTAA
>JAQUEZ010000074.1 GCA_028684915.1 Desulfobulbus sp.
AACGATCAGTATCTCCCAATTGGGATATCTGGTTTTGTGGACAATACTCTCAATGCAACCCTCCAGAATGTTTTTTTTGTCGCGGCTGGGTATAATGATGCTCACCAGAGGGGCAGGGGTGGGCAGTGGGTGGTGGATACGGTACAGACCGAGTTCCGGACCGTCTGCCACGGCTGTGCCGCTGCCACGGAAAAAATCCTCCAGGGCTTGCTTTCCTGAACGATCCGCTTGCTCTTTTCGGGCGCTCATTTGTGTCCCAGACTGCTCCGGTCGACAATGGTAGCCAACACCGGGTGCATGGATCGCTATCAAATTTGTTTTATGGCGGATGAGGCGCAGGCAAAGGTCGTACTCCTCGGCTTCGGGATAACCGGAGCGATAACCATTGATCGCCAGCAACCCCTCCCGACGATAGAGGCAGAGCCGTCCCAAGTAGTTGTGAGAATAGAACAGGGTCGGGTTCCAATCCGGTTTGAAGTGGGGGTGGCAGCGTCGGCCAAGATCGTCGAGGGCATCCTCGTCGCTGTAGATCAGGTCACAATCCGGTGCCATTATCCACTTGCGGACCAGCAGCGCCAGCGACTCCGGGGGGAGTTGGTCGTGTTGACCTAACTGTCCCACAAAATCCCCTGTGGAGGCAGCAAAAGCCGAATTTAAAAGCGAACTTTTCTCCATTGCCGCTGGCATAGACAGGCCGCGGATACGATTCTTTTGCTTGTTGCAACCCTCAATCATGTCGTTAGTTTCGGTATCTATATCGCCGGTGATCACCAGTTCCCAGTGGGGATAGAGTTGATTTTGGACCGAAGAAATCGCCTCGCGGAGCCAGGCACCTTTTGGTGTCTGGGCTGCGATGATCAGTGACACCAGAGGAGGGGCTGGCCAAGCCTTCATTTCCCGCTGCAGGAGACGGATATCACGTTTGCGTTGTCGTGCGTTGAGGGCAAGAAAGGTGGCATAGTCAGATCCGGTCAACCGTTTCCTGCGCAATTCAGCGGTATGGAGGTAGGCCTGGTGGGGACGAGCGAGTATCCCCCAAAGGTTGAGCGTGGGTACGTTTGCGTTGTTGATAGTTCGAAATCGCCACAGATCCGGTACCAGCCGATAGAGGCGGCGAAGAAAACTTTCCAGAGGGCTGATCCGGTGGATCAGCAGTGGGCTTTGGGAAAAGTAGCCCGCTGCTGCTGTGGGGGACCAATGCAGGGAGCGCACGCTAGACGGCAAGAAAAAAACCTCGCGTACCGTGCCGCGCAGGTTGGTCGGTATGGGGATGGTGATGCATTTGCCGCTGTGGGTTTCGACCAGGAGCGCGGCCTCTCGATTACCGTTATTGCGTACCAAGGCAGCCTCGAGGTAGTACCAGCCGCCCCGTTCCAGCAGAGGGGACGGTTGTAGAGCAAAGCGCGGAGCCGGACCATTTGCTCGAAACTCCCCCTGGCCATCATCAATCACGGAAACATCCCCTGCCGGCATCATCTCCACGGTCACAAGTTGCCGGGGCAATCGTTCGATCAACCTCTCCAGTGCCGCCTCCCAGGGGGGTAAGGGGAGTAACCTTGCCTTGACCAGCTTGATACGATCAAGTGTATCTTGGGTCATTGCCTCTGCTGATAAAAGTGGAAGGCGTCTTGGACCGTGTCGAAGCAATGAAGCTGGCCACCCTGGAGAACTGCGGCGCGATCGCAGTGCAATTTGATCTGCGTTGGTTGGTGCGAGACTAGGATCATTGCGCGATCCTTGCGTTTTTGGAACAGCTCGATCTCGCATTTTTTGTGGAAGCGTGCATCGCCTACCGCAGTGACTTCATCGATGAGGAAGCAATCGAAATCAATAGCCAACGAGATGGCAAAGGCCAATCTGGCCCTCATGCCCGAAGAGTAAGACCGGATCGGTTCGTAGAAATAGGTGCCAAGTTCAGCAAACTCCTCGACCCGGGGAATACGTGGTGCGACATCCAGCCCGTAGACGCGGCAGATAAACCGCAGGTTATCCAGCCCGGTGAGAGACCCCTGAAAACCACCGGAAAAGGCCAGCGGCCAGGAAATGCTCATTTTTCGCTGTACCGTACCGCTGGTGGGCAGTTCCGCGCCCCCCATGAGGCGGATCAGGGTGGACTTCCCGGCACCATTGCTACCGAGGATGCCGATCTTTTCACCGGGATGGACCGTAAGGTTAATATTTTTCAGCACCGTACGCGGACCCTTGCTGGTTTGGTACGCCTTGCTGACATTGTTGAGAATGAGCATTATCAGTTTGTCCTGTTCGCTGCTGACCGCATCAGCAGCAGACCAAATAGGGTAAGACCCAGGTTCCAGATTGTGCTGTAGCCAAGATCATAATGGGGTGTGATTGCCGAACCGAAGTAGCCTTCACGTAACAGCTCCATGGAATGGATCCAAGGGAGGTAGAGCAAATAACTGCGGGTAGGCTCAGGAAACCAGTCGACCATGAAAAAGGCCCCGGAGAGAACGAAGAGTAGGATGCTTGTCGGTTGCCAGAATTTTTCGACAAATTGGTACATCTCATTCAGGGAGCCCAGGATAATAGCCAGGGCTGAGCCAAACCAGGCTAGTAACCCCCACGCGAGCAGCATTTTGAGGGTATCGTCGGGCATGGGAATCAGGCTCATAAAAATGCTGACCAACATGAGAAAGAAAAAGGCCATGGATTCGCCAGCCATTTCTAACAGTAGCCGGGCCGTATAGATGTCCAATATGCGAACATTTCTGTGGTACATCAAGGACCGGTTTGGCTCCACCGCGTTGATGCCACGGCTGGCTATCTTGCGTAACATGAAGGCGGCACAGTAGCCGGTAATAAAAAAGGCGATGATGGATAGGCCGTGAATATTTCCGCCTCCAGATGCTCTGGTGCTGAGGAGCAGAACCATGAAGAGCATGGGGGCAAGAAACATCCATAAAAAGCCAAAATCGTTGCGCCCATAGCGGGTGATGATCTCCCGCATCAACAGCGCCCAGATCACCCGACCCTGGATGCGCAGCGAGCCAAAAAAAGAGGTTGTTTCCAAGCTAGGCATTGATTAACTCCGGTGTTCACGAACGCCGGCCAAGAGGATGGTGCAAACTCCGTAAACCACCAGGCTGACGAAGAAGACAGCGATGATGCCACGCAGTCGGCGGGGCGTCATGGGCATATCCGGAGTGCTGGGCTGGGAGATACGTTCCAGGTACAGTTGTTTGCGCAGTGCTTCAGCGCGTGCCTGTTCTAGTGAGGCGAGTGTACTCGCAAGCTGGCGATCGGCAAATTCACGGTCCAGCGCCAACCTTTCATATTCGGCCGCTTTTTGGGCAAGAGAATGATCGCTGCCAGCCACTTTGTTGGTTTCCTGATCGATCTCTTTGCGCAAATGCTTAACCCTTTCTTTCAGAGATGGAATTTGGGGGTTGCTAGCGGTCAAGGTTTGTAATTGGGAGAGCAGCCCTTGGGCCGTGATGAGTTCGTCTTGTAATCTGGCAATCTGCTGCAATTGAATAGTCGATTGCTGCTCCGGATTGATAACGTTTTTTTTGTTACGGTAGGCGGACAGTGTCAGTGCGGCTGCTTTAGCTTTTTGTTCCGCCATGGCCACCTCAGTCGCGGCATAACTGATCATGTCCCTCATGCCTCGTCCGTTGAGCTGGTTGACCAGGGTTTCACTTATTTCCAGCAATCGCTGGTTAAGGAGAACAGCGTCGTGGGCAGTAAATGCCTGAATTTTTAGAGTCAAAATCGATGAAGCCGCGTCGATCTGAACAGCGACAATTTTGCTTCGATAGTAACTATAAAGATCTTCAAAACTGGTTCGCCACCATGCCGCACCTGGAAATCGACTGAAACAATCAATCTCAGGCCTGGAAAAAGCAGCACGAAGATCGATTGTTTTTTCGAGTTGGTAAAGCGCGTCGCGAGAGGTAATAAAACTTTGCACCGTATAAGAATCAGACCGGTCCGAGCTAAAACCGGTTGACTGTAAAAAAGAGTCGAAGGAAGAGGACATTGCATTCCTTTCCGGGGTACGAACAACAAAAGTAGCCTCGGAGGTGTAAATATCTGAGGCGATTAGTCCGTAGTAGATGATGGCTGCGAGCGTCGGTAGACCAACGATGACAAGGAAAAGACGATTAATACGTCTCACCAAGGGTTTCTTTTTTGCCGTTACTGAAAGGCTTTGATTGTTTACGGTATTGTCTGAGGGAATCACGATTTTTTAGGACCATTAAGTGATAGTAGTCGAAGCCTTGCCGTGATGGATTCGATTGAGTAGGTTGCTAATTTATTGACAATTTAAGCGCAAAATAAAGATGTATCGTACAGGCGGATTGTACAAAAAAAAACATATTTATTAAAACGAGTTACTTTGCTATCGTCAAGAAGGAAGTTTTGGCTCGGACGGGTTGGCGAAGAATCCAGCAATATTAATTTGACGATGGTGCTTGCGACACTTGTGAATATTCGATGAATAGACGTATAGTCATAGTCATACCAGCTCGTTATGGCTCCACCCGATTGCCGGGAAAACCTTTGGCTGAAATTCATGGCAAACCTATGGCGCAACATGTGTACGAGCGGGCCTTGCAAGTGCCAGGGATTGCTGCAGTTGTTGTCGCCACCGATGATAGCAGGGTCATGGAAACAGTGCAGGCCTTTGGCGGACGGTGTGTCATGACCTCGGTGGATCACCCCTCTGGGACCGATCGGCTCACGGAAGTCATGCAATCGCTGGATGCTGATGTCTATATCAATTTGCAGTGCGATGAACCCCTGGTTCGGCCTGAAAATATAAGCAAACTGGCCCAGGGCATGCTGGAAGATACTTCCATACAGATCGGAACATTATGCCACCCGCTCCCCGCCGACGAGGCAGGCAGCCCCCATCTGGTTAAGGTTGTCTTCTCTGCCAAGGGAGATGCCCTTTATTTCAGTCGTTCGCCTATTCCTTACAACCGTACTCCGGAAACCGCCTGCTATTATAAGCATGTCGGAATCTATGCGTATCGGCGTGAAGTACTGGAGGTTTATGCCGGATTACCCCAGCCAATGATGGAGCAGGCGGAAAAATTGGAACAACTCCGACTGCTTGCTGCCGGTTTTCGTATTCGCGTCTTTGAAGTGCCGCCTGTGGGACCGGGGGTGGATACCCCCCGGTGTTTGGCCACAGTGCGTGAACTCATGAAGGGTTGCCAACTCTGACAAACCTTTTTTCCTTATTTCATACACCAATCATAAGCGTTCTGGAACATCCGCAGCCAGGGGCTGACCGGCAGCGATTTCATCGATTCCGGCATCCAATGGGCCTGCCAGGTGAGGAAGGTCCGCTCCGGATGGGGCATCATCGCCAGATGGCGACCATCGGGTGAGCAGATGCCGGTGAGGCCGCCGGGCGATCCATTGGGGTTAAAGGGATAGTTCTCGGTCGGATTGCCCTCGTCGTCCACATAGACGACCGTTGCCATCTGCTCGGCCCAGACGCGTTCGCGGATCGATTCATCCGGGAAGTGGAGATAGCCCTCGCCGTGATCCACATGGATGCCGAAGACTAGGTCTTCCATCCCCTGGAGCATAATCGCTTTGCTCTCCAGTATTTTCACTGTAGCCCAACGGGATTCGAACCGACCGCTGAGGTTATGGATGAAGCGGGGCTGGCGCTCGGCCTCGATTCCCAGCCAGGGCACCCAGCCGAGCAGGCCGAATAACTGGCAGCCGTTGCAGATCCCCAGGGTGAAGGTATCCGGGCGGTTGTAAAATTCGTGGAATTGGGCCTGGAGGCGTTCGTTGAAGCGGATGGTCGCGGCCCAGCCCTTGGCGCTCTCGGGCACGTCGGCGTAGGAAAACCCGCCAACCGCCGCAATGCCACGGAATTCAGTCAGATTGATCCGTCCGGCAAGGAGGTCGGTCATGGTCACGTCCCATGGCTCGAATCCGGCACTGTAAAAGGCGGAACTCATCTCACGGTCGGAATTGGAACCCTCATCGCGAAGAATGATTACTTTGGGTTTATCCGCCTTCTGCAGAATAGCAGGCACTGTAGGCTCGGGCGTAAAGCTGAGGTGATATTCCGGCCCCTTGCGGTCCATGGTGTTGAATTTTTCCGCATCCGCACATTCGGGATTCATCTGCAGCCGCTCCAGTTGGTAGCTGGTTTCCTCCCACCATTGGCGCAGCAGAACCATGGAATCATCCAACACCATCTTGCCGTTGAACTGAATGGTGACCGCCTGTTTCACCCTGGTTGAGCCCAGCACCACGCAGGGGATTTTGTTTCGATCAAAGCGTTCTTTTACCTGGGCGAGATGATTCCAACGGCACTCGATAACCAGGCCCAGTTCTTCGGCAAACAGGGTTTCGAGGATGGTGCCTGCGCCGTTCAGCGCAAGATTGAGTCCGCAGTTGCCGGCAAAGGCCATTTCCAGCAGGGTGGTGATCAGGCCGCCGTCGCTGCGGTCATGACCGGAGAGAATAACTCCCTGCTCGATCAGCGACTGGACAGCGGCAAAGGCCAATTTGACCTGGGCTGGGTTGTCCATGTCCGGTACTTCATTGCCGATCTGATCGCAGGTTTGCGCCAAGGCGCTGCCGCCGAGGCGGTTCTTGCCCCCGGAGAGATCGACCAGAAGCAGGACCGATCCTGGTTCCTTGATGTCCGGGGTGACCTTTTTGCGAATGTCCCCCATGGCGGCATAAAGGGAAATAACCAGCTCGCGCGGTGATTTGACCACCTCGTCTCCGACCTTGGCCGCCATGGAAAGGCTATCCTTACCGCCATCCACTGCGATCCCCACCGTAATCATCGCCTCGGCCATGGCCTCGGCCGCATCGCGCAGGGCCGCGCCCTCACCGGTGAGCTTCGGTGCCCACATCCAGTTGGCCGAACATTTGACCTGCTCCAGGTCTTCAATTTTAGCCCAAACCAGGTTGGTCAGAGCCTCGCCCACAGCCATGCGTGCACCTGCCGCCGGATCAACCAGCATCTTGATCGGCTGTTCGCCGATAGCACTGGCAATACCGGTGTGGCCAAAGTGACTCTGGGCCACCACCGCCACGTCGGCCACGGTCAACTGCAGTGGACCGCAGCACTGCTGCTGGGCAATCAGGCCGGTGACTGCCCGGTCCACCTTATTGGTCAGGAACCGTTTGGAGCCGACTGAGACTAAACGCAGTACCCGGTGCAGAGCCTCGCGCACGTCCATACCCTTGGGTGGGACAAAGGCAGACAGGGATGGGCGTGTCCGGGTGTCGATAAAGGTTTTCTGCGGGATATTACCAAGGAGTTCTGGGATGTCGATATCCACCGGATTGGTGTCGTCCTGACTGTCATGGACAATGAATTTCAAATCACCGGTCACCTCGCCCAGAACCTCGCAGGCCACCTTCTCCCGCGCACAGATGTTTTGAAACTGCTCGATATTTTCCGGGCTGATCAACAGGCCGACTCGCTCCTGGTACTCGGCCACATAGATCTCCAGCACCGACATGGTCGGATCGCCGACCCGAATCTTGCGGATTTCCACCCGGCCGCCGGCATGCTCCACCAACTCCTTGAGAACGTTGGCCGGTCCACCGGCACCCTGGTCATGGATGACGTCGATCAGGCTTAAATCGCCCATCTCGTTACAGGCCCGCAGCACGCGGTTCATTTTCTGCTCCATTTCGGCATCGCCACGCTGGACTGCATCGAAATCAAGCTTGGATTCGTTTTCTCCTTGAAGCATGGATGAGGCCGCGCCGCCACCAAAGCCGACTCGGTAGGCCGGGCCGCCCACCTGGACGATGATCATGCCCTTGGTGGCTTCCTTTTTCTCGGTGTGGCGGTCGTCGATCTGGCCGATACCGGCGGTGAACATGATCGGTTTCAAAAAACCCCAGCGTTCACCGTTTTCCAGGCGGAGGTCGAAAGAACGGGTAAAACCTTGGATCAAGGGTTCGCCGAACTTGTTGCCGTAATCAGAGGCACCATTGCTCGCCTCGATCTCTATTTCCAGGGCCGGTGCCAGGCTATCGGGACAGGCATAGTCGTTTTCCCATTCCAGCAAATAATCGGGGATATGGAGGTTGGCCACACAGTAGCCAGCGGTTCCCGCCATGACAAAACCGCCGCGACCAGTGCCCTGGACGTCGCGGATACGGCCGCCAGTGCCGGTTTCCGCACCTGGGAAGGGGGCCACGCCGGTGGGGAAGTTATGGGTTTCTGCCGTCAGCAGCGGGTGGTAGCAAACGCTCGCCTCTTTAAGCGGCGAAGGGTTGCCTGGTTGCTCCGGGAGGAGTGTGTTCAGGGTGAATCCTTCGATAACACTTGAGTTATCTTTAAAAGCAATCTTGCTTCCCTTGGGGTTGGCGGCCAAGGTATCGGTGACCACCTTGAACAGGGGCCTGTCAAAGTTTTCTCCGTCGATTACCTGTTTGCCGCGAAAAAAACCGTGCCGAGAATGCTCGGAGTTGGCGTTGTTAAGATCCATGATCTCAACAATTGTCGGGTTACGGTCACACCGTTTGACAAAGTAGTTGTAATAAAGCTCCCGATCCCTCTCATCCATAGAAATGCCGGGGATCTCCAAAAGCCCGTCCGCTCCCTTGGTTTTGAGATCGACCTCATAGACCGGTTCCGGTGCAATGCCGGTCTCAAAGGTGGTCAGTGGCTGGGCGTAGACACATTCGGTCATGCGATCATGGTTCTTGGCGACAAAGGCGTCCAGGTCCATATCTTGCGGAACAAGAGAGCGGCGGGAGCGCTCTACTCGGGTGACTACATCCAGGCCCACGGCCCGGCAGATGGAAACCATATTTGAGGACCAGGCCGTGGCAAAGTTGAGCCGGGGGCCGACCTCTACCACGCGTTCACCCCGGAGCTGCGGTTCAAAAGTGACGGTTTCCAAGAGAAATCCATCGGCGAGGATCAGCCGTAACCGCTCCATCTCCTCGGGCTCCAGCGGACGGCTGGATTCGATGTTGAAGCAGTAGGCAAAGTCGGGTTTGAGCTGACGATGGAGTTGGGTCACAAGAGATGCCATGGAGTGTCCTTTCTATCTGAATATCCGAACCGTCATAACGGCAGGGCAATGAAAACAAGGGAAAAATCTTTTGATGGCGTCGTAAAAACTTCGATCTACTGCGTCGCAGCATTTTTCCCGATGCTCGACATACCTTATGTATGCCTTCGAGCCGGGGGAAACGCTGCTCCTTGTATATCTGTGTTTTTACCTAGCCATCTTTTAGAGTGTGACGGATTTTTTACGAGTCCATCTTTTTTAAAATTAGCACTAACAACGATTTTTTTCTGCTGCAAAGTGCAACCATTAGGCAGTTTTTACCCGCCGCCGCTGGGATACCAAGGAAAATGGGGCGCAAAAAAGGCAGCATGGTTGGAGGTGAAAAAGGGCGGATCGCGGCGGAGGATGGTACTGATCTCTGGCTGCCGTTTAAATTCACGGTCAAGAAAGGTGCGGATAGCACGTCGATCCCAGCCACGGGGATGGGGAAAGTCCTGGTAGAGCGAGAGATCGCCGCCGGAGAAATTTTTTCCGGTCAGGGCCAAAGACTCGGGGCTTCCGATCGGCATGTTAAAGATGGCCAGATTGAGGAAGTTTATGGCCTGGTGGTGACGCTGGGTGAACTCCAAGGTCTGGCGAGCCTCGGTAATCGATTCCGATGGGGTGCCAAACAGCAGGTACACATAGGTGGCTATGCCAGCGTGTTTGAGTGCCGCAAGAACCCGCTCCACCAGCTCGATGCTGATCCCCTTGTGCATGGCATCAAGCACCTCCTGCGAACCGGATTCAAGTCCGAGCTTGAGGAGCACACAGCCCGATTGGCGCAATCGGCGGCAGAAATCAATATCAGCCAGCTGTTCATGAAAGCGGACAAAACCGTACCAAGGGGCACCTGGGGGATTCTCGCAGAGTGCTTCCATCAGCGCAGGGCTGACGGCGTTATCAAGCAGGTGCAGTAAAGAGGGCTTGGTCTGGCGACAGATATGGCTGAGGTGGTCGATCACGGTGGCGGGCGCAATGGGGCGGTATCGGCTATGCTCGGCAGGTTCCGGACAAAAGGTGCACTGATTCCAATAACAGCCCCGTGAAGCCGCATAGGGAAGGATCAGGCCGGGGGCAAGGTAGTCCGTCAAGGGCAGGCCGGAGTATTGCGGGGTAGTGTCCTGGTGGAGTTGGTCAAGGCCGAGCAGGGCAAGGAGAGGCGCTTCACCGGGACCGGCGATGCAGTGGTCAACCAGGCCGACAAAGGGATTGCTCCATTCGGGTTGACTCATCCATGAGGTGATCAGTCCGCCGCCGAGGAGCAGTTGTATCTGCGGGAACCTGTCGCGAAGGAAGCCAATCAGGCTGAAGGTGCACTGTGCCTGGCTGAGGTAGCAGAGGGAAATGCCGATGAAGCGAGGTGATTGCGTTTCGATCAGCGGTGCCAGCCGTTCCTTAAACCAGGGGAAAAAGAGATTGGTCTGGTAATCGGCAGCCGCGCTTAGTAGGTCGGAGCTTGCCAGGGGATCAAGCCTGGCGTCCTCGTAATTGGCCAGGGTAAGGGTTAGTCCTGGCTGAGAGGCGGCGGCCAGCTCCAAGACCCGGTTGCAGTCGCGGACAGCCCGCTGGTACCGGTCGACATTGGCGTAGGTGGCTGGAGCACGCAGGGCGGCAAGGTTTTTTTGCCGGTGTTTGAGCGCGCGAGAGGACCAGGTATCGACCGGATTTTCGGCGGATTCGATCAGCCAGAGCTGTGCCTCCAGGTTGGCATCCACCAGGGTGCAGCCAACCCCGTGTCGATGCAGACATCCCGCCAGGGCGGTAATGCCAGCCGGAGGCTCGGCTGCCTTGGCCAGCGGTGGGTGGAGCAGCAGGAGGGCGTTATCGGTATATTTGTCGGTCAATGTGTTGTCAGACCGATTCCCGCGTCTTGTGGAATTCGATCTCCGGGAAGAGTTCCTGGGTATGGGCCAAGCGCCAGCTGCCCTCGGCCAGATAGGAGAGATGTCCTTCGGCGTCCAGGGCCAGGTTGAATTGGTATTTTTTCTCGAAATCGCGCATCTGTTGCTTGTTGTCGCTGATCACCCAGCGGGCCAGGGTATAGCTGAGCGGTTCATAGGTGGCATCCACCCCGTATTCGTCTTTGAGTCGGGTCATGGTGACCTCGAACTGGAGCACGCCCACCGCACCGAGAATGTATTCGTTGCCCACCAGAGGCCGAAAGACCTGTACCGCACCCTCTTCGGCCATCTGCAGAAGCCCTTTTTGGAGCTGCTTCATCTTGAGCGGATTTCGCAGCACCACCCGGCGAAAATGCTCGGGCGCAAAGTTGGGGATACCGGTGAACTTGAGTTCTTCCTTGTCGGTGAAGGTGTCGCCGATTTTAATCGTGCCGTGGTTATGGATGCCGATGATGTCGCCCGGATAGGCCTCGTCGACATGGGAGCGTTCCTGGGCCATGAATACGGTGGCATTGCTCAGGTTGATCTCCTTACCCAGCCGGTGGTGCAATACCTTCATCCCCCGGGTGAACTTGCCGGAACAGATGCGGAAAAAGGCGATCCGGTCGCGGTGAGCCGGGTCCATATTGGCCTGGATTTTAAAGGTGAACCCGCTGAAGCTTTCCTCTTCGGGATCGACCATACGGGTGACGGTTGCCCGCGGCCCCGGAGCTGGCGAGAGTTCGACAAAGGCATCAAGCAGTTCGCGGACACCGAAGTTGTTGATCGCACTGCCGAAAAAGACCGGCGTTTGTCCGGCCTTGAGATATTGTTCGTAATCAAAGGGATTGGCTGCCCCCTGGAGCAGTTCGATATCCTCGCGCAGTTTGTCGGCGGCGAAGCTACCCAGCAGGGTGTCCAGCTGGGTGTCGGCCAGATCCTTAACCACAATGGCGTCTTCCGGACGGGTATCCTGACTGGGGGTAAACAGGGTGATTTGCTTCCGGTGTAAATCGTAGACCCCTTTGAAGCCTTTGCCCATGCCGATCGGCCAGGAGAGAGGCACGCATTCGATCTGCAGTTTGTCTTCGATGTCGGCGAGGATATCCAGAGGCTCCAGACCCTCACGGTCGAGCTTGTTGATGAAGGTGATGATCGGGGTGTTGCGCATCCGACAGACCTCCATCAGCTTGGTGGTCTGGGTTTCAACGCCTTTGGCGGAATCGATCACCATCAGGGCCGAGTCCACCGCAGTTAGTACCCGGTAGGTGTCTTCGGAAAAGTCCTGATGGCCTGGGGTGTCGAGCAGGTTGATCTCGTAGTCGCGGTAGTTGAATTTCATCACCGAGGTGGTCACGGAGATGCCGCGTTCCTTTTCGATCGCCATCCAGTCGCTGGTGGCATGGACAGAAGTTTTGCGTGATTTGACCGCTCCGGCCATCTGGATGGCGCCACCAAAGAGCAACAGCTTCTCGGTGAGAGTGGTCTTACCGGCGTCGGGATGGCTGATGATGCCGAAGGTTCTTCTTTTTTCAATTTCTTTACGGTGTTGACTGCTCACGTGGGTACCGTTTGATACGAAATATTCGATCGATTGGTCTCGTGTTTTTTGCCGAGAACAATAGAAAAAAAAATGGGCCGGAATCCGGCCCATTTGCGGAGATTTTCCGTCTATATAATAGATTTGGCGGAATTTGTCCAACCGAGAATACGGTTGTGGTGGCGTGATCGGATCAATTTTCCCAAAAGGGAAGGCGTCGTTTGATTAGACAGTGGTCGTTTGTGGCTGCGCTGGGTCTGGGTTGGCGGGGGCAGGGAACCTGGTTCTGCGTGCTCTGCACCGTCATTCGGCACTGGCTCGGATGGTCGGTTCAAACAATTTTCGGTGCAGTGACGGATCAGTCTCGTGAACAAGCGGCCAGCCAATAGTTTGACCGGCTTTTCCATCATGAACATGCCGATCCCAAAAAAAAAAAATCCAGAAGTTTGTCGGTTTGTTGGTTTTTCACTACAAGCTCGGGGTGCTCATGCGATAGTCTGTTAACAGGCGAGGTGCCAGTTCTTTTGCATAAGCTGCGTTTATGCTTTTCGGGAGAGGAACAAAAAAAACGTAATCACCAAGAACGTGGGGGGAAGATGTCGAGATATTCCGGGGGAATAGGGAAGGTGCTGCGCTGCTTTTGGGTCGTGGTTCTTTGCCTTGTGTTGACGAGCGCGTCTGCTGTCGGGAAGACGGATTTGGTCCAACTCAAGCAGAGGACACGGGAGGTGGTGCGTTCGCTTCCCATGGATTCAAAAACACTGCATGAAACACTCTGGTCTGCAGGGGCAGCCTTTGAAGAGGCTGGCATCTATTCGCAGGCCATCCGCTATTACAAGTATCTCGATAGCGCCTGGGATAAATACCCTCCAAAGGATACAGGGCGACAGACTCTGCTCAAGAATATGATTGCAGCCATCAGCACCAAGCAGGATCTGGTGCGTATGGATGTGGACGCCCCCGGCGACCATGACAGTCTGATGCTCTACCAAAAGGTGTATCGTCCAGGGCAAACGCTCCTTTGTACCGTTCGTCCCCAGGAGTTGGGCAGCGTTTGGCTGGTCCTTCGGGCCGAGGGAAAAGAAGGGCAGGGCGAGCAGAAAGAGGGCCAGATGCCGGTGTTGTTTGCCGCCCAGGCCTTGGCTGGGCCTCTTTCACTCAAATTGCCCGAGACGCCGGGTAACTATAGTTTGTCGGTCTATGACGGCAATGGCCGTTTTTTGACCGAGGGACAAGTTACCATCCTCTCCGCGCCGATCTGGGCAGGGAGTTTAAAGGTGGAAAGCGAAGGTTATCCAGGGTTTGGAGGCATTCCCGTGCCACCGGCGACGGAGTTTACCTGCATGGTCCACAATAAGCCGGAATGGGTCAAAGGGATCAAAAAACAAAAAATCTGGGTGGGCCTGTTTCGCAATCAGGATCCCCTTTCGGGGCAGCGGCCGATTACTTCTTGGAATATTCGCCAAAAGGAACCGTTCACCCCGATTAAGGCAACAATCAAAGAACCGGGTGCGTATCAGTTTCGGCTTATCAGCGAGGAGGGCAAAGAGAAGCAGCTACTTTTGACCGCTGATGTCGTGGTGGGGGAACTGGTTCCGGTGCAACGATTTGCAGATGTGGACAAGGACGCGCCTCCCTTGGTGTTTCAGGCCAAGCAAAAGATCAAGATTGCCAATGCAGGGTTGGTGGGGGGACTGATCAGGGGGATGGATCCCCGCTGTCTACTGGTGCCGTCCTGGTTTGCGCCGGCAGATATCCAGCATGGTCTGAACCATGCGCTTGCCGTCAATACAGACCTGCAACGGGGTGATGGGGCCCAGATGGAGGTCCCGGATTCGGGTGGGGAGTATGACATCCTCTATTATCCGCATTGGCTGGCGCTGACGGAAAAGCCCGCTTCGTTTCGTCTTGGCCGGGTGCGGGTAGAGGAATCGATCCCGGCTGGCCTGGTGTTGCCTCAGGCGGTGTTTTCGCCCGGGAGCAATATCCGCGTTGCCGCCCGGTTCGGTGCGCTTGCAGATAACCTGCGGCTCTATCTTCTGCCTGAGGAAAACCTGCAGGTTCGGGCGGATAAGGCGGGATATGTGAGCGATAAACGGTATTCGGCTTCTCTTGATGCCAAATCTTGCCCCGAGAGGTGGTGCTGGCTCGACATAACCGCCCCCCTGGTGCCGGGAAAATATATTTTGGCGGCGTATAACGGCAAGCAGTTGGTGGCAGCTCAGCCGGTGGGCGTGGAAAAGAGGCGGCGAAGCGGTGCTGAAATCATTGTCAGCCCGGGAACGTATCAGGCTGGTCGTCCTTTTCGGTTTAAAGTTTTTCCTCCTGCTGAAGGCATGGCTTCGGCGGGCAGGGTCGGTTTGTTCAGGGGCGATCAAGAGGTGAAGAAAATAAATCTCTCCCCCAGATACATGGATTTCCCGGTCTCTTTCGAGGCCCCCAAGGAGCCGGGAGTCTATGAACTCCGTTTTTTTCTGCCCAACAGCACCCAGAAAACGCAACAAACGCCGGTGGATCAGGTTCAGGTTGCCTTTGTTGATGGGGCGAATATGCCTAAACCCGATTTCGATGCCGCGCCATCTGCTCTGAGCCCGGAGGCCTTGGCAGTTTTTCAGCGGGACAATGTACTGTCGGGAAGCGATCTGGCTCAGTTTACCCTCTTTAATCCAGAGGTCGCACCGGGACAGGAGGTGTACATCAGTTATACCATCCCTCAAGGCCTTCCAGTCTGCGTGGTTATGGTGCCCCATGGGCAGAATCCAGGCTCTCTTGCCGAGGCAATGCAGGGAGCGGTTAAGGTGCAAGAGTTGAATTTTAATGACAATGTTCTCACTCTGCGTGCTCCCAAATCCGGAGACTGGGATCTCTGCTTTTACGATACATTGCAATGGGCCAAAGCCGGGGCGCCTCGTTTGCTGGCCACCCGTTCCTTGCGTGTCCTCGAGGAAGGTGCCGAGCGGAAGTTGGAGTATCCGAGGACTGCCTTTGCCAAGGGCGATTTTGTCCTCAGGTTGCGCACCTCTCCTGGTCAGGAATTGTCCAAGGCTGAGCGAACCGTTCGTCTGTTTGCCGAAAATGTCAATACCATCCGGAACGAATCAGCGGCAGTGGCAACCGCTACTTTTGATCCGATCATTAGCGGGGTCTACCAAGCAAAACTCGCCCTCAATCTCGAGCCAGGGCAATATTCATTAAAAATAGGTGACGACCCGACCACCTCTGCCGTGCACGTGGTGGCCAATCCCGATCCGCCAAAAACCGCAGCTCTCCGCCTGATTGAAAAGGAACTCATTCTCCAGGGATTGGTTACGGTGGAATTTTCGCCCGCATCTCAGTGGGAAAAGGGATGGGCCTGGACGCTGGCCGCAAAGGATGGGGCTGGCACGTTTCAATTTATCAATCCGCCCCGCATCATTAAGGCCGGTGGGGATCGGGTATCCCGAATCGCTTTCACCCTTCCCCGGGATATGGGCGAATACCGGGTGTGCATGTGGGAAAATGGCGGTTCGGTTAATTTTGCCAAACTCCCCGCTTCAGCAGTTATTCTCCCCCTTACCCTGCGCCTGCCGCAGGCTTATGAACGAGCGCACCAACCCAAGGTGGAACTGCACGCCTATTTCTCCACCGATAATTCCTTGTACGCAGGCATGTTTACCAGTGGCATCTATACGGCAAGTCTTGCCTATGATCGATCAGCTTGGATTGGCCTGCTTCCGGCGCTGCCGTCTGCAGCGGAAAGAACATCGGAGACGGCGAAAAAAATGGCCCTTTGGTCAATCGGGCTTAGTGGGAAGGACAGTGGCCAATGGAGCTTTATGGCCCCTGAGCAGCCGGGTGAATACCAGTTGGTCATGTATGACGGGGTGAAAAACGGTCGGCTGGTTTATCAACGCACCATCAAGTTACTGGTTGCGGATATGCCGATGCTTGAACGGCAGGCCGAAGTGAAGGCCGATGCTTTGCTCCAGTCCCTGCCCGAGTACCAGGAGGATATTGAATCCATTGAGGAGTCTCTCAGGGATTCTTACAAAGAGCAGCTCGAAGTGCCCCAGATCAGGCCGATTCCGGTCAGCCCCAAAATGCTCGAGCAACTGCAGGGCAACGTACAAGGGGCTCCTGCTCCCCATTTTGCTGAGCAAATCATGGGCCTGCTGTCTCCAGCAGCAGCCTGCGCCGCTGCATCAACGGCCAAAGACTGCGAGGCCGATATCGACCTGGCGATTGAGAATATGCGCAAGGTCAATATCAACTTCGGGGATGGGGTCAATGTCGGCCAGGTCGTCGGTGAGCTGGCGGCCAAAATGGCCTCGGATCTGGTCATGGGGGAGCAGCATATCGCCCAGGCCAAGCAATACTATGACAAGACCAAGGGTTATTACGAACAGGCGATGCAGCTCAAAGCCGGCGTTGAGAAGGACGGTTGGCAGGAAACCGTCGAAGGGGCACTGTGGAACTCAACCCAGGCCATGCTCAATTCTTGTGTGACCGATGGTTGCCTTTCTAAACTGGGACGTAAGGCCATTGAGTATAAGCTGAAAGGGTATAACCCGACCAAAATGACCAAGGATGAGCAGGCGGCCTGGAAAAAGGAGTACACCCGGATGGCGGTGTTGCTCGATCCAGGCGACCTCCGAGCCCTAGAGACTCAGACCGCAAAATTTGCCGACCTGGCAGGGCAGCTGAGTGTGCCTGATGCGGGCACCAAGGCCAAAGAGATGGCCAAGGCGACTGCGGTCAGTACCATGAAAACCGTCACCCTATCCATGGTGGCAAAAATGCCTGGTTGGGCGGCATTGAAAGCCTACTATGAAACCCTCAATGTGCTGCGGGGGGCGTTGATTGATAAAGAAACCGTTGATTTTATGGATGAGTATCGGAAACTCAGAGACGAGGGGGGCAGCATCGTCCAGGTCAACGATGTCCTCAGTGGTAAGCAAGTGAACTATCTGATGACCTCACTGCGTCAGCGAATCGAAAACAATCCCGGAGGATATTTACCGTACCTCTCTTCGGACAACCGGGATCTGCTCAAGGAGGGCAAGTCGATTCATCTCGGTGCAAAGGAAATAGATGCCGTGGTCATGGGCTATATGGAACAGTGGTATCAACAGGAGGTGCTTGATAAGCGCAAAGATAAACAATATCAGGAAATGAAGGATGCCTGGTATGCCAGTGGCTGCCAGTTGGAGGCCTATAAGGCCGAGGTGGCAAAGAAGGATTTTTTTGGCACCATGGAAGAACTTGGCGGCCACATCACCAGTTCCATATCCGGAGCGGTGAGTGGCAAGAAAGGTTATTCGTCCATTCCCTGTGCCCGCAAGGCTTTGGCATTTAAAAATTTTCTCAATCTCAGGGGGCAAATAATAGAGCAGATGGCCGGTTGGCAGGGAGGCAAAGATCAGGCCTGCCGTTTGCGTTCTCAGCAAAACAACAAGTTGTTGGACAAGCTGACCTGCGAGGCCCTGCTCAGTCCTGCTACCTATAAACAGACTATGGCAGCCAATGCCGAGGCTTGCGGGGCCCTGCCAAAGCCGTTACCGCCAGAAGCCAGTCCGCAGTTCAAACAGCTGACCGAGAAAGGTTCTCGCTCCATTGAGGTGCTGCTGAAGGTAAGCGGCAATACCGATATTTTGTCCTGCCTCTGCAATCGGCATTCGGTCATGGGCAGTGGCTGCTCGTATCATCCCGAACCCACCAGTGGTGCAAGCCCGGTCTGTGACAAGCCTGGCCCTCCGTGCATGCAGGGGAACTGGGGGTGCATGCGGCTGAGTCCAGCCTCCGATCAGGCCAGTCTGGCGGCTTGCGGTGTGGCCAAGGCTATTCGAGAATTCCGGCAGAAGGACAACGCCAAATATCAGAAATGGCTTCAATGGAGGGAACGGTACATGCAGCGGTGAGGAGGGGCACGGCTTGGGTGCTGCTCGCAACGGACAAGCACCCAAGCGCTCGATGGAGGCTTGAAACGACAAAACCCCGCAGGTTGAAACCTGCGGGGTTTTGTGATTCGTGCAGATGCACGATATATTGGCTCCCCGGGAGGGACTCGAACCCCCGACAAGGCGGTTAACAGCCGCCTGCTCTACCAACTGAGCTACCGAGGAATATAGCTCTTTTCGACATGGCATGCGAGAAACTCAATGTCATTTCGAGAATGGCTAAATAGCATAGAGTCGTTTGGCCGTCAATAAAAAATTGCGTTTAAATGCAGTTTGGGAAGCAAAAAAATTATGCGCAAGCCCTTTGCAGGGGCAGATAGATTTCGACAATCAGACCACCCCTCTCAATTTTGTTGCGGATGGCGATATGGCCGCCATGCTGTTGCACCACCTGATGGGCAATGGCCAGTCCCAGGCCGGTCCCGCCGCTGTTGCGGTCCCTGGCTTCGGCCACCCGGAAAAAAGGATTTTTGAGATGGGGAATCGCATCTTCCGGCACGCCTGGGCCATGGTCCCGAACCTGGATGATGGCCCAGGTCTTTTCACTCTCGTCACAGGTGCTGAAGAGGCGGATGGTTACCCCGGTATCCGGGCGGGTGTAGTAGGCGCCGTTGCGGACCACATTTTCAATCGCCTGATGTAACAGCTCATACGAACCCACCACCGTCAGCGGTTCTAGATCAAGAATATCGACCGATTTTTGCTGGTCGCTGGTTTCAAAGCCCACATCTCCAGCTATCTCTTTGATCAGTTCCGGCAGGTCGACCTCGGGGGTGTCCTGGTCGACGACAAAGGCTTCGCTGCGGGTCAGGGTCAGCAGTTGACCGATGAGCGCATTGAGCCGTTCCGACTCCCGGCCGATTCGGGCCAGAATATCGTCATTCTCTGCGTCAAAGCGTTTTTTTGCCAGTTCCAGTGCCAGGTTGAGTCGAGCCAGGGGAGAGCGGAGTTCGTGGGAGATATCTAACAGCAGGCGCTTCTGAGCGTAGACCAGTCCCTCCATTCGTTCCGCCATGTGATCGAAATCCCGGGCCAGGTCACCGATTTCATTGCCCGGCTTCCCCAGGCTGGTGCCGACACGGGCAGAGAGGTCACCTGCGGCGATCTGGCGGCTGATGCGTTGTAGGCGTGCCAGAGGCGCACTGTACGAACGCGCAAGCAGGTAGCAGATCACACCGGCTACCAGGAGGAACACCAACAGGCGCACCCCTTTGTCCCCACCCCAGAACGACCAGGAGAACGATCGCTCCAGTTCATGCGGTGGCGGCGGAGGCATCCGCCTGCCGGGCCCGTTATCGGGTGGCGGCAGGCCTTCCATGCCCGGAGGTGGGCCTAGGTGATGCAGGCCGATAACCAGGTAGTCCTTGCCTTCTGGAGACTGGAGTCGCTTAGCGACAATGAGTTGCCTGCCGTCATCCTCGATAAAGGGCTGAGTGGTAAGAGCGGTCGTGGTCTTGATGCGAAAGAGAAGATCCTGGTCAAGCGGCGGTTCGCTAGGGAAGACAACGTCATCGATACACAAATACAGCTGGGTCCGCATCAATGCGTTGATTTCGTGGGTGTAATCGATAAAGGCCGGGTTACCGCGATACTGGCGCATAACATAGGCCGCCTGCCCCATGAGAACGACTCCGCGGGCAATATTGGTTTGTAACTGCTGCAGGAAGTTGTGACGGAAGGAATCGACCGAGCGACGGGAGATGGAAAATATCACCAGACCGCTGATCAGGCCGGTGAGGAGGATTGTGAGGGAAAAATTGAGCAGGAGGCGAAAGAAAATTGATCGCATAAACAATCAGGTCGAGGCCGTGGTGCAGGCGTACATATACCCCACACTGCGGATGGTTTTAATCCGTTCCACCCCGTTGATGTGGTGGCCCAGTTTTTTCCGCAAGCTGCTGATGTGGACATCAATGCTGCGATCAAACAGCTCCAGCTTGCGGCCGAGTACTTCCTGGGCCAGATCCTCGCGGTTGACAACTTGGCCGATGCGTTTGATCAATGCATGGAGGAGGGAAAATTCAACCGCAGTCAGTGGGACCTCGACATCATGCTGGTACACGGTTCTTGTGCCTAAGTCGATGGCTATATCGTCGGCAGCTATTTTTTCGGGAACACCAAGGCTGTTGCCCAGGCCATTTTCTCCCCGTCGTTGGATTGCACGGATACGGGCGATCAACTCCCGCGGATTAAAGGGTTTGGGGAGGTAGTCGTCCGCACCCATCTCCAGGCCGACAATGCGGTCGACCTCATCTCCCCGAGCGGTGAGCATGATCACCGGCATGGCCGAGTTACGCCGTAACTGACGCAGCAGTTCAAACCCGTTAAATCCGGGAAGCATGACATCAAGAATGAGAAAGGCGTATTTACCGGAAAGGGCAGCGGTGAGTCCGTCTTTGGCTTCATGGCTGGCGGCTATGTCGAATCCTTCCTGTTCCAGGTAGGTTTTGAGCAGGTCGCAGAGCTCAGTGTCGTCGTCGATAATCAGGATCTTCATTGGGGTTCCGTTTTATTGGGCATAGTTTTAGCCTTGATCGCCCACCTTAGTGCCTCCGGCGGCAGGTTGGTTAGGCAATTTACAGAAATTTACAATTATTATCCGAATGTTAACAGGCAAAACTGACTGATATCCCGATATAATCAGAGGTGTAAATTAATGCAGTCGCTGATGGGGTGCGTGGCAATGACATGCCCCACGCGACCTTGCCCAAAAAAGGCTGTTGGTCTGGAACAGTGGTGCTGCAAGCAGAGATCGTAGAGTTGACACAGTGCTCTCTGGTTGTTGCTCGTCGTTACCTGGTTCCAACGCAAAGACTATAAAGGGCCTCTTGGTTCACGACGATGTGAGAGGTAACCCCCTACGCAGGGAAAAGTATGTTTGCCTCATTTTTCGTCCGGCATGAGGCTACAGACGGAAAGTGGAAGGCAGCAGATACGTTATACGGAGGTATATTATGTCGGTAACTGCAACAGGCAGCAGCGTTAACGGGTACTCGATCGGGCAGATGATGTCCCGAATGCAGCCCCGAGGTCCTTCAGGTGGGGCAACCTCATCGGGGACAAAGGGAAAAACAGATCTGTCGCAACTGGTTACGCAGCTGGACGCCAACAGCAGTAGAAGCCTGGAGACGACCGATGAAATTCAAAGTCTGGCAGATGCAATCAACAGAGCATCAGGTGTCTCGAGTGATTTGAACGAGTTTCTCTCGACGTATGACACCGATCAAAGCGGCGCTCTCAGCGAAGAGGAGGCGATCTCTGCCCTGGAAGCCAATCCGCCGCAAGGCCCCCCACCTTCCGCTGGTATGGCGAGTTCCTTTGAAGAGGAGCTGGTCAGTTCGCTTGACACGAATGGAGACGGCGTCATCAGTGCGGAGGAGGCACAAGGAATAGTCGATGTCATCAATAATGCCACCGGGTCATCGCTGGAGGCGGATGATTTTGTGAGCGATTACGACAGTAATGGAGATGACTCGTTCTCCCTGGATGAGGCGGTAACGGCTATGGAGGCGAATCGGCCGCAAGGGGCGTCTTCTGTAGAAGATAAAGGAGTGACTGCGGCAGCCCTGGAAACCTACTTGGCTATGTCGGCCATGGGGTCGCAAAACTCCGGGGACCTGCTGACTATGATGATGGGCAATAGCCAGGAGTCGATTAATAGCATGGTCTGATATTTGGAAAAAACGGTGGGTAGGACGCCCGCTGGATCAACAAAGAAACGCCGATCCCGGATCAACGGAAGAGGCGTTTTTTTTTACATTGAGTTGCGCTGAAATTGCAGGGCCACCCATTCGTCTTGGTATTGGCAGTTGAGCAGACTGTATCCCAGGGTTTCATAGAGACGGATGATATTTTCCTCCTGGGTACCGCTCAAAATACCCGCCAACACCAGGTTGCCGCCGGAAGCGGTCAGTTTGCTGAGGGTGGGAGCCATTTCCACCAGCACATCATGGACGATATTGGCAATAACCAAGGGAAAGGTGTTGTGGATCTGCTCCACAGGGGTGGTGCTGACCGCTATTTTTTCCCCTAACCGGTTCTGGTCGATATTCTCTCGGGCCACGCGCACGGCATCTGGATCGTTGTCGATAGCCACGGCCTGTTCTGCCCCAAAGAGGATAGCCGCCATGGCCAGGATACCGGTTCCGGTACCGACATCAAGCGCCTTTGATGCGCCGATTCGGCCCATGCTTTCCTGTATCAGGGCCAGTGCCATGCGGGTGGAGGCGTGCTGGCCGGTGCCAAAAGCCATCCCCGGATCCATTTCAATTATCTGTTCGCCGGTCTGGACTTGATATTCCTCCCAGGAGGGCTTGATCACCAAACCCGGGACAATGGCAAAAGGTTTGAAATATTGCTGCCAGCTCGTTGCCCAATCCTCATCAGCAAGCAGGGTGGTGGTCAGTTGCGGCATTACTTGATTGTAGAGCGCAAAAAGATCGCCCAATTGGGATGCAACCTCGGTCAGGATAGTATCGACGGTTGACGGCGGTTGGTTTAGGGTGTCAATCGGTGTTCCGAGTTGAAAAAAACCGCTGATGGTGGCCCCATTTTCGTTTTCTGGGCTTTGCTCTACACCTGTTCCGCTCAGAACGCCTAAAAGATCAGAGGCTGGATCAAGCAGTTCTAACGGACAAAAAAAAGTGATCTTGAGCCATTGGCCCTGGATATCTGTGGCTTTGTTGCTTGTCATGGTCTGGATATACGAAGAATGGATAGGATGCCGTCCACATGGGACGTTGTTTCCGTGATGTTTATGCCATCACTCAGCATGATGGACTGGCAAAAAAAACATCACACTCAAAGAGATGGCTAAGTAAAAACACAGATATACAAAGAGTAGTGTTTTTTTCGGTGCGAAGGCATAGATCAGGTCTGTCGAGTGTCGAGAATAGCGCGGCGACGCAGTAGATCGAAGTTTTTACGACGCCATCAAGTATACCCTGATTCCAGAAGTGCGGCGAGCCTTTCCTGGCTTTTCGGGATAGAGGTAGGTGCCTGGCATGTACAGGTCAAATTGATGATTGACAAAATCATCATTAAACGATTACTTAAGTCTCCCTGTGCTGGTTACGGAATTACCCAAGGTGGGGTTGCGGCCAATTGTCTAGGGGGTACAAGCCGACATCATCACCACACGATTCTTGTCCATCTGTTGTTCCCTCCGATGTTTTTCGCCCCGCGCCATCTTCTCAGACTGTGGATGATCGTTTTTTATACAACCTGGGGACTGTCGTTTCAAAGGTGCGTAAGGCGCTCTTTTTACGTGTGGTTTTCCGATAGTTATCTTTTTTTGAGGCCATCATGATCGATACTTCAGGGCACCATATCGTTTACGGTGAGTTGAAGGATTTTCTCACTGGAAAGATGTTGGCGGATACCGATGATGAGCGGGTTCGCCAGAGCCTTGCCCGTCTGTTGGTTGAGCAACTGGGGTATTGTAAAGAGGAGTTGGAGCCGCGGCTGAGCATAGTCTCCGAGTATGCTCACCGGGTGGTCACCACCATCGAGCTCACCGTCTCTATTGACGGGAAACGACTTTTTATCCTGCGTTACGGGCCGGGATCATTGGTGACCAGGGAAAAGGCGGCCATCGCCGCAGCCCGGATGCTGGAACCCGCCTACCGTATTCCCCTAGCCATTGTGACCAACGGCCGGGATGCCGAGTTGTTAGAGACGGCCCATGGCAAGGTGCTGGCCACGGGGATGGACAGCATTCCCACCCGACAGCAGGCGGAGGAGTACAGACAGCAGTCAACCTTTGAACCCTTTGCCGATCCGGCCAAACGTGATCAGGCCCTGCGCATTCTCAATGTTTTTGATGTGGATGTCTGCTGTTTTGGTAACAGTTGCACTCCGGAGCCTAACGAATAGCATGCCTCGCCGATACTCAAGCGTGTCGACGAATAGCCGATAAACCTTTTACCCAAATGACGAACATGGAGAATACACGCGACTGGAGCAAGACGAGTTGGCATAATTTCCCTGCCCTGCAGCAACCAAAGTGGCCGGACAAAGAGCGATACGACGAAATTACTCAGACCATCTCTCTGCTGCCTCCGTTGGTTTTTGCAGGTGAAATCAGAGATTTGAAGGCAATGCTTGCCAAAGCGGTCAAGGGCGAGGCCTTTTTACTTCAGGGGGGCGATTGCTCCGAGGAATTTTCCCGTTGCACCGCACCCAACATTAGGGAAACACTGAAAGTTTTGTTGCAGATGGCGGTTGTCCTCACCTATGCCGGCAATAAGCCGGTGGTGAAGGTCGGTCGTATTGCCGGTCAATATGCCAAGCCCCGTTCCGCTGATATGGAAAAGGTCAATGGCATCGAGATACCCAGTTATCGCGGTGATATGGCCAACTCTGCCGAGCCTGACCCGATTGCACGTATCCCTGATCCGGCGCGTATGCTCAAAGGGTATTACCTGTCTGCCTCGACCCTGAATCTGCTGCGTGCCTTCACGCGCGGTGGTTTTGGCTCGCTGCACCGGGTCCAGGCTTGGAACAAGGAGTTCGTCAAGCAGTCGCCTATGGGGCGTTCCTATGAGCGCATGGCCAAGCAGATCAGCAACGCCTTGAAATTTATGGAGACCATTGGTATCTCCACTGACATCCCGCAGTTGAAAGAGGCACAGTTCTTTACCTCCCACGAGGCGCTGTTTCTCGGTTACGAGGAGTCGCTCACCCGCGAGGATTCGATTGCCGGCGGCTGGTACGATTGTTCGGCGCACATGCTTTGGATCGGTGACCGTACCCGCCAGATCGACGGGGCGCATATCGAGTTTCTGCGCGGTGTCCGCAACCCCTTGGGGATGAAGGTTGGCCCCAATTACGATGTGGACAACATCCTCAAGATCATGGAGCGACTCAATCCTGAAAATGAACCGGGGCGGATCACCCTGATCACCCGTTTCGGCTATAAATCCATTGAAAAATATTTACCGCCGTTGCTGCGGGCAGTGAAGAAATCCGGTCAGCATGTGCTCTGGACCTGCGACCCGATGCATGCCAACACCTTTAAGGCCGAGTCCGGGCATAAAACCCGTGACTTTGAGAATATCCTCTCAGAGCTGCGTTGTTTCTTTGAGTTGAACTGGGTAGAGGGGACCGTCCCCGGCGGAGTGCATTTTGAGTTGACCGGCGACGATGTTACCGAGTGTATCGGCGGCGCACGTCAGCTTTCCGATGCCCAATTGGGGCAGCGTTATCTGACCACCTGCGATCCCCGACTCAACGCCGAGCAGGCATTGGAGATGGCCTTCCAGATTGCAGAGATGATTCGCAGCAGTTGAGCGCTGCAAAGAGGCAAAAAAAAAACCGGCGCGGTCTTTAGATCGTGCCGGGATCCGTTGCAAAGAGGGCAACGATTTCGTCGCGGGCGGTGTATTCAAAAAGCAGCTGGCGATTGTGACTCTGCTTGAGGATGCGGCTTATTCGGGCCAAGGTCTGGAGGTATTCGCCCCCCTTGCCGGCGGGGGAGATCATCAGCATAAACAGGTAGACATCGCGTTTGTCGATGGCGTTGAAATCTATACCCGCCCTGCTTCGGCCGAAGCAGAGCAGAATTTCATCCAGCCCCTCGATTTTACCATGGGGGATGGCCACTCCGTTTCCCACTCCAGTAGACCCCACCGCTTCCCGTTCCAACAGGATTTTATAGAGCACCTCTTCAGTAAAACGACCGCACTGCGTGGCCGCAAGACCGGCAAGTTCGCGTAAGGCGCCGTCTTTGGTGGCGGACTTCATGTCCAAAATGATTGCGTCGCTTTTCAGTTGGGGCATGAATCCGCCTTGAGGTTACACGTTTTGGCGCCGATGTTTTACCGGGAGTATCTTCATCTGTTCCCGGTATTTAGCCACGGTCCGGCGGGCAACGGTGATATTCTCTTGAGCGAGCAGTTCGGAAATCTTGTTGTCGCTGAGTGGTTTGGTCGAATTTTCGCCGCTGATCAGCTGGCGAATGCGAGTCTTGATGGCTTCGGCGGCAACGTTATCTCCGTCGGCATTGGGGACGGCGGTGCTGAAGAAGTATTTTAGCTCGTAGATACCCTGGGGGCAATGGACATACTTATTGGATGTAACCCGGCTGACCGTGGACTCGTGCATGCCGATATCTTCGGCGACGTCGCGCAGGATCAACGGTCGCATGGCTCCCGGGCCGGACTCAAAAAAATCCCGCTGAAACTTGAGTAGACTTTCCATAACCCGGTAAATAGTGCGTTGGCGCTGTTCGATCGACTTGATGAACCACTCGGCGTTGCGTTTGTTATCGCGAAGATAGCCCCGTGACTCGCTGTCGAGGCTCCCCTTTTGTTTGAGCAACTGCTGGTACTCACTGGAGAGCTGTAGCTGCGGCATCCCTTCATCATTGAGCTGGATCACGAATTCGCCGTCGATTTTGTACAGATAAACATCTGGGACTACATAGTTGGTCTGCTCGTTACTAAATTCATTGCCTGGATAGGGAGTCAGTTCCTGGATAACGGCAATCGCTTCCATCACCTTTTTCACCGGCGAACCGGTTTCCCGGGCAATCTGCGCATAGTTGCGTGACTGGAGCAGATTCATGTGGTGGTCGACAATCTGGTAGGGCAGGGTGTCGTAGTAGTCGAGGCGGTCCAGCTGGAGCAACAGCGATTCTCGAATATCGCGGGCAGCAATACCAGGGGGATCAAGGCTTTGCACGATGCGCAAACAACCCTCGGCATCCTCCTCGCTGCACGCACCATAGGTACAGATATCGGCAATGGATGCTTCAAGGAAGCCGTGGCCATCCAGGTTGCAGATGATGAATTCCGTTAAATCTGCATCTTGTTCGTTGAGATCGAGGTGGGTCAGCTGCCATTGCAGATACGAGGCCAGGCCCGGTGTGGCGGAGATGAA
>JAQUEZ010000314.1 GCA_028684915.1 Desulfobulbus sp.
AAATCAAGCCCACCAGTTCTGGCGATACTCCATTCCGAACCAAAGTCGATGTCTTCATACTCACTCCTCCTCTTTTGCAGTATGAAAACATCATAAACGGTAATTTAGTATTTTCCAATACCCTAAGATGCCTGCAAGCCGGGCAATTGTTGCCTTCTTCCACCGGCATCAATTCGCCCGGCAGAGTCCTGCCTTGACCAGCCTTGTCATCAAGGCCTTCCGGTGGCGGTGCTTGTCCATGAATCGCTGGAACTCTGTTTGGAACGATGCCGACATGGCCTGTTGGTTGTACGCATCGCGCAGATCCACCAACTGCCGGCAGGCCGTATCGTAGGCGCTGGCGTACCCTTTGTCGGCCTCGGCATGGGCGTTCTTCCATGCCCGGGGAAAATCCTTGGCCAGCTTGGTCAGCATGTTCTCCCGCAATTTTTTGCGTTCAGCCTCAGCCTGATTACGGATCTGCGCCTCTTGGCGGAGTCTGCACCCCTTGGATTCCTCGGCCAGTTGCCGCAGGGTGGCAACTGGCCGGCATGTTCCTTGCTCTTCCGGCATTCGTTCGGTTTGCCAGGCGGTGTAGTGCCGTTTCAATTCCCGTTCAGCCTCAATTCCTTTCCCGGAAAACAGCAGCCGCAGGTATTTGTTCAGCTCGGGCCGGGGCAGCTGGTCCAGCCATGCATCCACAACCGTGGCGTTCACTTCTGTCGGCTGTAGAGGTGGATTACCGATACCCACACCGGCCAGCAGATCCTGATCGACTGCCAGCAACTCGGCCAGGGCTTGCTGCGGCGGAGTCAATTCCCCTAATCCCTTCAAGGCTAGGGGTTCCGGATCATCATCTCCGATTTCTCCAGTGCTTACGGCCTTCAACCAGCCGATATAGAGGCTGCGCAGATCGCCCCGCAGCAGTTCCTCCCGGAGGGGGGCAAGACGAGCCATCCATCCCGTCTCTTCGACAAAATCACAGGGATCATAATCCCCTGTGTCCCCGACGAGCGACCAAGTCAGCAGCCAGTGGTGCGGTAACTTTTCGGCGGTTACATGAGAACTTGTGCAAAATGCTGTAATCGCCTGCTCATCGATGACCTCCAAGGGGAGCCGCACCATGAAGAGCGCCTCTCCCCAATTGGCAAGATAGACATGGGCATCGAAAAAACGCCGCATGAATTCCATGGAATCGCCTTTAAAATCACCCAAGTTGTATTCATTGACAAAACTGACCGGTGTGATTCGTGCCCGAGTGGAAACCGCCCGCAGGTGGTCCATCTCCCGGGCCGATAAGGGGCGGTCGATGGCGAGAAATTCGTAGTATTGGTATTCGCTCATGATGGGACCTTATGCAGTTGCAGTTTTTTTTTGCCTGCCCGGATGACCGGTGTGGGGACAACTTGTGTTAAAGGATATTTTTACAAGGGTTCGTTCTGGTAACGATCTCCACCCCTCAATCCACCACCCCACCCTCAGCCGGAATCGTCTCGTAAATCACCCTGGAAAGGACCGCGAAGGCGGCATCCTCGAAAGCCTTGTCGTCCATGTACCGCGAGACGATCTTGTCGTTTTCTCCCATGCGCTGGATCATCAGGTCCTCAAGCATCTGACGCAGGCCCAACTGGAACTTGTCGAAGGGATTGGCCCTGCGCAGCCGCACCACCTCCGGGCTTTTGGTCGCCTTCTCCTTGATCTGCTCGAAAAAGAGGCGGTCTTCGTCGGTGAAATTGGTGCCGAAGCGGTCGTTCAACACCTCGATGATCTCCGACAGCGGCGCCTTTTCCTCCTTGGCCTTGCCGGTGCCGACATCGGTGGGGCTCTTCACCCCGTATTCGCCTTCGCCCTCGCGCAGCTCAATGGCCCCGGAAAAGACCCGTTGCAGGCGGTAGTACTGCAAACCCACCTCATCGCCCAGCTTGACGATGCCGGTATCGCGTTGCAGCGGCAGGTGCGGCAGCAGCAACCGGCCGAAGCTGTAGAGCATCTCCAGATCGGGGTCAGCGTAGGGGATGATCTGGCTGAGGAAGCTGTACACCTTCACGTAGCCGCTCAGCTTGTCGCGGAATTCGCAGCGCTGCTCCTCGTCCTCCATCGCCTTGAAGCGATCCACCGCCGGTTGCAGATGGCGTTGCAAGTGAGCATGGTCGGCCGGATTCTGCTTGTTTGGCGCTCGGTAGAAGATGCGGGCAAAGGCCTCCACCTCGCTCCAGTGATAGACCTGAAACCCGTCCAACGCATGCTTGAGCTGTTCGAGCAGGGCGGGGTCAGAACTCTCCTGCAGGCTGGTGGCATCGAAGTAGGGCTTGAAGGCCCGGTAGATATCCTCGGCTTCATTAACGAAATCAAGCACGAACGGCGTCTCCTTGCCCGGTACCATGCGATTGAGGCGCGACAGGGTCTGCACCGCCTGCACGCCGTCCAACCGCTTGTCCACGTACATCGCCATCAAGAGCGGTTGGTCAAAGCCGGTCTGGTATTTGTTGGCGACCAGCAGCACCTGGTAATCGGGCGAGGCAAAGCGCTCGGGCAGCTGTTTTTCGCTGATTGGCTTGCCGTTGACCACGTCAAGATTCATTCCCGGTTCGGTGTATTCCAGGCCGGTGTCCGGATCGCGTACCGTGCCGCTGAAGGCGACCAGCGGTCGGATGTCGGTGTAGCCTTTTTCGTCGATATAGCGCTGGAAGGCTTCCATGTATTTCACCGCCTGCAAACGTGAACTGGTGACCACCATCGCCTTGGCCCGGCCGCCGAGATGAGTGCGGACATGGCCCCGGAAATGCTCGACGATCACTTCAATCTTCTGGGCGATGTTGGTCGGGTGCAGCACCAGGAATTTTGAAAGCGCCCGCGCCGCCTTCTTCTTGGGCAGATCGGGATCGTCCTCCACCGCTTTGACCAGTCGGAAATAGGTGGCGTAGGTGGTGTAGTTCTGCAGCACGTCGAGGATGAACCGCTCCTCGATGGCCTGGCGCATGCTGTAGAGGTGGAATGGCTCCGGCTTGCCGCTAGGACAGGTACGGCCGAAAAGTTCGAGCGTTTTTCCTTTGGGGGTTGCGGTGTAGGCAAAGAAGCTCAGGTTGGGCTGGCGGCCCCGCGAGGCCATTACCTGATTGAGTCGATCCTCCCAGTCGGCTTCCTCGTCATCGTTCACACCACCGTTGTTTGCGCCGAGAATGGCCTTCAACTCCCGCGCCGTCTCGCCGGTTTGGGAGGAGTGGGCCTCGTCGACAATGACCGCATAGCGGCGTTTACCAATTTCCGCCTCCCAGGCTTTGGCCTGTGCCTTTGCCTCTTCGTCGGGACTGTCCAGACTCTCAGCACCGGCGGCATGGAGTAGGCCGCGCAGCACAAAGGGGAACTTCTGCAAAGTGGTAACCACGATCTTGGTCCCATCGATCAGCGCCGAAGCCAGCTGCTTGGAATCCTGGTCGATGGCCTTGACCACGCCCTGGGCATGTTCGATCTGGTAGATGGCATCCTGCAATTGGCGGTCGAGCACCTGCCGGTCGGTGATGACGATCACGCAGTCAAAGATTTTATGATCCTGCTCATCATGCAGGCTGGCCAGCCGGTGCGACAGCCAGGAGATGGAGTTGGTCTTGCCGCTGCCCGCCGAATGCTGAATGAGATAGTTCTGCTCCGGCCCCTCGGCGCGGGCGGCGGCGATTAGTTTGCGGGTGGCGTCCAACTGGTGGTACCGCGGGAAGATCATGGTTTCGCGGGTCCGGATCCGGCAGCCTCCCTTGCCGTCCTCGACTTTTTCCTCTTTCTTCTCGACGAAGACGAAATGGCCGAGGATGTCGAGGAAACTCTCGCGCTCCAGTATCTCCTCCCAGAAGTAGCCGCTGCGGTAGCCGCAAGCGTGTTGCGGATTGCCCGCGCCGCACTGTACCTCGCCGGGGTGGCTGCCGCGATTGAAGGGGAGGAAGAAGGTCTTGCCCCCGGCCAGCCTGGTGGTCATGTGCACCTCATCCGGGTCGGCGGCGAAATGGACCAGGGCCCGCTCTTTGAACGCGAACAGCGGCGCGCGCGGGTTGCGGTCCTCCTGGTATTGTCGCACTGCATGACGCCAGCTCTGGCCAGTCCAGGGATTTTTCAGTTCACAGGTCGCCACCGGCAGGCCATTGACGGCAAAGACCAGATCGACGGTCGAATGATCGCCCGGATGGCAGGCCACCTGCCGGGTGACGGTCAAGCGATTGGCCTGATACTGGGCCAGCACCTCATCATTGAGGCCATGCGCCGGTTTGAAGGTGGCCAGCCGAAAGGTCTTGCCGTAAAACTTGAAACCGTGGCGCAGCACATGGAGCGAGCCCTTGATGGCCAGCTCTTTGACCAGGGCGTCGATCAGCAACCTCTCCAATTGCGCCCCATGCTGGTCGCGCATGGCAGCCCAAAGGTCGGGCTGGGTGGTGGCGATGAACCCGGTGACCAGCCGAGGAAACAGCGCCCTGTCTTTATCCCAGTCACTGGCCGTGCCCTGCTGCCAGCCCTGGGCCAGCAACATCTGGACAACATAGGTTTCAAAGGCGGTCTCATCGGTCTGGGCCATGGTTTCCTTCCCGTATCTTTTACTTGGCGGACGGCTTAGTTAAAGAAAACGCGTTTCCTTTAACTAAGGAACAAATTAAGGTAACGATCGAAGGTATAGACTCTGCCCCTCTGCTGGCCGGTGACCTCGACAAGAATATTCTTTTCTATCAAGGTCTTGATGAGTTTATTCGCTGTTGGCGTCGTAATGCCGAGAGCCTTTTCCAGTTCCGTTGCATCCAGAATCGGCTTTCGGTAGAGCACATTGAGCGCCTGGCGAGCGGTGGCCGCCCGCTTGCCCATGTCCATGGTGGCATGCTCGGCCTCGGTGCGTAAGCCCAGAATCTGGCTGAACACCTCTCGACCCTTGGTGGCGGTCTGGGCAACGCCGTTGAGAAAGAAACGTACCCATTGGATCAGGTCATTGCTGACCCGCACCTGCATTAGGGCATCGTAGTAGCTGGCCCGATTGCGCTCGAAGAAGTCCGAGAGATAGAGCGAAGGCTTGGCCAACAGCCCATGGCTGACCAGATAGAGCGGAATCAGCAGGCGGCCGATACGGCCGTTGCCATCGAGGAAGGGGTGGATGGTTTCAAACTGGTAGTGGCTGATGGCGACGCGCACCAGATGGGGCACCACGATCTCCTCGTTGTGCCAGAATTTCTCCAGGTCACCCATCAACTCGGCCACGCCGTCATGGTGGGGCGGGATGAAGGTGGCGTCATTCAGACTGGAACCGCCGATCCAATTCTGGCTGGTTCGGAATTCGCCCGATTGTTTGTGTTCGCCCCGCACGCCCTGTATGAGAATGGCATGGGTTTGTTTGAGCAGCCGGTTGGAGAGAGGCAGGGTTTGCAGGTCAGCGATGGCGGTGTTGACTGCCTCGATATAGTTGCGCACCTCGCGCCAGTCATCGCGCTTTTCCGGCCGGATCTGCTCTTCGGGCATCAGCGCCTCGTCGATACCGGTCTGGGTGCCCTCGATCTTGCTGGAGGTCTGCGCCTCCTTGACCACATGCATCTCGATGAACAGATCGATATCCGGCACAATCAGCGAAAAGGCGTTCAATTCACCCAGCGCCCGGGTGGCCTGCTCCAGCAGGTTGTTGATGGTCGGGTCCTCCCAGGTCCATTCCCGGTTGACCGGCACCGGCTCGAAGCTCTTATACTGGTAGCGTTGCTGCCAGCGCCCGGCCTTGAAGGTTTCGAATTTCATGGCGCACATCCGTTGGTTGTGGCTTTCGTTTCAAAGGCTTTTTCGGTGCTCTGTTTGCTCATCCCTTGGTTCTCCGATTGGCGGTGCGCACCCGGTAGAGCCGCTCAGTGAAGCCGCCTTCTTTTTCAAAATTGTCGGCGAGCTGCGCCACCTGGCGATCAAGAAGATAGCAGGCCAGGTTGAGCAGGGAAAGCGCGCCATTCGCCGCAAGACAGGAGGATGACAAGGACTGACACGGACCAGCACCGACTGGCACCGACGACTCGTCGATCCGGCTGTCCTTGCCCGTCTGTGTCTGCCCTGGTCCGTCCGTGTTCCGTAGTCGCTCTTTTTCGATCCAGGCCGCAAACGCCGCAACTGTTTGCGGTTTGTGCTTTTTGAAGCGCGTCAGCGCAGGGTGGCTTGGCTCCAGCATGGCCAAGCCCCGCTGGCGCAGGAAATCTTCGTAGTCGAGCCTGAGCTCTTCCAGGCTGGCGCGGGCCACCTGGGTGAGCTTGAGTTCCATCTTCTTCGAGGTGGCCGAGGCCAGCGACCCTTCGGCGATATTCTGGACACCGCTGCGCGCTGCCTGCACCATCTGGTCGTGGGTGCGGCTACGGCGGTCAATATAGCGGTCACAGAACCGCACCGTGATGTCATACACCAACTGCGCGACCTGGAAACTTTTCAGTTTCCGGTAGCCGCCATGTTTGGGAATCAGCGGTTCCTTTTCCACCATAACGTTTGCTGCTCCCCCCAAGTTCAGAACTCCTGATCTCGAGAGATTTTGCTACGATACCAATTCGTAAAACAGGCGGAGGTCGGTGCCTGGAAACGTCGTTCGCGTTGCGTTCAATTCCTCGAGGAGATGCAGAATCGTTGCACTG
>JAQUEZ010000315.1 GCA_028684915.1 Desulfobulbus sp.
CATCAAACACCCGCGCCTTGTCATAGACCACCAGAACGTCTTTCAGGCGCGACAGGAATTTCCGTTTGAAGTTGTATTGCCCTTCCACGTCTTGGGCATAGTCTGCCCCGAATTGCATTTGAAGCAGAGGCCATGGTAGCAGCAAATCTTTGTGCAGGTAGGATAATCGGTAGGTCAGCCAGAAATAAATATCAAGAGCCATAGGTGACCGCTTGAGTTTCAATAAAGCGTCCATGTCTATCGGCACCGGCTTTTCGATGATCTCATTAAAAAAGTCTGTGCTGAGAATGACCGACGACTTCCAGAGTGGCAACTGTTGTGGCTGTTTGGGATTCCACCAGAGATGATATTCTTTGGCGATATTGAAGCCGCTGCCGGTGGCCATAGACTCATCGGCATAGGAACAAGAAATCGTGGAGGAGAACAGGCGGATTGCCTGTTTTTTGAAGCGGGTTATCCCGCCATTCTTGCCGCCGGTTCTGCCCAAGTTCAATTCCGCCATGAAAGCGGAGAGGGACGAGCCAAGAATCAACACTGGCGAACGGGTGCGCACGGCCTCGGTCGTCATCCATGAAAGTAGCAGGCGGGGGACAGAACCAAAAGGCAGACCATGCGGCGACATGATCGTCATTTCCAATGTACCGTTGCGGCGGGTGAAGATTTTTTCTGTCGTTGCCTTGTGGGGGAGGGTCGCTTGCACCAAAGCCCGCGCCATATAGCCGACCTTACCGGCCCGCTTTGCGTCTTCAGCCTCGCTGGCGAGGGTCTCGGTAATCAGCTTGTCAATGTCCTTGCCGTTGCCGTCCGCCTGGTCCATGTCTGCCTCTTTAGGGAAATAATGCCGCTTAATTCGTCCCGATCATACAATGATTGATCGCGTTTTGCGCCTAATTATTTTCATCAGAATCTTGCGCTGAAACACAACGCCAGTAGGGGCTGACTGCGCATAAACGGTACGGCGACTGCGCATAAACGGTACGGATCAGCGACCGAATCTACGCATAAACGGTACGGCGACTGCGCATAAACGGTACGGATTTTGCGCATAAACGGTACGGCGAGTTAACCTCAACACCTAGATAAATCTAGCTTTACGAGGAGTCCCCTGTAGTACCCTATAGACTCTCCTATATAAAAAACACCTATAGAAAACCTGGGGGTAAATATTTATCTGTTGAGCCCATTGTGTTGGGCCATAGGTAAGGGACACCTAACCTATTCTCATCAAACAAATTTCTCACGCCAAAAATAAATACAATTGTGCTCGCTTATCGCTCACAATTCATTCCAATCGGGCAATAGGAAAGAAAATATCCTTTCAAAATGAACAACAAAAGCATTCCTTTTCCCTATTGCCCGGCATCCAACCTGAATCTGTCTTGCAAAACCTGGTTCCAGTCTTTGCCGCCATCAGGCCGCATCCGAACCACTTTTCGACCAGGGGGCGCTGCCGCCTCCACTTCTTTGGCGATCTTCTCGCCACCCTCGTCGTCATCGAACCCGAGTACAATGTCTGCCGATGGGTACAGCTTCTCCATGGCGCCACGCAATAGGGCGGGCTGTTGAGGGTTTAATTCCCCACCGGTGGACATATAGCGGGTGTGCTGATCACCAAACAGCACATGAAACGACATGGCGTCAATCGCGCTTTCAACCAAGACTAGCCGACGGTCTGTTTCCTTGGCCTGGCTATACCAGAGCCCTTTCCTTCCACCAGCGGCAAAGCCGGTAAAACCCTTGTTCTTGACCTCAAATCCTGAGAGGCCTTCTTTATCGCAGTGGGGAAACAAGGCATTATGCCGGCGATCTACACGAACACGACCGGCGAACTGGGGAAGGGCAAGTACGTCCGGCCCCAGGCCGCGGCCTGTCAAATAGGGGAGGGATAGACAAGGGGCTGCCTTTTCCCATTCCGCGAGGACCTCCGCACGATCCCTGGATATCGGTTGCAGTTCCTGCACGAAAAGGGGCAGCTGGGGTGTTGGTCGCGACGTTCCGAGCCAGTCGCGCAAGGTCTTGCGGACCATGCCCAGCGAACCGACCCCACGATTCTGCAGGAAGTCAACGATGGTGCCGTTATCCCGGCCATCACGGACTGAGCAATACACCCAATGGGTGGTTCCTTCATAACGGGCGATAATGATTTTGTCGCCGTCAGGGTGCCGCATCACAACTGAGTTGCGCGAGCTGGCGCGGCGATCCAGGAAGTAGCCGCGTGCAGCCGCAAATTCCGGCAACACAACCTCAATCTTGAACCGTTCCAGCTCGGTGTCCACCGGAGATTACCCGTTCAATCGGTCGCGCAGTTGCCGGCTGGGCCGGAAATTGACCATCTGCCGTTTGGTGATCAGCATGGATTCGCCGGTTTTCGGATTCCTTCCCCGCCGAGGGGATTTATCCCGGACCATAAAGCTGCCAAAATGGACCAATTTGATCGATTCTCCGCCAACGAGCGTGTTTTTCAAGGTCGCAAAAACAGTGTCGACGATGTCAGCCGCATTGCGTTGGGAGATGTCCAACCTGTTGGTGACGGACAAGGTCAGTTCTTTCCGGGTGACGTTCTTCTTGTTCATGGTTTTAAAAATTGATTTGTACGGCACCTTGCCGTATTGTTTTTGTTAGGAGGATTTTTCAATGCCTACAACCGGATCTACCGCTCGCCTTGAGGCGAGGATCAGTACCGACCTTCATGCCATGCTCAAGCGTGCGGCTGAATTGCAAGGTCGCACCATGACCGATTTCGTGATTGCCGCTGTCCAGGAAGCAGCACAACGCGCTATCGAGCAAGCGGGTATCGTCCGTTGTTCGCTTGCCGATCAGGAGTGCTTTGCACAGGCCCTTTTGGCGCCGCCACAACCAAATGCAGCTCTGGAACGCGCCTTTACCCGTCGCAAAGCACTTTTGCGTACAGAATGAGTACAGCGGCGCCCTTTTGGGTCACACGTCTTGATAGCGCCCACGACCGTTCTGTCTTTGATTGTGCTTCGGAGCCGCTGAATCAATATCTCCGTGAACGGGTTACTGCGGACATTCGTCGCCGGGTGACGGTCTGTTTTGTGGCGCTCGCTGAGCACAATCGCATTGTCGGCTATTACACCCTGGCCTCAGCAAGTCTGCTCCTCGCCGATCTCCCCGACGCCGTTGGTAAGAAATTGCCGCGCTACCCTACCGTGCCGACCGTTCGCATGGGACGATTAGCGGTTGATCAAGCGTTCAAAGGGCAAGGGTTAGGCTGTGCCTTATTGGCCGATGCGCTGAATCGCGCTCTTCGCTCGGAGATAGCGGCCTATGCTTTGATGGTGGATGCAAAGGATGAGACTGCCGCCGCCTTCTATCGACACCATGGGTTCATTGCTTTGCCCGATGCTCCACTGACCTTGTTTCTGCCCCTGGCCTCCGTTCCCAAATCATCGGAGTAAGGGGTTGCAAGCCGGAACCGCCGAAAATTCTGTCGGAAAACACTGTGGGCGCATTTTCCGGCCATTTATACAATCCGACACTATTTTCAGCACACATTTTACCCAGCGTTGACCGCTATTATCAGCCAATGGTCACTTGTGACGGAAAACAAGTGTTTGGCGTCACAAGTGACCATTGCAGACTTTGCGCGCATGCCGGAAATTTCTGGGGTTCCGGCGTACATCCCCAGTAAGTGGGTTGGAACCCTTGCGTGAACGCAGCGAACCAAGGGGGAATGGGGTCCGCCCCATCTAGCGTAGCGAAGCTTAGCGTAGAAAAAGTCGAGCAAGCTGAACTTCGGGGCAACTGGAGAGTGCTCGAAACGACTGCCGATCCAGCACACCCGCCACCTTCAAGGCGCTGTTTTGCCCCCGTCCAAAGGACGGGGCCTGCCGACATTTCTTTCGATTTTTTTCAGGAACCAGGCTTATCACCCCAAGATCGCTGAAAGTTGTTCAGCCTGGGATAAGCGCGGAGTTGCCGCAAGGGTTTCGCGGCAGCGAATGTTTTGTGGTCAAAAGATAAATCCTGTTCGCTCGGATCTGCATATAAATATTTTTGGAGTTCATTTTTGGCCAGCATGGTACGGTGGTCCACCGTAGATTTTGGCACACCGGCCTTTAATTGCCCCATTGCGCCCTCATCAAGTTGACGGTAGCAAATCATTTCGAGCTCATGCAGTCGATATTGTAATGTGATTTCCTGGTGCTGCGCCGCTGCAAGGCCGGTTAGTGGATGATCCCGCCGGGATCGCCGTGATTTCCTGGAGCGAAATTCATGCGGGACTGATTTGAGACATTCTCGAATTTCGTTTTTGAGCGCTCTTTGTTTTGAAAAACATTTCCAGGCCTTTTCGATCTGCTTAAATCTCGTTTCAGCTGTGTGCCTGAGCTTGTATCGAAGTCTTTCAAGACGTTGATGGATGATTTTTTTCTCTTCTTCGCTCAAAAGTACTTCCATCTGTTTTTCCTCAGTTCCAGAAAATTGAATGCGTTGCCTGTTGGAACCAAAGACTGTGCCGTTGTCAGCGTGGTTATCCACTTCTGGTACGCGTCTTTGTCTTTCGGGTCGAGAACAAAATCCCAATTATCTGGCCTTTTATTGATTGATTTCAAAACTTTTGTTGCGTTTCGTTTTGCCGCTCGCTCAATCTTTTCAGGGGGTGTTCCTTTTCTCTCTAAAGAGAGAACAATATCGGCATTCCTTCGTTCCAATTCATACACCACGTTGTCGCGCTGTATCCTGGTGATCAAGTGCGAGTACATCGCAAAATTTGCATATTTAAAAAAGTAATCCTTACTTTTTGTACAATCATCAAGTTTTTCCTGAATTAATTTCTCGCGTTGTATCGAATTATCCAGTTCACAACGAAGCTTTGCCATCTCTGAGTTATTCTCTTCCAATTTTTCTTCAATATCAGATACGTGATGACAAAGCGAGTATAAGTCAATAAACCCGCTTCTTTCTATAGCGTTATATATTTCTTCTAATTCTTTTTCAAGTTCCTGTTCTCTTTTGCTTTTTCCAAAAAGATTCATTGCCCGACCTCTATTTCCCGCTCTTTTTCCAATGCCTGGTATGTCGTCTTGAGATAGGTCCAGCCAAAGGATTCCTTGCGGTATTCTTTTAAAAAAAGTGCAATCTGTCGCCAGGAAAATCCTTCTGATCGAAGCTGCTTGATCTCCTCAAAATATCGAATGCGGATGATCTCTTTTTTCGGGCTTGGTTTGTGTCGTCTTGAACTGGTTTTGTCCTTGATCCGCGCTTTCCGGCGGGCTGTCAACTCCCCGGCTTCTTCGTCAGCCAGGGCTGCTTTTTGTGTCTGCGCCGATTCGATCCAACGCAGTTTGGCCACAGCCCGTACCAGCATCGCGTAATAAAATTCGCCACGGTAGGCTTTTTGGTATTCGCTCTTGTTTCTTGAAGCGAGCTCGCCTTGTTCTCGAATCACCGCAACCCGGACTACATCCCCCTGGGCGGTGAACCATTTGAACAACGATTCGCGTTCCTCGGCAGTTGTTTTGCTCAAGCTGTCGATAATTTTTCGGTCCATTTATGCACGTAATTTTGTATTTTATTATTGAACTTAATCACTGTACAGAATGAATTTTTTTTATGCAAGTTTTTTTATAAAACTTCGGATTTATGTCGCTTTCTGGAGCATCTTTTTGTGACAGAAAGCGATTTTTAATCGCAATTTGTCATTGACTTCGGCACAGCCGCTCGCTAAAAAGAAAGCATATACAAGTCACCTGGAAGGCACATATGAAATATGTCTTTCGGTGGCTTTATCGGCCACGCGAATACTTTTAATGGAAAAAGTACGTGGATACCCTCCAAGGTACGTTTAATCACGACTTGGAGAGACTCGTGAGGATGTGGTTCACGGGCTGTTTGTGCGGGGCTATATGAACCGCAATAAAGATGGAGTGGCAGGCTCCGATTTGAACAATCTGCATTGAAAATTGTCCGGTTGCAGAGTGGATGTTGCACTAGCCCAGGCTGTTTTCCAGAGTTCGACACCTCTGTAAAAAAAAATCACGGAGTTCAAGGCACCAACCCGTCCGGGGGAGAAAATAAATACCGGAATGAAAAAAGGATAATTGGCGAAAAATGCGCGGTTCTGTTGCTCACCAGGTACATCTGGTTTTTGAGACAGTTAAAGAGTTTGGCACCTCCAAGCATGAGGCCAAGGCGGAAATTCGTGCCGAGGGGGCCAGAACATGGCATGAGATCGGAAAGCAAATGGGCGTGAAGTCTTACGCCACCTTGGATGCGTACCGCGATGTTGCCAAAGATTGTCTCCGTTACGCCAAGGAAGAGTTGGGCGTGAAAGACATCGAAAAGCTCTCCGGCGCGGAGATGAAGGCATTTTTGGAGTCGAAGATAGAGGATGGCGTCGCGCACGCCACGCTGAGCAAATACTCGGCGGCTCTGGAAAAGTTGGAAGTCGCGTTGAACCGTTATGCGGTGCAGCATGGCACGGGTCGAGAATACAGTTTCTCGCAGGCGATCTCTGAGGCCAGGGCGACCGGAAAAGAGTTAGATCGGTTTGAGGGCAGCCGGGCGTATTCCGCACCGCGCGAACTGGTTGAGGCG
>JAQUEZ010000075.1 GCA_028684915.1 Desulfobulbus sp.
GTGCTGACGGTGACGGTTCCGGCTTGGGCCGTGATCAGCGTGCGTATTTTTTGCCGCCGCCAGCGCTCAAGATGCTCCGGAGCGGGCAGGACGCCCTGTTGGCGCTGACCAGCGGAAACCACAATCAAGGCTGGGTTGACTGCGGCGATGAACGCTTCTCCCGCCGAGGTGCGGCTGCCGTGGTGCGGCGCGAGCAGGACGTCGGCGCGAAGACGAGCCCCCGTCTGCAGCAGTTGGGCTTCACTTGAAACGCCGACGTCGGCGGGCAACAGCAAACTGCGCGCCCCGTACTGCAGATGCAGCACCAGGCTACGGTCATTGGCGGAGGCTGCGGAGTCTTTGATTAATCCAGGCATTCCCAGGCATTGCAGTCGCAAGTCGCGGCCCTGTTCGAGCAGATCTCCGACCGAAGCAGTCTGAATCGGAATGCTCGCTTGGCGCACTGCATGAAGCAGTCGCTCGTACCCGGGCTCTTCGCCGACGTCGCCATTGACGATCAGGCGTCGCGGCTGAAAGCGGGCCACGACAAACGACAAGCCGTTGTAATGGTCGCCGTGGGGATGGGTGATGATCAGACCGTCAAGCCGCCAGATGCGTTTTCGCCACAGGAATGGGGCCCATCGAAAGGGGAAGTAAAATTGTACTAATTTATATAATTATAAATAAAATCAGTTTGTTGTAGTCGGTAATGTTACTAACCTGCAACTATTTTGTTACCGATTGGTTTCGCAATTTTTCCAAGATCAAGATATGTGGATTTCTTGAAAATTTAATGCAGCAATCTGTTGTTTTTCACATATCAACCTTCTGGTTTTACGTTAATATATTACACTTCTATCGTTTCGATGAGCCACCCCGCGACCTGATCCCGATGGAGACCAGTCATGATCCAGCCCGGCTTTTTTGACCTGCAAGACCGATTGCACAAAATCGACAAGAACGCGGCGACCCGCTTGCCAAGATCAACGAGACGGTCATTTGGGATATGTTTCGTCCAGCGCTTGAAAAGGCTCGGGACAAAAACCGGCAATCCAATGTTGGTCCGAAGGGGTACGATGTCATCTTGCTGTTTAAGATTTTTATCCTGCAGTCGCTGTACAATCTGTCGGATGACGCGACCGAGTTTCAAATTCTCGACCGGCATTCTTTGACCTGGTCCAGGATCCGTTCGCGGATCGAGCACATCTTTGGTGTATAGGCCCAGAGAGCGTGTACTTTGCTGTTGCGTACGATCGGCATAACCCGAGCCCGAGTAAAAATCGGTTTGCGCAATTTAGCGTACAACATTGACCGGATGGGGATGCTTCTGGCGACAAGCAGGTGAAGTGCGCCCTGGAAGCGGCAAAATGGCAGAAGAGCGCCATCCAGCGCCTAGTGAGGCGGCAGCAGGGTGCAAAACCGATCGGATTAAAAGGCAGAAGAGCATGGTCTTTGTGAAAAAAATGCCGGTGAGGGCTGTCGGGGCTTGTTGAGCTAAATTTCAAGATTCCCATATAAATATAATCTTGATAAATCATATTCCCCGCACACGCGGGGCAACTATTACCCATCCTCACGAGGATCATTACAACGGCGAAACATCCCCGCACACGCGGGGTAATTGGCCATACAGACACCAAAACCACGGAAATTTACGAAACATCCCCGCACACGCGGGGTAATCTCTTGCTGTACAAACCTGATATTACAAGATATATAAAATGCAAATTATTCCACTAAATCAACATGCCAAGTGAGTTTACTCGAATGAAACAGGGTGAGCTATTGTCATCATTCCAAAGCCAAATATTTTTTGGGGACCTATACCCGCAACTAAAGCCTTGCTGAATTCATACGAATCAACTACTTCGAGTAACCCATCGAATTGACATGTCGAAAGGGAGATTTCCTCAGCATTGGCTTGTTCTTGTTTTCGAACCAATGTTAACTGATTGGAAAATTCATATCGCAATGCCTTAAATCCATGTCCTTCCGATCGCCTAACAAACCAATTTTCAATATCATTTCTTTTAAAAATTGGAAATTTCTTCCCGCGACTGTACCCATTAAAATGATTCTTTATTGGGCAGGCAAGTAAACTAAAATAAAATTGATCTCCATGTTTGATTAGGAACTGAACAGATTTTACACCCAAGACTTTTTTTAGCTGAATGGATCCTCCCTTATTTCTATGTTCAGCTGATATCCAATCTGGTTCTTCTTTTGATTGGACGAGACAATAGACTCCACAATTATCCTCCTTACCTGTCAGGTGAAATAGAAACGGTTGATTGCTGCCAGCAGGATTGCATGGATACGCTAACCATATAAGTTGATGTAATTGATAGCGAAATATTCTTTTTTTTTCAGGGTGACTAACCTGGATTAACGATAGAAAAAAACTGACTTCAGTCGATATGAAGTGATCACTCATTTTTGAAATCTCGCCGATATAACCGCACTGTTCTGTTTTTAAAGGTTCTCAAGGAACCTGAACGATGTTCTGCAATCACATCAGTTCCAGCATCATTCCATTTATTTAATAGAACACTATTCTTGTCGTCGAGCTCTGTCGGTAACCTGAGAAGGCATTTTGTTGGTTTTAGATCTCCCACGGAGAGTGCGGAAAGACGTGAGAACAATCGTTCGCATAAATCCTCAGTTGAATCAACGTGTAGGACCGTCTCTTCTGGATTTGTTAACGGCGCTGATAATGGATTTGATCGTCGCCCAAGATATGGCGTGAATTTTGGTTGTTGTAGGGCAAAAACGAGTTGTTCGAGCCAAAGCTCTCCCTCGTTATGTTTTGGAATTAGAGCAGCAACATCCAACCCGTCTGAAATATACCCTCGATGACTAATTAGAGCATGTTCCCTTGGTTTATCAGCCATAGTCAGGCTATTGCTGGTCGTATGATAATCTGAAAAAAGTACAGGCCGATGAGTTGATGTTATGCCAAGGAGTTGGGATTTCTCGTAGGAGACAGCACTTAAGGTGCAAACTAAAAATCCACTGTACCACGCCTTAACTTGGATTGGCGAATGATGGTCGACTCCCATGCAAGCGCCAACCAGCCCAAGGATAGCACTTGCTGTTGGCCATTGCTGTGTCCAACGATCATCTCCGACTGATGTTGCTCCCCAGGATCGTATAGATCCTCGCAAGCTTAGAAGAAGACAGTTCATGTTTCTGGAATGGCGCATCGGATAGCCTCAGTTGCTTTTTCAATAGTCGATTCCACCAATGTCTTGAGGTCGGTATCTTGCTCATTGATCCCCATGCATTGCTCAAAGCCGCTAAAAATTCCAAATCGTTGATGCCGGTCATCCAGCCACGCAATAAAACATTGCCTTGCTTCTTCGAGGAAACCGCCATGTTGCGCTTTGGGGACAGGTCGTTCAAAAGCATTCTGCGCACTATATGGAAATGCATTTCCATATGTGATATACGCACAACTGGGGAGGTCATGATTAGCATAATTAGATTGATTTCCAACAGGATTTCGACAAAGTGTAGCGAATAGAAAAGCTGCAATAAGATCTCTCGTCATGTCGACTAACTGCGATCTATCCAGGTGCGGGAAGGCAGATGTGATATTTTGGCTTAACAGCGACACATCCAGGCAATAGTAGTGATAGAAAACACCAGATCCAAAAGATCTTGAATTGAGATGCCCACTTTCGTGGATTCCAGAGATTCTGTTTAAATCGTCTACCGCCGACCAGTAATCCTGTTCAATATGGGATTCATGTACTGTGAAGCCATGGCTGATTTGTAAAGGGGAATCAATGTCCCTGAAATACGATGAAGCTGTTGTGAACCTTCCAAAAAGCTGCAACTCTGGAGAAAGTGGTCCCACAGACGTTCTCTTGTTCTTTAGCTGTTTAATAATTTCTGTAATATCCTTTATAGTTATATCACCATGCTCTGTAACTTCAAGCATGGCATTAGCTAAATATTCGATTTCAGATATAGAAAAGGCTACTAGCTGGGTAAGATCCTGTTCGTTGTGATCTTGAGTTTTGTGTCGGCTAAAAAAAAATGGAAATGAGGTTAGAGCTTGGTCTATTTCATTTTCATATGTTTTGGGATCTTTGTTGAGGTTCTGAATCTTTTTTTCGAGAGTGATTTTTATAGAATGAGCACCTTTTCTTGTGCGCACCATGCGAGTTGCTCCATATTTTTCATGTGCATAATCAAGAAATTGCTCAAAGATTTCACTGTGTCTTATAGAATATTTTTCAGATTGACTCGAGTATCGCAATCTCCGGCATCCGCCCATAATCATTGTCTTGGGGCGACCTGATTCGTCTCGATTGAGGTTGGAAGCTGCATGCGATTTGAGTAAATGGAGTTCGATTCGACATCCGGGCTTAGGCGTGAACATTATCGGTCTCCGCATGATTTTTTTCCGCAAAATAGCCAGTCGCCCATCGGCGCATGACCATATTAGGACGGAAATTGAACTCCTCTAAATCAAAGAGCAATAGCCCGAAATCCAAATGTATCAAACTTCTTTTTTTTGTTCTGATAATACCTAAAATTTGCTGTAAATATTCGATTAGACCATTTTGTTCATATTCATTGAACAGAAATTCAACTCTTTCTATATTTATGCAACTGTTATGTTTTGATAATACTGATCCAAAATTTGCATAATCGGTAACTGGAATAATGAATTGTAATAAATGTAATGCATGTTCGTATAGCGGTTGGTATAATTTGTGGCACTCTTTCCTTGCCATATTCATGCATAACCAAAAATATCGTGAAGTATAGGGGTTCTTGTTGTTTATCAATTGAGATTTTTCCTGTTCGCCTAACAAATAATAACATTCAGCAAAGGCTTGTCCTGCCTTCACAGACTGATTTGATGCTAAGAATGGAAGATTTATAGTCATAAAACCGTCTCCTAATAGCTTGCGAGTGGCCGTAAATTCTTGAAAGCGATCTTGAAATGACAAGGATCCATTATTCCAAACATCTTCTATAAATTGAAACCAGCATGATCTAATTTTTTTTTCAAATCGATAAATTAAATTATCTTTCCATGATTCAGGCAGATTGTTAATCATTTTGTATTCATGGAAAATAGAATCAGCGGTGTTCCATATATCCTGGTAGATATTTATGATAGAAGAAGTTTCAAACGCCTTCTGATGTCGTTGAACATTTTTTTTATTTGTATCACCGATCAGTAAATATCTAATTCTATCTCTAATATTTTTAATATATTCTTCTGATTTTTCTGCTAAGAATAGTATCAGATCTAACTTGTGCTCGTTAAACAACCCTGTGCTACCACAATGGTACTGAAAAGCACCTCTCACATCTTGATTTTTTGCTGCATACTTCAGTGAAAATAAAACCAATTCACTTTGACCTGCACTTTTGTTTAAATCAATTATTAAATTAAGTGATTGGATTACGTGTGAGGGGCAACGATGTGCGAGGCTGATGATCGACCAAGAGGGCATTGAAAAACCATGGTATGGCAGGCTGGCGCTGGCCATATTGGAGTTTTCTTCATCTTCAGATCTTTGGGTTAATACAGATGGATGATCTGTCTTGGTATACATTTTTCCCATTATTCCCGGAACTTGTGCTTTGCAATTTGCAGGGGCCAGTTCCCTGACCTTTCTGTAGAGGGCTATTTCTGATAAAATTCTAAAAGTCTTAAAAACCAACGTGGTTTCGCCGCTAATCTCGCACTTGTCGAGTTCCGGTGGATCAAGCACAATCGCGCGACTCTGGAAAAGCCGAATATTTGCAGTTCCAGATATTTTTTTTATACCGCTGAGGTAAGGCCAGAATGGTGGCCTGTCATCATGCTCTAACCCTCCGTTATTCTGACAGTCAGGAATCCACGGTAATGGTAGTGATGGTTCCCAGTATTGAGAATAACCGGGCAGGACTGCGCTAAACAATCGTTGTCTCATTGTTTTGCCGTAATGATAATGGGCGAGGGCGCGCCCAGTCAGATTACCAATTGTCCAGTACTGAGTGCCTCCTTTGGACAGGGTACAGGAAGCAAAAAGAAAGAGAGCCGTTAAGTCGGGTCCAAGTTTCATGGGGATAGGACTCATCCGGCGCAACCCCTTAGCTTCGACACCATGTATATTTGGGATGAACGGCCACATAAGTCGCGCTATGTTTTCTTTCCTTTCAAACCTGCCCCAGGCTGATGGTATTTGCAGGAATGCACCATTTCCTACTAGGGCGAATCCTTTTAATTTCTCCAATACATCACATATTCTTTGGATTAATGTTCCAAGTTCTCCCGATTGCTCGGTACAGATCAATCTTGAATAGTCTTTTTTGGATATTCCTTTTGACCAGATAGAATCAACAGCTACCTGTAAGATTGAGGCTAACAATTCGTGCTGTATGCTGGATAAAAAACCAAAGCTCGGAACGTGAAAGAGGGGAGTATCGGAAAGGAGGATATCAGGTAATGATAACCGGATGGTATCACCTGACTCGTTGGCAAGTAGCCAGATCGGATCTAACGACAAATTCAAACTTTGCATTGCGACTCCGATGCAATATTTGCAAATCTTGAGATGTGGTCAATCTTTCTAATTTAATAATTATTATGAAAATAATTATTATAAATATTATTGAGATTCAGTGTCTATAAAAATTAATTTTCGTTGAGATAAGATGTGGCATATATATGCACTAGCGTTTTTAAAACCTTTTTTATCTGATTCGAATTTTATATCTCTTCTCAGATCCTTAGATATTGAAAGAAGAAATTTTCCCATATCAACATGCTGGTTCTCCTTTTTTAATAAATCTTTTGGCTCTTCCTCCTGTGGAATATCTTCATAGAGGCTACCAATTAAGATTACTTTTTTCCCTTTTTTTTTGTTTTTCCTCATTTTTCTTTAACCGGTACGGGTCATGGGTAAGAAATTCGGCGCTTGCTCCTAATTTGGGAGCATGGTAAAAATATCTTACCTTGCTCCTAAAAAGGGGTCAAGGTAAGATGGAAAAGACTATTCACAGTAAGGCATACCAAGTCATCCGCGTCTGGCTAATTTCTATGCGTCAGGAAAAGAACATCACCCAACGAGAACTTGCCAGCATTCTACAGGTTACCCCTTCATGGGTCGGTAAAGTCGAATTGGGCGAGAGGCGAATTGATCTTGTGGAGTATGTACGGGTATGCAGAGCACTAAATATCGATCCGCACATTGGTTTGGAATTAATTGTGAAACAGGTCGATCAGGAAGGTTGAGAAGAGGTTTGTTCTGTTTTATGATTTTTCACCACCCAGGGTGTGGCGGCACTCGGATCAAACCACTACACGGGAATTTCTTCGCCATTATCATGCTTCTTTGCCAACCGGAGAACTATTGATCCATTCTTGATCTTCCTTGGTAAGTGTCATTTTTTCTGGCTCGCACTGGCGGAGCATGTCTTCAGTGTTGTATTCGAATGTTTTTGTAGGTGTCAAAAGGTCTTCTTCTTTCGTCAGGACTTTCTTAGGTTCACCTTTCATCTGTTGGCTCACTATCTTGGGGCCCAATAATCTAGGGCGCTCCGGGTACCATACATCAAATTCAGGCCCAATTCTCCAGCTCTGTACATCTTCGCGTGCATCGAGCCACGCGGTAATTTTCATCATCTTCCCATCAGTATCATCAGAGCGAGAACCACCAAGCTCAACTACTACGTCCAATATGTTTTCCTTGCCACCACCGCCACAAATAAATCCGTTCAATTCCATGGCTTCCTCGACGAAGGCGTGAAAAAAATCATCGAATCCATCTTTTTGGGAGCGTATGACGACGAGTTGAACTCCCCACTGGGCAAACTCGCCAATATTTTTTTTCTTACGTAGTCGCTTTTTCATCTTTTAGTGCAGCATTGCAGCATTAAGCTGAAGCCTCGATAGTTTGTTTGATTGACAATATTTTCATACGTCCGCTACCTATAGCGGCTCGCATTATTTAACGAGCCATCCCATAATAAAGTCAATTCTCGGTCCATTTTATTCGACTCGTTAAGTACTTCGGCCGAGTAGAGTCGAAAACTATTGAAATGGTAAAGATAAACAGTAGTAATATTAGGCAGAGGCGATTGCAGAAATATTTTGAGCTTCCATTTGCAAATCTCAACTTTACCTAATCAAATAGAAACAGTATTACCATGCTGCCTTTCCCATCTTGTTCATCGGCTATCCGAGAAATCGGGAGCGAAAGTGCGTGCGGAGGAACTGGCGCATCTCGCGATAAACGTAAATTTCGAGCTGGCGCAAGGCTGCGATCTTGGCATATAGGTCATCTCCGACGGCGTTGAACTGCTGGCGGATTAGCTTAACTTGCTCAGCATAGAGCTTGTATCGTTCAGCATCGAGTGAGTAGCCCATTCCCTGATCAACCAACCGAAAATATAGTCCCCAGGCAGCTGCGACGCCGCTGAGCGCGATCAAGATGTTCGAAGGGATACTTTCTTGTCCGCTGACGAGTAGAATCCACATCCCGGCTAGAGTTAAAGAGACAATATAGACGAATGTGGCGATGTTTCCGCTCATTATAACGCGGCTAGCCATATTACCCTGGCTAGAATTCTCCTCCTTTAGGTTCAACTGGGCATAAATTTCCTGAATTCCAATCCTGCTCCGTGACAGGCATTCCAGGAGTTCCCGATGATCGTCGGTCATCGATGTTCCGGGTAAGACACGATTCACCTGCCAGACGCTCTGCCCCCAGGCGTGTGCATCGTCATGATCGTCGGCAATCCAACGAATTCCTTCCGCAAAGCTCCGCGCCGAAAGGTTTTGGTCAGTATCACTTATGAAGACTCTAAGCGCTCCGTCGCGTAAGGATCGATACTTTTCGAGCTTTACGTCATTGCCCATCGCGTCAATCGTCGCATCGATTTCATTAACCAAATATTGAAAATAGAACTGCCGTAGTCGTTCTGTCCACAGACGGTGCGTCAACCACTTGGCTCTTCCGGTATGCCCGAGGAGATGCCAGAGACCCATTAGTCCGCCAACCAAGACGAAACCGCAGCCAACTGCGATGACTATGCTCTGAAGAACCTTGGTTGGCAATAATGACCCGAAAGCGAGTAGGGATGCTCCATTTACGCTCAATAACGCCCCCGTCACGCCATGACGATTAATTCTTTTCTTGGCTAGACTGGCTAAACGATCGTGCCTTTCAAACTCTTCACGGAGTGCTGCCCAATCGAGGACACGAAAAGCTCGTGGCGAGGCCTCCGCGACTGTTCGTCGCGCTGGCTCCGTCAGCAAAAGGTCGTCATTGCCCCAGCCTGCCAGGGTATTGAAGGATGCCTCATCTGATCTAATAAACGGCTGGACAGTCACGCCAATCATGGTCGTCTCTTTGAGACGAGCCGCTGGCATCTAAAAAGCAACCTTCCAAAAAGGAGACAAACCGCGGCGATGGACAATTTAGAGCGGGCCTGGTTGGGCATAGGCTTATAACACGCAATACTCATCTGATCTATGGGTTTACCATCCTTTAATTTGAGGAACGACGTATCGTAGCCTTCCACCGGTTTTTTGTCCTCCATCCTGATAATCAGGATCTTATCAACCCTCATGAGATAGATGTGAAGCTCATCTGTAGCCACCCAATCTATAGGATAGGTTTTTCCATTATCGAAACTGATCTCAATCTGCCGGCGATTAAAGTGATAACCTACCCAGAGCGGCGTTGCCCCAAACGGTGCGTCATGCACCAGACAGAGCTTGCCCTGGGCATTTACCATAAGCCCGATGTTCATCTTGACAGAAGTCAGTCCGACGTCATTCGCGTTCAGTTTGTGCTTTTCAGCAAGTCGTTTTAATGCTGCGCAAACTTTAGGCTTCAAATCCGGACTATTGATTCGTCGACCAGCTTCGCTGTCCAACCAGGTCAGCGCGAACCGCAACTCCAGATCGTATCCAGAATGTTCCGCAAATTTGATTGCGGGCAGTAAGTGCCGTTCAAGGTCTATCATCAGATCAAATCGGGCCGCGAGATGAATTAACGACTTGATGGCACCCGACTTGGCTGCGGCGTCCGCAACAGATTCTAACTCCTTATCGAGCTGATTAGTGCCCGCGTTCATTTCAGCGAACAGATCGATCACCCGTTGCTGACCATGGACAACTGCCGCCATCAGCGCTGTTTTACCATTGGCCGCGGCGCCTGAAATGGATGTCAGATTGGTAAGCCGATGCAGAATCGCTAAGTTGCCACACATAGCTGCTTCCACGATTGGGAGATCCCCTTTCGAGTTGCCAATCGCCGGATCAGCACCATGTTGCAACAGTAGATCGAATAGCCTCTCGTCGCCATAGCTAGCGACTTTAACGAGCGCCTCGCTGAGCCATTCTTGTGTCCGATTGCTCGCACCACTCAGGATGAGTTCGGCTATTTCTAAATTGCATTCCTCGATCGCGGCAAGGGCGATACGGCCTTGCACAACGTCACTCAAGTCTAGCGCACCGAATTCATCGAGCAGCGCTCGAACGACTTCCACATGCCCATACCTTACTGCCAGCATAAGCGGATTGTCATCGAGCGAGCCCTCGGATAGTGGCCTGCCTCCCCTCGCCAATATTGCAGGAACCGCTGCCGAAATGCCCCATTTTGCTGCAAACTGCAAAGCGAAATCGAACGTATTCTTTTCTTCATGCAATTTTGTAGCAAGACTCTCAAAAAAGGAATGGAAAGCATTTTTCTCTTCTGCCGGAGCTTCCGACACACATTCGGCCAGCAGCGTGGCTAGGTGGCTGTCCCACCCAATCTCGCCGGGAAGCGGAACGTCCAACTGGAATTCCTTCCCAGAGGGTAAATCGTTTTTGCTCGCCTCAAGAAGTTGCCGTGCGAGCGTTTCGCTTGCATTCGGAGTCAGAACGTTCGGAAGCTCTAGTAAGAGGGTCGCAGCTTCACGCGCCTTTAGCACATGGCGTGATGCCAGCGCTTGCTTGAATGCCCGGCCGGCCAATTCGTACGCCAAATGCAACTGTCCAAGTCCCAGGTAAGCCCGACTAGCTTCGATGTCCACCCAGGGACGAAGCTGTGAACGATCATGCAATTGCGCCAATATTTCAGGCACAGTGTCTAAGGCGTTTTGATGCTTTTGTAACCCATTAAGGGATTCGAGAACTACTACCATCCAGCCGCCGTCCGCTTCCTTGTGCGAATTTTGCGCCGCTTTGTCACACATGATTCGGGCAAGTTCAAGCATGCGCAGCCACTGGTCGGAGGTGCGACGGTCTCGTGGCACGAGGTGCAGCTGTTGCCACTCAAGAAATGCCCTATCCCAATCCAAAATGATTTTGGGCACCCTTGGATCCGCCTTCGCCTTGTCCATTGCAATGAGAAATCGGCCTGCGATGCTAGCATCCACCTCAGACCACAGCCATGCGGAGTAAAGTGAAACTACCGACCAACTTTGGATCCAACTAACAAGCTCATTGAGGCGCTTTGGCCGATACCGAATCCAATCTCGTAACAGCCGCCAGGCCTCCCTTAGCTTACCTTGCCTCCTCAATACATCGGCTAGTCTAGGTTCAAGCATGAGTTTTTCAAGAAAGCTCGCACCTGCGATCCCGAGTCGCAACAAGCGCTCAGCCTCTGCAAACGATCCGATATTTTGTTGGATAGCCGCCTGATGGTAGGCAAGCTGCATAGGCGTAAGGACCTCCGCGCCAAGCACACAAAGCTCCTTGGCGATTTCCCACTCGCTCAAATGAATGGAGACGTAACTAGCTAGCGATAGGAATACTTTGAATCGCTCTACGCCAAGCGCCGCCTTGCTTTGCTCGAACCGGTCTGGTTGCACGAACAGCCATAGTAGGTTGAAGAGAATGCGATACTCACCGAGGTCAGACAACGTGCACCCGTCGCCCAGATTATCGCTCATCACTTTGCCCGCAGCCGCAAAATTGCCATTCTCGCAGTAGATCTCTACCGCCCGTACAAATGGCATCGCCTGAAGAATAGTTTTTGGGACAAAATAGGAAGGTCGAGCCGAGAGGTGAAGTTGAGCTGCGGTTTCCACCAACCCAGAGGCGGCAATGCGAAAGCTCTCTCGAATCACCGGATGCGCTGTATACTCCGTCCGGGACAGAGTTGGTACGGCTTGCAGAATACCTTCCCGTGCCAACCGATCAAGCCGATCTACCAATTGCGCCACTGTTTCGGTCTGTTTCAACTTTCCTTCCGCTAGTCCTGCGACGAACATGTCCCGCAACCAATCTACCGGAGCACCGTCCGGAAACACTGCAACCGAAGCGATCAGCTTTTTGTCCGTTTCGTCAATCGCCTTCTGGTAATAAGCGAGCAATTTTCTCAACTTGGCGTTGAGGCTTCCCGGCTCCAAAAGTTCGGTTTTGCGCAACACCACCACAGCAGCGTTTGTCTGGACCATTTTCACGCGCTGCACGCTGTTGGCAAACACCATCAACCCAAGAGGGTGTCCGCTAAGTTCTGCGACAACCCGACGCAAAACCGGTGTCGGTGCCTGCACCCCTTTTCGCTGCAACAAGCGCACACCATCATCCAACGACAAGCCTGATAGCTCGATGGGAAGATAGTGCCCGCCACGAAATGGTATGAGATCGCACAGATCCAGGCGGCTGGTTACCAGGGCTGCCGATCGAACACCTTTCTGGTAACACAACCACAGCAACAAGGTGCGCACTCCGCCCTGCTGCAACATACCAACATCAGCGTTCAGGCTCGATGATTGAATCACTTCCATGCCGTCCAGCAGCAACAGAATGGCTCGGCGGCGAAGCACTTCCAACATCCAAGCCTCGATCCCCTCCGACGGCCTACATTCATAAAGCACATCGTTAATGAACATGCCAAGTTCATGCACGAACTCGTCCTGGCTTCGTCCTCCATAGAAGGTGAATTGGAAGACGGCTTCAAAGTGCGACGGTTGCTGCTTGACGAGTAGGTCCTCAATCGTCTTCAACGCTAGACAAGTCTTCCCCGCGCCCCCGATCTGGCAAAGCGCCACAACACTAACATCGGGTTGAGTTAGCACCTCGGCAAGAAGTCCCCGCTCAGTAGTGCGGCCCTCGAATCCGTCGATCGGTGGGAAGGCTCCCACAGTTTTCCGCTTTGGTGCCGGGGAATCCTCAGTTTTGCGGTTGGTGGGCAACTCGCATGCCGGCAGAATTTTCGATTCGGCTACTCGCCTGTGTTGCTCTGCCAAGTTGCTGCGCAAGAGTTCAGAAAATGCCACTAAGCGGCGATCCCGATCCGCCGCCTTGCGCAATTCGAAAATGTTGGGTTGACGTACCTTTTTTCGCTCGCGATGATCAAGGCCCGGAAAACTGTCGTTTGTCTGTTTCTTCAGATCGAAATCTGGCCACCTACCGTTGACTTGCGGCAACGGAATCACTGACGCCGTGGCGGAGACCACACCAACCTGTATCACGTATAACGGCATTCCTTGCGCAACATGACGCCAAGCTAAAAAGGGGAGTTCAATCGCAGCACAGATCGGCGAGTTAATGTAATCCTGACTCAAAAGGACGACTGCAGTCCTGCATCGCCAAAGCTGAGAAGCCAACTCCACCGTAAACTGCGTGCCAGTCGCAGTGCCCTGTTTGATAGATGCGAAGCTCATTGGGCGGTATGGCTCCATTGTGATAGGGCAGGAGAGCCGCGCCAACTCTGGGCCAAGGAAGCGTTCAAATTGGAAACGCCAGCGCTCGTCCTTTGTGCAATAAGAGATGAAAACCGTCGGGCTACTGCCCTGAACCCAGTCTTGTTCTAGCGCAACGTGCAGCCATTCGGCCGCTCCTACTTCTAGGCCGAGCCTTGCGTATAGAGGGGGCTCTTGATCGCCAATCCCCGGCATCAATACCCTGTTTTGACAGCCTTGCACTGTCACCGACTCCGGCATTTTATCTGAACTTTTATTCATGTCTATAGCAACCGGAACAATCAAAAAAAATGGTTCAAAAATTAGCAACCAAAGGCTTAACTCTACTCTTCTTGCTCTCTTTGTCGTTCTTCTATTTTTCGACACTAAACAACCACCGACTTGAAGTCGGTGGGTTTAAAATCGCGGACTGAAAGTCCAGCAATACCGGCAGGCTGCGCAGCCGGATATGGACATGATCCTTACTGACCACTCCTCGCAAGATCTGAATCTCGTACCGTTCACATGTTTGGCGAACAAGGTCGCGTACTCGGTTGGCAAGGTCTCCCACCAGCATGGCGTAGCGGTACTTGGTGACCCAGACGAAGTGATATTCGATCTTGTATTTTGTATGGCTTCCTTGGCGATATTCCATGGCTGCCAGTATAAGTCAGCTGCTAGCAGAATGCTACCCGCCTGAAAGGCGGGGGTTTAAACCTTCTTTTTCGGACGAATTAATATCCAGCGACTTCATAACTCATTAGTCACAATCTTCTATCTTAAAGTCATCGACACAATTTAGATAAAAGATGAAAAAATTAAAAGTTTTTGGCACATCGAAATCTTTAGTGTAGAAAGATTTCCTTTGCAAATCTCAGCTGTAAAGTGAACTCCCTATGTTGGGCTTATTCCTGATTATCCTTGACTCCATCAGGCAACACTTTTCAGAGATAGTGTGCCGCGTGAAGCGGGCCCACCTGTCATTCCATCTCAGGTGCCGAGGAAGCTACGACAACATCAAATCGGACGTAAAACTCCTTGAAGCCTTCAGCAATCCGAAATTCTGGCACCAGTAGATCGGGAACCGGGATAAATATTCTATTCTTTGTGAATAAAGTTGTGGAAGGCATTACCGTTCCTGCTGCATCGGGCGTCTGAAGAGGCGTCTTAAGCTCGATGTCGTAATACAGAGTCAGCCCGCCAGAAGCATGGTTAAAAATGTAAACAATCCGATGGCCAGCCCAGATCACTTTCGTAGTATGGGGAAAACGAAAGAACTCCCCTTCACGTTTTAATGCTTTATCCGACAATCCGAGAAACAACTCACAGCCGTTAAGTTGTGGATACTTCTGATTTGCCACTAGAATCTTCGCAGTGCATTCGAGATCGGGTCTCATCACCGCAGGTGCGGCATCAAAATTGTTAAGATCAGAACTGGACTCTTCATCGGGTGCGGGGGATGAAACCACATCCGGCATATGCTGTTCCAGCTGCCCAATATCTGTCTTTTGAACCCGAACTGACTGCTGACCACTATGAGTTCGTGCATTTCTTATTACCTCTCCCAGATTTTTGTTACCTGAAAGAACATCGGCCAGCAGAGGTTCTAGTTCTCCCAGTTCGCTCTGCTCATATCGATATAGTTCACGATTTCGTTGCAGTAGCTTAAAAAGAACATCAGCACCTTGTCTCGTAGATGAAGGAACGAAGTCGGATATCTTCTTGTAGAGTTGCCCGCGCACAAAGTCCTTCACAAAGCCTGAGAAAACCTCCGGTGCAGTCCTGTAGCAATTGAGAATCGGTTGAATCGCGTTCATTCCCTTTGCGATGGATACATGAACGTTTTCGCCATCACGTTCCACAAGGATATTTACACCGTGCGTGATATCTGCTAACCGAACTGTCGCATTTGGGAGCAAGTAATCGTCACTCAATACGGTTGATATTCGGACCAGAAATGCTGCCTCTTCAAACGATAGGGATGGACCATCATAGATCTTTGTGATAGTTGCCCTGTCAGGCACCTCTGGAAATTTTATGATTTCTCTTAGATATCGAGCGTGAACGCCTTTTCTTGGGTTTGACTGACCGACACATAGTAGTGGTGATTCAGGCGAGGCGAATGTGTCGATCATTTGAGGGTCACGTCCCATGTAAAAGTATCCCCTCCCACCAGTCCTGATTAGAATGTCTTCCAGTCGGACATTCTCTCCTGCAGGCAGCATCTCAATTGTGACGTTAGACGCCAATTTTAACATATTTTTAGACAGAATATATTGCATGAAGCCATTGCTGCGATCTGCAAAGAGCGTTGCCCCAATCTTATCACTGATGGCGAACTCAGCCATCTGAATCACATTATTCAAATGTGCAATGCTGTCCCGGCTCAGGGCCTCCCGGCCAGCTGTAGGATGAAGAATCGTCAAGTTCGCCACACCGCCAAGGTTGTAGTATCCACTAACAGGTGCAGGAGCTAGGCCAAAAAAGTTCCGTAGTCCCATCAACTGCCCGGAGTTTTGAAGGAAGACGGCCTCGCCGATCACGGCCTCGCCAGCAAGGCTTAGGTTTGTCACCCTACACGCTGCTACAGCGTTTGAATCACAAAATGACTCAACTGTGCAATGGTATTCCCCAAGTTTAACATTCATCGTGCCGAGTGATTGAAAATCTCTTGTACGATGAAGATATCGCTCGTTAAGTGATTGCTGACTAATCAATGTACCGTTGATATAGATGCTGACAGGAACGTAGCGAACATACGGTTCCAAATAAGATCGAGCTTTATCGGCAGTGATAGTGTTTTGGGGATCAAGTGAAACCATCAAACGAGTTCCCGGCGTTCTTTCATCCTTCTGGCGACTCAATGAGATGCATTCCTTAGCAATGGACAGCGCATCACGTTCTGCAGTGCTGATTAATGTTTCATCACTCGCGACAGCCCTTGTTTCGACCTTCAAGGCAGTGCAGACTCCAAAGTTTGCCATCGCACCAATACCGAAGGTTCCAATCACTCCGGCACGCCTCGCCAACTCGCCTCGCTTACCGCTTGACCCAGCTTTCCAAAAGTTCTTTCGGAGAACCTCCTCAGGCATCCCGATGCCATTATCTTCAATTATGACTTGCTGACCAGACAGATCGACTGTGATTCTTCCTTCAGTCAAGGACGTGCCTTCGAGAGAGGCCCTCATTAGTATCGCATCATAAGCGTTCTGAACATTCTCACGCAGCATAGCCAATGGCGAGTCATATATTTCTTTTGAGAGAATCTCAAGGACTCGACTTGTCTCGACTTCAAAGGTAATGCGCTCATCTATTAATGTACTCATTTAACCCTCGCTTGGTATCTATAGCGTAATTCGCTCGCTGTTGGGTCGCTATTGCCTGCAACGACGTCCAAGCGAAGCAACTCGCCGAGGCGCTGCTTGTCTCCCATTTCCCAGAGAGCGTCTGCAAGAAGCACGGCCTCGCTAACAGATTGTGGAGGAAATAAGCTGATAATCAGATCCGTGTCATAAGGCACAACTGTGTAACACTCTGCCAGCATTCGTCGTGCAACCCCGTCAGTCGGGGCTAGCGCAAGCAAAATGCCTCTCGCGCCATCATAGTCGTTTTGTGCAATCAACGACTCGGCTTGAGACAACTTGGAATTTAGGGAAGCCTGTGGGATCAGTGGCTTCTGGACTTCGAAGGTAAGCATGCTCGTGCAGGACTCAGCGTACCAGCCAGAGGACCAAACAGGGGAGGAAAGGGTTTCGTTGACCATTTGCCTTTGGTGAACAGTTGCGGAAAAGAAGGAAGTGTCGATTTCGATCACGTTGTATGACCTGCTGTGTCCGTGAGGAAGAGAGTGAAGTCCACCGCAGAGCGTTCCGGCACTGATGACGGTAATCTTTCGACCAGTGCCGAAACGGAATCGCTCATCAATGAATGTTGACTTATGTTGGTGCCCGTGCAGTCCGATGCTGAAACCACAGTCGATCAACACCTGAAGGGTGTCCGCATCCATATAGTCGTCAGAGTGTGGGCCTCCAGCCGTATTGTGATGCCATACGGCTATTGGGATATACCCCTGATAACGAAGGCTCTCAATTTCTCGTGCCGAAGCTGCTATTGCGTCAGGATGAATGCAACCAGCTTTGTGAAGCGGGTCATTGTTGTAGCAACTATTAAATGCAACAATTACGATCTCCTGAGAAGGGTAAGAGAAAATATCGTATTGCTTATCTGGTGAGAAGCTATAGTTACGTTTACCTCCATAGAAACGAAAGTAAAATTCGGCGAAGAGTTCAATCCGACGATTATAGCCGTCGTTATCTGATAGCTTAAACAGTTGTAAGTCTTTCCAAGACCACCGATGTGTTGAGTGGGGTGAAAATAGGTCTGCTAACGCTTCATTGAGAGAGTGTGTAGATGGTGAAGAGAGAGGGGTGAGAGCTGCTAGTGTTGCTGGGAAGCTGACATCATGATTGCCAGGCACAAGAATTAACCGCTGGCGATCGCCATTGAGAAACGAATTGGCTAACTCGATAAGAAATGCTTCAGCTTCTTGATATTGCGTAGCAAGTGTATCGTTGGGTGTGGGATGAGCAGCAGGAACGCCGTAAACGATGTCTCCACTAACAACAATTAGCGACGGAGATGCAATTGCAGGCGTTCCTACGATGTAGCGATCACGATCATTAAGGAGTGAGCGCACAAGTGGCCCGTTACCAATTCCCTGAGTCGGATCACGATGAAGATCGGAAATATGCAAAATGCTGATTGCCACAAAGCTGCCTCTCTCAAAATTCTATAATAATCGAAAATGCTGAATTTGATATTTTTTATGTCCAGCTGAAAAGTTAACATGTTTCCAATAAGTTGCAACTGACAGGAGATATCTTAACTTTGAGAATCAGACATTCACAGTGTATATTTTAAGATGAAACGAGATATGTACACGTCAAGGTAACCATTGGCCATTCATTTGACATTACTCTGGCCCTAACTGCTTCAATTGTTGCAAGTATTCTATAAGGCAATGCACTTTTGTTGAAGGCATGTCTGTGTCGACTTTTACACAGTGTTTTGCCAACCGCTTGGCGTTAGCTATAGCCTGCTCAATAAGATCTTTCGTCTCTGAATAAATATCGCTGCACCCTTTCTCATAATCCGGGAAATATTTTTTTAGTTCACTAATAACCTTTTCACAGATGGAGCCAGTTCCGGTGTCAAATTGTTTCGTCGTATAAGCAAAGTGGAGTAATAACCATAGTTCAAAACAGGGTACAGAGGTGGTGGCAATGACTGTATGTCCCTTAACTCTCTTAGTCCTGCGGATGACATCTAAGGCTTCCGCATAACTGGGGTGCTGATCCTTATCAAGGATACAATAAACTCGGTCGTACACTTTTTCTTTACGATACTCTTCGAGGGCGAAATCGACGATGGTCCGAGGTGCTGAACCGGCGGTATTTTTCAGAATTTTTATATTAGCCGTATTCAGCTGCAGGTCATCAATTAATGCCTGGAAATAATTTGGCTCTGTTTTTTCCCCTTCGCAAACAATGAGCACCATGTCATAGGGCGATCTTCGTGCTGCTCGTCTCCGCAAGGATGCAGCGTTTTTGGCTTTGCGGCGGTGGAATAATTTATCCCCTCCACCCATTAGAATTTCACCTCGCCAATATATGGCAAAGCCCCGTATCGTCCTTGCAGGTATCCCTTTTCCAAAGCTTCTTTCTTCCTAGGGTGAAAATCCGTTAAAGGGTAGAGCTGAGTAGCCTTTTCCTCATCCTTCTCCATGAACCATATCTGGTCACGACGGAGAATTTTTGCATCAAGGATAGAAGTGTCATGGGTGGAGAAAATCAGTTGGCCGTTTTTCTTATTACTGTCCTTGCTATGGATCAGCTTGAGAAGATAACGGACTAAATGAGGATGAAAGCTATTGTCCAACTCATCAACCACAAGTATTCGGCCATTTTTTAAAAGATCAAGCCATGGCGCAGAGTAGGCAAACAGTTTCTGTGTTCCATCGGACTCTTCTCCCAGTGGCAGAGAGACATTTTTTTCCGAATCTCCAATACGATGACTGAAAAATACTTCCTTGTACGTTTTCCCCTCCAAATCATTTTTGATGGCAGCTCGCAGCTCTTCTGGCATTCCCTTTGGAAAAAGGGATAGCTCAATTTTTTTCTCTTTGATTTCAATGCCATCCACGTCAATGTCCGCATTTTGCATGAAGTTGAGAATATCGGCACAGGAGTCTTTATCCTCGCAGCTATCAGCTGAAAATGCGGGGGAAATAAGTTCGCCGTGCGGTATCGTAACCAGTTTCTTGAACCAGGTAAATACGGGCTGGAGCTGTTCGCTATTTAACTGTACAGCCGTGGAAAGGAATAGGGCGTTCGGCCGAGTATGTTCTTGCCATGTATTTTTTGAGCCAAGAAATTTACTGCCAAAATACCAACTCTCCTTTTCCCCTTTCGGGTCATAAGAACGCTCAAACCAGCGCTGAGCCTTTGTTGTAGGATAGACCAAAAGCCATTCATGAAAAATTCTTTGTTGGGTGGCTTTAAAACCGTATTGGTAGCGGACTTTGTTTTGAACAAAGATGATCTCAAATTCACTGGGTTGACTTGGACCCATCTCGTTGAACAAAAATGGCGTAGCATCAATACGCTCACCCGCTTGCGACTCCTTTGAGGAGGAAAGAACAAACTCCTGCATAAAGTCCAAGGCCTTGACTAGGTTGCTTTTTCCACTCCCATTAGGACCATAGATGACAGCCGAATGCAGCAATCGGGGCAAACCTATTGCTGGTGACAAAAAGCTGTTTTCTGCCTGCAGCTCTTTTGTGGTTGAGGCACTCATGTTCAAAGTTTGCCTTTCCCAGAATGAGCGAAAATTTCTAACGCTAAATTCAATCAACATTACATCACCTATCAAGTCAGCACAGTTGCGCATTAACTCCAAAAAATAATCTTAAAATGTATCTAGTCTGAATATAATCATGTTTTTTGTGCAAAGTCTGCATTTTTTTAAATTAAATTCATTCTCCCGTGTTGACTTGGCCGCCTTATGAACTTAATGTCCTCATTGGATTGCTGACAGGCTGCCATATGTGCCAATTTTTATTTCTCTTGGTACAAGATATGGTAGTTGAAAAAGCTGGAGATCATAATGACACGAGGAGAAAATCAGCATGTAGCCGGGCACCCTGATGGCTGGGCGGCGAAGGGAGCTGGAAACGCCAGACAATTGGGGGAGAGATCGTTTTGTCAAAGACCGCCGGAGTCGGCAGCCTGACACAAAAGGAATCTACTTCCCACACCGGTATTCACTGGGTCACAATGTTTCATTGTGAAAAGCAGCGTATGCGTGGCGCGTAGCGGCGAATTTGTAGTGAGGATTGAATGAGAAAGAACAAACAGAACATTAAGGAAGTCACCCGGTACATAAAGAAGGAAGTTGAACGGGAACTGTGGGCACGGGCTGCAGGACGTTGCCAGTTCAACGGGTGCAACCGCATACTCTACAAGTCTCCGGTAACTCAAGAGCGGGTGAATATTTCAGAGAAGGCTCACATCTATTCGTTTTCTGAAGATGGTCCACGGGGATGGGGACCATTCAAAAAAAACCCTCAAAGCCTTAATGACGTCGGCAATCTGATGCTTATGTGTCATGACTGCCACGCGACCATCGACCAAGATAAAGACGGTTCCAAGTATTCTGCATCGCTGCTGCAGCAATGGAAAAAGGAACATGAACACAGAGTTGTCACGGTTACGGGCATTGCAGCCAACAGGAAATCTCATGTGGTTTTCTACGGCAGCAACATCGGTGAGCAACGATCTCCGCTTCAGCAGGAAGATTCCATGGAAGCAATGTTTCCGGAGCGCTATCCGGTATCGGAAAACTCTGTCTGCCTTTCCATGTCATGCTCCCATGAAGACAAAACGGCTGCGTTCTGGGAATCGGAATCGGATCATCTGAAACGGGTCTTTGATCAGAAGGTTTTGCCTTTGATTGAAAGTGACCAGACAAAGCATTTCTCGCTATTCTCTCTGGCCCCGATGCCTTTATTGATCCAACTCGGGGCGCTTTTCACGGACAAGATTTCCGTGGATACCTATCAGCCGATCAGAGAGCCGAAAGGCTGGCATTGGCAGGAATTTCCTGATGGGTTCGAATTCATTATCAAGCAGCCTGAAGAGGTCGATGGAGCCCCGGTTCTGGTCATTTCTTTGAGCGACATTATCAATCATGAACGGATCAGAACGATCATGGGTGGACAGGTTTCTGTATGGGAGTTGACTGTGCCGGAAGAACACCTCGGCAACGATAATATCCGTAACAGTGCGCAGCTTTCCATGATGCGGAGCATTATTCGAAAACTCATGGTTCTGATTAAGAATGTACATGGGTCTACTACTCCACTTTCCGTTTTCCCGGCAATGGCTGTCTCCTGTTCCATCGAGATGGGAAGAGCAAGGATGCCAAAAGCGGATATGCCGTGGATTATTTATGACCAGAACAACAAAGAGAAGAAGTTTATAAAAGCGATAACAATAGGAGACAGCCAATGATTACCAATGAACAAAAACGAGTCGTAATAGACAACATGGTCAAATTGCTGGAACTCCCCGATTCGGCCTATGACAAAGCCCGCAAAAGATATGAGGATCTCGGGGAGTGGTTTGACCGCGATGAATCAGCAATGTCGGAAAACAATCCGCATATTTTCCCGCAAGGATCGTTCCGCCTTGGCACAGCGATACGCCCACTTGATGAAAGCGAAGACTATGACCTTGATCTTGCCTGCAAGCTCCGGGTCGGAATAAGCAAGGAAAGTTATACCCAGGAATCTCTTAAAAAACTGATTGGTGTTGAGCTAGAATCCTATCGGAAAGCCCGTGGCATCAAAAGTAAACTGGAATCGAAGCATCGCTGCTGGCGTCTTGAGTATCAGGATGATCTCAGTTTTCACATGGATATAGTTCCTTGTATTCCTGCAGATGAAAAACGGCAAACAGCAATATTGGAGTCTATCCGCAAGACAGGATTAGACGAGTTTGTGGCCGAGTCTGCATCCCAAACTACGATATCCATAACGGATGATCTGCACAAGGGATACAAGCATATATGCGATGACTGGAACATCAGTAATCCTGAAGGATATGCCAACTGGTTTGAATACCGTATGAATCCTCAGCAAACCAGAATCTGTCTGGAAAAGGCTCAGGTGGATGATGTGCCCTTGTTCAATAAAAAAACACCTTTGCAACGGGTTATTCAGATTCTGAAGCGTCATCGTGACAACTGGAGCAAGGACAACCCGGATTCCAAGCCTATTTCAATCATCATAACGACACTGGCCGCCAGAGCCTATAACGGTGAGACCGATATCGTTGCAGCCCTCGGTAATGTCCTTGAAAAGATGGGTAGTTTGGTAAACCCGACAAGACCACGAGTTCCCAACCCTGTTGACCCTGAAGAGGACTTTGCCGACCGCTGGTATAGACAAGATTGTTTGCACTTGCGACTGGAGGACCATTTCAATGCTTGGCTATTGCAGGCGAAAATTGATTTTCAACACATTACATCCACGACTGATACGGAATTTATCTGTGAACAGATCGATGAGAAATTTTCGTTGCGAGTTAATGAATCGGAGCTGAAGAAGCAGCTAGGGATTGGCTCTGCCAGCGTTAACATCATAACTCCAAAAACGCACACGATTGACCGGCAAGACTCGGCCAGACCATGGGAATGGTAGCTAAATGGGAATATTAGCATTGAACGGCTTGAGTCAGTTTCTGAACGAGTATCCCGGCATGTCGACAGCTCCATGCTCGGATAATGGCGTATGCCTGCGTGGGAAATTTCGATTCAAGGCCAGTGAGTCTGGCGGTGATGAAATAGATGATTCCTACAAACTGCAACTTGTTGTTCCGGAGAAATTCCCCCAGGCTCTTCCAAAGGTCAAGGAAACCGACGGCAAGATTCCGCGTGATGGTAATTTTCATGTCAACCCAGATGGAACCCTTTGTCTGGGTTCACCGCTCAGGCTGTTGAGGAAAATCCATAGCGCCCCAAGTCTGACTGGCTTTGCAGATAAATGCCTCATGCCGTACCTCTACGCTGTTTCTTTCAAGTTGATGCACGGTGGAGATTTTGTATTTGGTGAGTTGGCTCATGGTGACCAAGGTATTATGGATGATTACTCCGCTATGCTGGGACTGAAAGAAAGGCACCAGGTAACACAGGCCATTCAGTTGCTGGGGGTTAAAAAACGGACTGCAAATAAAAAGCCCTGTCCCTGCGGATGCGGGAAAAGACTTGGAACGTGCTCGTTTCACCATAAATTGAACGAATTTCGCAAAATGGCCACTCTCTCATGGTTCAAGGCACATGCCTTGAATGACTGGAACCGAATTTAGCGTAAGAGATGTAGGGTCAAACCACCTTTTCATGCTGTTTTGGAGGATAACCAGAAACTTGATACTACTCTACTGAGTCTAGTTGGCGGCTAATTTGGCATAACATACCTGGAAAAAGTCGATGCCCAATGGTCAACACTTTTCCAATAAAGGGTCACTTGGGCTCTCTTTCTGATTCAATGGCACCATTGCCTTTCACAAGGCACCCCATCGTTATTCCCATCCATCTTCGTGCCGGAGCAGTTTCTTAGAAAAAACGTCGCCTCCTCGCATGAAGTCATTTGCGAACAATGGGTTCTTCCGTCACATTTATACCGCGCTTTATTAAAAGAACCCTCACCTCCCGGGGTGTTACTCGGAGTTAGCGCTTTCCCTAATTTCGACAATAAAGATTCATCAGAACCTTTATTCGGTTTATCCCCCATTATGATCACTGGAGGCGTGGATTCTGATTGAGGTGCACCTTGCTTATTTTCCCTTTGTGCTGCTCGCCATTCCCAAGGCGGAATCACAACCGCTTCTCTCCACATACCTTTCTTTTGTTGCCGAGCAACCCCCTCTGCCTTGATCCAATCCGAGCAAAACTTTTCTTTGCAGTATTGCCGGTAAACCCAAGCAAAACCGTTCTGGATGATCAATTCATTGAGGCTCTGGCCGTCAACTGACACCAGCCCGACAATGCGCCCGTACCTATCAATATCTTTCTGCTGAACTTCAACATTTCTTCCGGCAACCAATGCGCTTGTCAGTTCTTGTGCTTTTTGCCCGAAGCTCTGTTTCTCTTCTGGGGTGTCAATTCCGTACAGCCGGATTTTCTCTTCTTTTCCATTATGCAAAACCTTTATTGTGTCACCATCGGAAACTGAAACGACCTTGCCGGACCAGGCAAGACAGTGGGAGGGGAGGGAAACTGTGAGGAACAAGAAGGCGAGAGCAATGTTGAGCCCTATGGTAATTTTCATACATTAATCCGTTTTGAAATGGTTGTATCGACGACGGCAATAGGTTGCATGGCTCGCTATTTTGGTTCTATCTTGGTGACCGATCTGATTTGCTGACTAATTCGGCACACAATATCACCATGACTGCAAAAAATATGGGTTTTAGCTGATCTTTCTGGATCGCCCAGCGATAACGAAAAATTCTAGAATACTTCGTTCAAATCGTCCTTGGCAGGACGATATCCAGGCCACTTAATGATTAATTTTGCGAATGGTTCGGCATTTCGGATATTGAGAGCAGCCCCAAAACTTTTCGCCTGGGATTGTTGCTTTAGATGAAGCTCGCAAAACCATCAGGCTGCCGCATTTAGGGCAAAGTTGTTTTGAATCTTCATTGCTTCGAGAGCGAAGCCTTTCGATATGCTCAGATCTTGTCGCGAAGGTTGATTGCAGCTTACCGGATTCAATAGCTGCAACAACTGACTTCATTTGGTTCACATCCAGTTTGATAATTTCTTTGGATTTGATAAAGGAAATAAATCCTAATCCCCTGGTGACATTCTCAGGCAGGGTGGTTTTGAAGGTGCAATCTCCAACGAAGACGATGACTGACATGATTGCATCAGCACCTATTCCCAAGAGGGATTCAATCGCTTTTGTATGTTTAAAATTTTGTCGTAATGGATTTTGGAACTTGTTTTTCGTCTTGAATATTTGCTGTGTCCACGTAGGTTGAGCAGGGTCACCAAAAATCCAACCTTTCATATTCTTGGTTTCAACAACAAAAATACCATATTTCGAAACGAAAATATGATCTATTTGCGTTGTCCCATCAGGAGTTGATAGCATCACGTTATGAAATGGATGATACTTATTTTTATCAAGTAGCAATTTCGCTGCTATCTTGACTATCAGTTCTCCGATCCACCCTTTCCCCACAGGTGACTTCAGAATAAGAATGGCTAGAACAATAATACTTAACCACCAAAATTTAAGAAAAACAGGGGATAGTATCGAGTATAGATCCATATTAATTATTACTTAACCCTTTGAGAGCGCTGAGTTCATCGCCGAACAAGATGGTTTCTTGAGACCTGGTTGTCACAAGAGCCAAGATGACTTCACCATTTTTTGTTTTAAATTCCAAGAAAGAGTTGGGGTTTTCAGCCAGTGCTAATAATTTTTTGATGGCTGATCGGGCATTGTCTGGAATCTCAAGTTGTTCCTCCTGTTGATGATGACTAATCAATTGCATGGATAAATCATCTTGTGCGCCCTGAGATATGGATTGATAGAGATCGATCGGATTCGATCTTGTTTTTTGCAATAGTTCTTTCTGGATATGTGCCATTGATTTTTCAAGAAACATGTTCCTTGAACGAAGCTGATCAATATACGCTTTTGTTTTCAGATCCAAGTCGGCACAGGGATATTGTTGATGAACGAGTTCTGAGTCCCTTTTTTTTATTTTTGGAAGGTTATTTTCGTATTCTTGTTTGCGTAAATCAATGTAAAGACGCAATGTTTTGCTGTTCATTATTGTTTGTTTTTTGGGGCCGCCAAAATGATTTTCTGTGTACTGGGCAATTCTTGAATAATTTATTATGCCCTTCATCTCTTCTATCGCATCGCATGCATTTTTTACGCATTCAAGTGAATGATGAAATTTTTTACTACTACTTTCCTTTAAAAATCGTTTTAAAGCTAACTCTGAATGTTCTGATTTTAAGTTCATAGATTCAATCTCACTGAATCGAAATTTATACTTGATGATTTTGATTCATTTTTTTTGCTAAAATTTACGATAATATTCTCGGCTAAAGTTTGCAGATCCTTATTCTTCAGCACTGACAAGGGGAGAGGAATCCGTTGGTCGATGCAACGTTGTATGGTTTTGTCGTTTTCTTCACCAAGGGTATCATGAAGCCAACCTGCAAGGACAGAGGCGGCGTGAGTTGCATATTCTTGATCAGGGATTTGCAATAATAAATTTTGAGGAGAGTTTTCCGAGAGAATAATATTCATAAATTCTCTTAGCATTCTACTCGCATCCTCTGGTAGCGGTATACCTTGTCTCTTAACTA
>JAQUEZ010000316.1 GCA_028684915.1 Desulfobulbus sp.
GAGAAATGTTATCATGTCCGAACTGGTGGAAACAAAAAATGCTCTCGGAAAGAAAGCTCTCCGCATGGTTCGCCGTTAAGCAAGCAAGACTTTTTGCTAAAAAATATGGTTTTCGTTCAGGCACTAATTATGCAGCGAATCAGAGGCGTCGACCTTTCCCAAGGCGAGTTCGGAATAGCCAAGAATGACACTGAGCATGTTATTGAAATCGTGTGCCACCCCACCAGCCAATCGACCCACGGATTCCATTTTTTGCGCTTGATTTAATTGTGCGCGCAATCTTTCCCGTTCTTGCTCCGCACTTTTCCGTTCGGAAATGTCGCGCACAATGGCAGACAACCCCTCTGGCTTCCCCTCATCGTTGACGATAAGAAAGGTGCGCAGTTCGACCGGAAGAACGGTGCCGTCCTTTCGTTGGTACTCCTTTTCATAAACATTCGATTTCCCATTCGGCAACACATATTCCTTCACTATCTCTTTCTCGATGGGGTGCCATTTTGCCGGAGTCAGGGTCTCATAATCCAATTGTCTGAGCTCATCCTCGGTATACCCCAGCATGGAACGAAAGGATTTATTGCATTCACGGATCCGCCCGTGCATATCGGTGACAATGAAGGCATCCATCATGCTTTGATACAGCCGTCGGTAGCGCAGTTCACTTAAATGGAGATTTTCATCGGCAAGTTTCTGTTCGATGAGCTGCCAGGTAACGTCGGACAGATAGGTAACGATTTCGATATCTTTATCCGTGTAGTTTGTTGGTTTGTTGCCAACACCCAAAATGGCGACCACCTTGCCCGCCCTTATCACCGGGACCGTCAATTCACGGACCACCAAGGCGTGTCCTTCGGGCATACCTTTCTTGTGCGGTAGGGATGCGTAGTCATTATGGACGATCGGTTTCCTCGCATGGACGCTATCGGCCCACACTCCGGCCCGGTCAAGGTCGTAATGCAACCCTTTGCCAGCAGCTTGGCAGAATTCTTTGAGGGTGTGGGTTGACCATTGCTGCAAGGTAAGTTTTTTTTGATCAGCATCGACAAAATGGTAAAATCCGATAGGGCTGTCGACCAGGACACCGATTTCATCCAAGGCTTTGGTTAAGAGCTCATCTAAGGTGTGGGCCAGAGCATATTCCATCAAAGCAAGCCGCGTCTGGATCAAGCGGTGCATTTGTCGTTCGTTGGTTTGGTCGCGAAAAACGAGCACTACGCCCATAATTTCCCCCTGGGCGTTGCGAATGGGTGCGGCTGAGTCGGCAATGGGCCGTTCAGTGCCATCTTTGGCGATAAGGAGGGTATGATTGGCCAACCCCGTCACCTTCCCCTCGCTTAGAACTTTGGTCACGGGGTTTTCTGTTTTGTCACGGGTATTTTCGTTGACGATATGGAAGATCTCTTCCAGTGATTTGCCGCACGCATCGTGATGGGACCATCCGGTTAATGCCTCGGCGACAGCGTTGAGGAGTTCGACTCGGCCTTGGGCGTCGGTGGCGATAATGCCGTCACCAACAGCTTGCAATATAATACTGTGGCGTTCAACATTGGATCGGAGTTCTGTTTCGACCTTATAAAGCGTCTGGTAATGGGCCTTCTGGTTGCGTTGCCAAAAAAACAGACCGATGGTTCCCAATCCTCCGGCTAATGCGGTCAAGAATGCCAGGGTTAGTGTCGCGCGGGACCGCCACCCGGAGAAAACGACCACCGCATCATCTTTGGAGACAATGAACCATGGCGAATTCGGAACGGGAAGGATAACCGCCACAGACTTAACACCTCGATAATCCGGTCCTTCAACGAGGCCTTGTCGTCCCGAGACAGCCATCACGGCGGGCGCGCCTGTTTCCTTAAGCGAGATTCTCAATTTCAGGGCCGCATCTGGCTGGTGGCGCAGTGCGTTAAGGAACAAAACCGAGTCGCCGTCGCGGCGGACGAGAAGCGTTTCTGCAGTGGAACTCGGTGTCGGCCAAGACTGAATCAGGGGATAGAGGAACTGAGTGGCGTCGTTGATTAGGATAAGAGCCCCAAGAGGAGGATCAATTTGTCCGGGGCCGGAAAAAATAGGGGCCACCACGCTGATGTGGGGAGGCATTTCCTGTGACTCGCGGTGCAGATCGTTAAATACGGGTCGACGCTGTCGGAAAGCGTCCGCTAGAATTTCTTTGTAACCGCCAACGTACGCGGATGGGTTGAGGCTCATATATACTTGCCCTTGGGGGGCGACCAGCAGAACATCGGCGTAATGGAGATGCACTCTCAGACCGTGAAGAAAGTTGCGTAGTTCGTCCGTATTGCCACCGTTTGGATCGGCAAGAAAACGAGCCACTTCCCTCCTGAAAAACGAGCTTTCCGCGAACATGGCCGCGTCGTCCAGGCATTGAGTCCGCCAATTGACAATTTGGCTGATTTTAAGACGCGCGACGGCGTCGAGTTGTCTCTCCGCCTGTTGTCTTCCGGAACTTTTCTCGGCGTGATACACCCATATCCCACTACTGAGCAGGAGTACCAGCGTTGACGTCAGAATGGCAAATACCCATGGGGACAATAGTGGTGGTCTCTTTGTATCCATCAATGCATTCTTTGTCTGATTGCTTTTCATCTTTCTTGTCAAGTCAGGTTGACTGATGCTCATGCATCATAACCTAATTATTGCTCTTTACGTGGTATCCAGGCGTCCAATCCAATAATGATGGTCTCGTAAAAAGTCGAAAACTGAACGCCTATACACTACATGTAGATGTTGATCGTGCACGAGGATAATATATATTGAGTATAAATCTTCGCGCCGAGACTTTTTTCGACTTCATCAATAATAGGATACCACAGAAATATGTTATCGGAAATTGTGGCAAATCGTCATGACATGGTCAAAAAATGGTGGAGACTGTGTTGGTGATCCCAATTTTTTGTGTTAACTCCTGGTTTATCATATCAATGTCTGATAGGGATAGATAATGAAGATTATTTGTTCGTATCATTGTTTGAGGGGCGAATCATGAAGCGATTTATCAGGGAAGGGAGCACCGTCGCAGTTTTACTTTTCACTGTCGGTCTTCTGCTGTTCAACTGGCCACTCATTTCCGTCCCAGCAGAAAGAGACGGTTTCCAGGTGCTTCTCTATTTGTTTCTATCTTGGATTGCAATTATTCTCTGCATTGGTCTGTACTCGAGGAACGAGGCGGCCAGCTTGTCCGAAACCCGTCGCGAGGGAGACAAGCAATGAATCCGATCCTCATCTGGCTGGTGATCCTTTTCTACTTCGGGTTCCTTTTTTATATTGCCTTCCTGGCTGAAAAAGAAACCGTAACTTCCAGAAAAATTACCAGATCGCCCCTTATCTATACCCTTTCATTGGCTGTTTATTGCACCTCATGGACCTTTTATGGCAGCGTAGGCAAAGCTGCTCACTCCGGGCTCACCTATCTTGGTCTCTATTTGGGTCCCACCATTATGATTGCACTTTGGTGGATCGTGCTTCGGCGAATGGTCCTCATCAAGGACAAATACCGGATTACGAGCATTGCCGACTTCATTTCAGCCCGATATGGAAAATCGGAACTGATTGCAGGTGTAGTGACGCTTATAGCCCTTGTGGGCAACATGCCCTACATCGCGCTTCAACTCAAAGCGATAAAAAGCTCTTTCAGTATTATCGCGGTGTCGGATTCATCTTCCGGAATGTGGATTATGGAACATTTTGGAGTGTGCATCGTGCTGATCATGACGTTTTTCACCATTCTTTTTGGTGTCAGAAAGCTCGACCCGACTGAACGCCATCGGGGCATGATTACAGCCATTGCCTTTCAATCAGTCATCAAGCTGGCCGCTTTTCTGGCATGCGGCATCTATGTCACCTATTTTTTGGCAGATGGTTTTCAGGATATTTTCAGCCCTGCCTTTCTCGAAAATCCCACCGCCGCTGCCGTTCTTCGCTTGGGAGAGGGGGAACATGTTTATATCACCTGGGCCACCCTCCTCCTCCTTTCCATGTCGGCTATCATACTTCTGCCACGACAGTTCCATGTAGCTGTCGTTGAAAATGCAGCACCTAGGAATATTCTCACCGCCATGTGGTTATTCCCCTTATATATGGTCATTATTAATATCTTTGTCGTTCCAATAGCCCTGTTCGGGATTCATTCCGGGATACCTCTGCAACAGGCTGATACGTATGTTTTGAAGATCCCGATCGCTCACGGCAATATTTTGATGGCCCTGCTGGTCTTTATTGGAGGTTTTTCCGCTGCGGCCAGCATGATTATGATCTCCTCCATGACTATGTCGACCATGATAGTCAATCACCTCCTCCTGCCGCTCTTCAATATACTGCCAGCTTTGGCATTCTCGCGTCGTTACCTCCTCTACTGGCGCTGGGTCAGTATTATAGCCATCATTTCAGTCGGGCTTTGGACGGAAACAAAACTTGGGGAATCCCATGCTCTCATCAACATGGGGCTCATTTCTTTTGCCGCTGTCATTCAGTTTGCGCCCGTGGCCATTGGCGCAATTTTCTGGCCCAAAGGGTGCAAAGCAGGGGCGCTATCTGGCCTGATCGCCGGTTTTTCTGTCTGGTTTTACACCCTTTTGCTGCCTGCATTCATCAGAAGCGGCTGGTGGTTCGACCGTTCTATTCTTAACGTTGGCCCGTGGGGAATTGATTTTCTCCGTCCTGAGCACCTTTTTGGCCTGAATGCTCTTCCCGCTCTCTCGCATTCGGTATTTTGGTCTCTTCTGGTCAACCTGAGTTTATTTGTTATTATCTCCAGCTTCGTTGAACAGAATAAAGACGAGCAGGATATCGCTCAGGATTTCCATGCAACAACTACCAAGAACACCTTGTCGGACCACCATTTCTCCGTGAAAGAAACGGTCGACATCATGGAGAAATATTCTGTCTTTCTGACGGTGCTGAATGAATATTTTCCTGAGGACAAAAGCAAAAAGATACTCGACCAAGGCTTGCGTGATTTCAGTCTTCTCGAAAGGAAATTAATCTCTATTATCGATTTTGCAGAGTATCATCAGCGGGTTGAAAATACATTGGCTGGTTCGATAGGTTCAGCCATGGCTCACAAGGCTCTCAATCGAGATTCAATTTTTTCAAGAAAGGAAAAACTGTCTCTGGGGAAGGTGTATGCGGACATCCTTTCACGACTCAATGTTTCACCATTAGAACTCGCTGAAAAGATCAATTTTTATAAAGAACGTGAGGATTTGCTGACCTTGCATAGCGAGGAACTGGAAAAAAGGATACGGGAAAAGGAACACGAAATTGAAGCGCGAATACAAGCGGAACAAGCGTTGAAAACAGCAGAGCTGCAATATCGCTCTATTTTCGACAATGCCCTTGAAGGTATCTTTCAAACCTCGGCTGATGGTGATTTTCTGACCGTCAACCCCGCAATGGCCACTATTCTCGGGTATGAATCTCCAACAACGCTTATCGTTGCCACCCCTAATATCCGCAGACACTTAAAGCCCGATCAGACTCGTTGTGAGACCTTTTTTCACCAGTTGAACGCTGGTGAGCAGGTGAAAAATTTTGAAATTCAGGCCATACACTCCTGCGGCAAGATCTTATGGCTGAACCTCAATGCTAGGCCGATAATGAACGATCATGGGCAGTTGGAAAAAATTGAAGGCATTGCTGAGGACATCACTAAACGCAGGGAGGCAGAGGAAAAGCTCGCTCAGCACCATATAAATCTGGAAGAAGAAGTCCGATTGCGTACCACTGAAGTTCGGGAAAATCAGGCGTTTCTCCAAGAAGTGCTTGAGGGGATTCGTGCAGCGGTCATCGTCATTCATCAAGACACCAAGGCTATCCTGGATTGCAACTCTATCCTGGAATCGCTGTTGGGATATGACAAAGAAACCTTGGTCGCTGATGACGGTCCTCTGAAAACCGACGATATTCTCTTTTCCGAACTGCGGGAAAAAGCCTTTAACCAAGAGTATACGGTCAAGAGGAAAAATGGTTCCAGTATACCTGTTTTGCGTAACGTGCTTCCGGTGGTCTTCAAAGGGACACTGGCCTATGCCGTCATTTATTTTGATATTAGCGAGCGAAAGAGCTTGGAACAGCAGGTTAATATGGCACAGAAGCTTCAAGCAATCGGTCAACTGGCGGCAGGCATTGCTCACGAGATCAATACACCGATTCAGTATATCGGCGGCAATATTACTTTTCTTTCCGACTCTTTCAACCAGCTACTGGAAATTCACAAACAATATAGCGATTTGATGGAGCGGGCGAAAAGGGGAGATGAATTAACCGAATGTGTAGAAGAGATATCCAGTCGACTGGAAGCCTTGGATTTGGATTATCTCCTGGAAGAAATTCCTCTTGCCGTGAAGCAGTCGCTGAGCGGGGTCGATCAAGTTGCTTCGATCGTTTTGGCAATGAAACAATTCGCCCATCCCGAACAGGAAAATCTTGCTGCGGTAGACATCAACAAGGCCTTAGAGCAAACTGCGGCGGTCTCAAAAAATGAATGGAAATACGTTGCTGATC
>JAQUEZ010000317.1 GCA_028684915.1 Desulfobulbus sp.
GGATATCATGATAGGCGATATTATCATCAATTGGTTCCAGGTGTGTGGTGATGAATGTATCACTGAGCACTATACGAATGTCACCTTCAAAATCTTCCGCTACATGATGCGCATCATGTACAGTCCAGCCACCAGGAACAAGCATGTGAACAGTAATGAACCGATGTGAGGCGGATTGACGAGTACGCAACTCATGAAATTCAACCCCTTTCCCTCTGTATTTGATCATTATTTTTTCGATCGATTGCTGATCTTCAACAGGCAAAACAACATCCATTAATCCATCCACTGATCTGCGTATTAACCCAATGCCTGTCCATACAATATTGACAGCAACAAGCAGAGCTACAATGGGATCAATTAATGTCCATCCGGTCACGGCAATTAATCCCACCCCGACGATGACCCCTGCAGAAGTCCATACGTCGGTCATGAGATGTTGAGAATCTGCTTCAAGAGTAATTGAGTTGTGTGCCTTGGCAGCTTTCATGAGAACACGGGCCACAACAAAATTTACCACTGAGGCAGCGGCGCATACAAGAATGCCGATTCCAACCTGTTCGAGAGGTCGTGGATGAATCATTCGTTCGATAGCTGTATAAACAATCCCGCTCGCAGCCACCAGAATGAGAATCCCCTCGACAACACTTGAAAAGTATTCAGCTTTACTGTGGCCAAAAGTATGCTTTGCATCTGCAGGTTGCGCCGCAAGTGTCAGCATACTTAAGGCCATCAAAGCTCCCGCTAAGTTGACAACCGATTCCACCGCATCAGAAAGCAATCCGACTGAACCCGTTAAAAGGTAAGCAACCATTTTCATCAAAATCGTGGTAATGGCGGCTGCTATAGAAAGCCATGCAAAACGAGTCAGGGATGAACGATCAGAGATAATGTTTTGATTTATATGCATCAAACTAACTCCCCGACTGGCTGGTTGACCCAGGAAAGTGGACCACCGGGAGGAGAGGCTGGGGTAGGATGACCGAAAAGCTGCTTCCCCTCCCCGGCTTGCTCTCAACCTCGATGGTGCCATGATGGTTTTTAATTATGGACTTTACGATACTCAGGCCGAGGCCGGTGCCTTCCGTACCCCGTGCCACGTCGGCCCTGTAAAAACGGTCAAAGATCCTTTCTCTGTCTTCTTCCGCGATTCCGGTTCCTGTGTCTGCAACCGTCAGCCGCACGACCCCGTTTTCTTTGCCGGCGGAAATTTCCACAGATCCATTTTCTCGGTTATAGCAGATTGCATTTTCAATTAGATTAAGGAATGCCTCAGACAGCCTGTCCTCATCACCATTAACGATGAGATCCTCCGCCAGTGACAGGGTTATGTTTACGGATCTGTGTTCAGCGAGCGGCAGGGTAAGCCTGAGTGCTTTTTGGACGCAGTTTTTCAAGGATATTTCCCTGAAACCCATGGGGGAGAACCTCCCTGCATCAAGACGGGCCAGGGAGAGTAGGTCTTTTGTGAGCCTACCCATGTTGTTGGAAATCTCCCTGATCGTCTCGAGAGCTTCCCTGTATTCATCCACAGTCCGTTCTTTCTGAAGCAGCACATCGCAATGTGCCTTGATGACAGAAACCGGGGTCTTAAGCTCGTGGGAGGCATCCGATATCAGCCGCTGTTCGGACTCAAAGGCCTTCTGCAACCTTCCGAGCATTTCGTTAAACGAGGCCGCAATGCCGCATAGTTCCTGGGCCTCAGCCTTGACCTCCAGTCTGTCGCCCAAGCTTTTAGGGGTTATCCGCCGTATCGAAAAGGAAAAAACATCGAGAGGTTTCAATGAGCGTTTTATTATCCACCCGGACACTAGGCATACTGTCAGAATGCATAATGGCATGACGATGAGTAAAAAGTGTTGGAAGGCATTGATCATGGCAATATTGTCGCGGATGCTTTCAGCAACGAATATATCAAATGTGCGACCATAGGCCTTAAAACTGTGGTGCAGGGTGCGAATCGGCTCCTTGTTGGGTCCTGTAGAAGTATAGACCTTTATGTTCTTATCGGCATTCATGAACTCAAGCGGGCCAGACGCCAAGTCGAAGCCCTCATCCACCAGTGACGGAGAGGCCGCCAATATCTGGCCATCAAGGAGCACCTTATAATAATGCCCGGACCTTGGTATGGAATATTCGCCGAGGATGATCTCTGAAAGCTCAAGATCGATATCATCGTGCTCCACGTGCAAGAGGCCGGTTATCAATTGTTCTTTCGAATGGAGGGCGTTATCAATAGCGTCTATGATGATCACTTTTACCTCATGCAACAGAAACCATCCTATTGCTATGAGCATGAGAGCGGTGAATGCAAAAGACCAAACAAAAAGTCGTATCCTAATCGATCTGGACCAGATCATTCTTCACCCTTCAAAACATAACCGGCACCCCTCACGGTGTGGACCAGATTTCTGCCGAAGCCCTTGTCTATCTTGTTGCGTAGATAATTGATGTAAACATCTATGACATTGCTATCGAGGTCGAAGTCTGTATCGTACATATGTTCTGTAAGTTCGGTCCTGCTGATCACTCTGCCATTGTTCAGGACAAGATACTCAAGAAGGGAGTATTCTTTCGTGGAAAGCTGGATTTCCTTCCCAGATCTGGTGACGGTCTTTAAATGCATGTTGATTGTCAGGTCATCGATGGAAATTACCGGAGAAGCCTTGTTGCTGCTTCTCCTGATGACAGCGTTTAATCGCGCCAGCAGTTCCTGAAAATCAAAAGGCTTTACAATGTAATCATCCGCCCCGGTGTTCAGCCCTTTAACCCTGTCCTCAAGCTCTCCCTTGGCAGTAAGCAACAGAACCGGGACCCCGATGTTTTTTGCCCGTAAGCTGTTAAGAATTGTCAACCCGTCCATTCTGGGAAGCAAAATGTCGAGAAGTATAGCGTCGAACGGATTTGTCTCTGCCATATAGAGCCCTTCCTCGCCATCATGGCACATATCGACGATGAAGCCGTTTTCCTCAAGCCCCTTTTTCAGAATTTTCGCAAGATGTCGCTCGTCTTCAATAATTAGAATTCTCATACAGTCAGGGGGTTGGTTTTGGGTTTGTGGATGGTTTAGGTGAATTTCGTTTCTTCAATTTGTTGGATTTTTTCCTGAACAGGCCTGGGTTAACTCTTTCACATTCACAGCAATTGGTTTTTCAAGCCATGCTTTAATACTCAAGAGACTTTGAGCTTTGTCCCAACATCCCACCTTTGCAAGAGCGGGAAGATTATTAATCTCTTTTCCGAGAGCCACAACTTTCTCCTGTACGTTAGGGTTGGTGCCAAGGTTTGCAACCCCTCGAACAGCCGCAACACCTCCCCAGAGGATAAGAGTTGACACCAATAGAAAACCGATAAAAGCTACACCCAAAAAGATTTTAAACTTTCGCATAATCTGAGGATTATTTTTAAACTTATTGAGCAATTCTGGAAAAATGGAATTTTGGTTCACACGAACCTCCTTTGTTAATTCGATTTAGAGCCTTTTAAAGTGCGCTCGGGCAAGGATGCACTGCAAAAGGTTCATCAGTTTACATTATTTTCCATCAAAGAATCCATTAGGATGCTTTAGGCATTTTTACATCTGTTCCTGTCAATCGTCATCCTCCTCATGATGACCGTGTTTACCACCTCTATGTTCTTTAATCTTATCCTCCGCCTCAATCAGCTGGATGGTTGTGCCGATGAACGGCACTATTGTTTGTCTGGATTGCGGGTCAAAGTTGCTAAATAAACCTGCAATCCAATAACAAGTTAAAAGCAGAAACACCGCCCCAGCTAATGGTCTGGCAGCAGGTATTCCTTCGTTTGCCTCACCATCCTTGTATCCGGAAACCATGCTGAAAGTTATGTTCTCTTTGTGCTTGGCGGTGTGTACGATTACCCCTGCCAGATGGGCGGACACCACTGCAAGCATGGCATATGCAAAAAAAACATGGGCTTCCTTGAAGACCTCCCGCTGACTAAACAATCCAGTTGCAACAAGACCTCCGAGAAGGAAAAACATGACGAAAGCGGCATAGCCTGACCCAGGATTGTGGCCGGCATACCGCATAGTTTTTCCGCCGAGCGCATCTCGGATATAGCTATAAAGTTCGAGGGGGTTGAAAAGGAAGGAGCTGAACCGGGCATACTTTGAGCCCCAAAAGCCCCAGAAAATCCTAAAAAGGACCAGCAGGCCGGTCACTAGGCCAAGAATTCCGTGAACGGCAAAGAACGGGTTTTCATCAGAAACAATCAGCCCAATACTGAGGGACGCCGTGAATGTCACTGCCAACAACCAGTGAAACATTCGTGTAGGAAAATCCCACACGAGAATACGATTCATGAGGTGACTCCTTTTACCTGCGCTTTGATTTTTTTTACGAGAAAATTAACAAAACGACCCTTGTCCCTATTTCCAACCCTTAGTTGCCGTCTTGTTTTATCTCGATCCGGGAAACAATAAAGGTTTCCCCCAACACTGTCCCCTGCACCTGCACGGGAGCACCTATTTCGGGTTGACCCTTTTTTCCCGTTATTACAGTCTCTTTCAATACCAGGATCTCTTTGCCGCTTACAACCCAGGTCCCCAAAAGGCCTTTTGGAAGATTTTCGATGGTGCCAGACATCGTATTCTCCATGGCAGCGGGAGAGCCGGAGGCTTTGGCCCTTTTTACCTCTACTTTGGTGGCAGTAAGAATATCTCCTGACTGCATGGCTTTTATCTCAACAAAGGCGCCAGGTTTAATCGTTCCGTGCTTTTCTTCCAGAAAGGTATCTTTGGTTACAACAACCTGCCTTCCGTTTACGACCCACACGCCTGAAAGCCCATTTTCCGGAAGCGTCTCCACCGTGCCGTACATCTTGGTACGATATCCTGTTGGGAGTTGCTCCATCTCACCTATGCGTCTACTGTGTTCATAGCAGTCATTTTCACTGCTGAACACCGCAGGTGGAGCGAGTGACATGAATAAAAATGCCGTGATTCCCATGCACATAGTTTTCACGATTTCCTCCTTTCATTGAACCGATTCTTATAGAGCTTTCATTCCTGCGCTGTCGATTTTGATTTAATGATAACCCATGGCAGATTAAAGGAAGATTAAACCCCTTGTTGGTTCAGCGCAAAATGAAGTTTCCGCCTGTTTGAGGAGTTTAGTAATTTGAACGAGGCAAACTTTGATGAAACGACAACGAGGTGAAAAAAATTGTAACCATCATGAAACTCAGACGTTGATTGGATAGCGCAACATAAATTCGGACGGATAGGCATGCGCTGCGGATTGATAGGCTTTCCGCACTATCCCGATCCAACACATGGAGCGAACAATGAACACAGGAAGAATCGCAGGTAAAATAGTGCTAATGGCCGGAGCCATCATCATGCTGGCAATGCCCGCAATGGCAGGTAACGGCAAGGGAACTTCCATGGGCCAGGGAGCCGGAGATCGAACACGCACCCAAAGTCGGGATCGCTCATGTCAGGATGCGATTGAGCATAAGGACGCACAGCATCTTGCAGGCATACAAGACATGCTCAAGTTGCTTATCAAAGATAAGTTACAGGATCAGGATCAACTCCAGGACGGTTCCTGCCAGGCAGGATGAAAAGAGTCAGCAAAGGGGAGGGGCCAGGTTGATTGTTCTCTCGCTTTGCGGAACGCTACCGGAAACGGAAAGAACGTCTACCGTTTCCGGTTGTTTTTTGTATTCCCGGCTCTCAAATATCAATGGGGCACCAGGGAAAGGTAACAAGATCATCGATATATTGACCTCTTAATCCAAGGTTGCCAATATCTGTGGTGAGTCATTGACGTCAGGGTCAGGCCACCCTCTGGTCAGACAACATTTTTCCGGACACAAGTTACGCAATTTCATGCATCGATTCATAACATATCGATTTCTAAATATTAATTCCAAAAAGTCCGCCAGATTAAGGTTTTTCAACAGAGATAATTTCACACAATATTTCACACGGAAATATAATTATTGATTTGCCAACAACCGGATGCTGGGGACTGGCTCACGATGGCGCTACAGCCACATGTTAATATTGCCACATCGAAGGTATAAAAAATTCTACAATGCCCAGACGTTCACTTCATATGACTGTAAGTCTAAATCTCTTTTGTTGGCGAACTGCGATCCTTAACGTACGTTTTCGTTCCATTGGACTTCAAACCCCTTTGAGATGGTGCGTCATGCTGAAGTATACCCTAAACTGATGTCAGGAAGGGTCGCGTTAAACGTCAGGATAGAGTTTGTTTTGCTATTTATTGACACATTTCGTCAAAGGTAATAGAGTTCAACTTGACATTACAACCCTTTGGAGGAGACCTTTTGCAAGGCCAACGCATCGGCTACGTCCGCGTCAGCAGTTTCGACCAGAACCCGGAACGCCAACTTGATCATATCGACGTCAGCAAGGTGTTTACCGACAAAGCTTCAGGCAAAGACGTCCAGAGGCCTGAGTTGGAAAGACTGCTTACCTTCGTTCGTGAAGGTGACACCGTGGTGGTG
>JAQUEZ010000004.1 GCA_028684915.1 Desulfobulbus sp.
TCAGCAGGAACAAGAGGCAGCCCAACGGGAACGCGGCCCTTACAAGAAAGCAGCCTGACAAAAGCCGATTGCCTCGGCAGCTAAATTTGACAGGAGAGGTCTGCCTGGAGGTTTGGAAGAATGAGAAGAATTATCATGTCCGAACTGGTGGAAACAAAAAATGCTCTCGGAAAGAAAGCTCTCCGCATGGTTCGCCGTTAAGCAAGCAAGACTTTTTGCTAAAAAATATGGTTTTCGTTCAGGCACTAATTAACAATACTTTTTGGCGATGATCCACACTCCTCGCCTGCGACTCTCACTCGAGCTGAGCTTATCCAGTGCTTTTCTTTAAATGATTCGAGGTATTTAGGTTCCGTTACCGCACCCTCGCATACAATTAATACAGAATCATATGAAGGGATAACCGATTTTTATTTTTATATAGCTTATTTATCGTATTTTTCCCTTTCCCCTTCGTAATTGTTCATTGCGAAATTTTATTTGCCTCGTATGCATGAACATAAATTTCTGTCGTTCTTCGGCATTCGTGGTGTCCCGATCAGCGAAGAAGTTCGGGGCGGAAGGTCATGACCAGGCCCAGGATAAAGAGGATGATGCCACCGATAATGCGGCAGTGGCCAGCATAGCGCTGACCAAAATTGGAATCCAGGGCGAGGACGGTCAAGCTGAAAATGATGAGATCGTCGAGCATGAAGAAAAAGGTATAGAGGAGAATGTAGCCATAGTAGACCAGAGGCGGCAGTTGGTGCAACGAGAGGGTGTGGGTATAAATAGCCGGTAGTGCGGCAGAGCAGGCAAACTCAATCGAGTTGACGATAAAAGCGAGTACAACAATGGAAAAAACGGTGAAAAAGGAGAGCGGGGCGTCGGCGATACGGTCGATGCGGTGCATGGTGCGCTGCTTGGATTGCAGATTGCCGAGATTGCAGACGATATGGCCCTTGTTCTGTATGTATTCGCGGATATCGAGGATGCCTGCCCCCAGGGCGCCTAGGCCGATTATCAGCGTCAACCCCCGGAGAAACCCAAGAAAGAGGAACACATTCAGCCAGGCAGTCATGAACAGAAAGTACAAAATGCCGGAGCTGGCTATAAACGTACCGACTAGAAGCCAAATTTTACGGCGATCATGGAGGTTGACGATAATCGAAATGAGATAGACCAGGACCCACATTGCACAGGGGTTAAACCCATCGACTAGGCCAAGCACCACGGTCAGCACCGGTAGTGAAGATTCCATGGGGTGAACGAGTCCCAGGATCGGTAGATCCAGAACGGGTGAGCGATCGATTGCCGACTTTTGGGCAAGGTCGGGCTGCGTAGCATTCAGCATGGATCGAATGGCCTGTTCTATCTGTATACCGGTGGTTTCCGGCCTATCAAAGCCGCTGATCACCATGGAGCCGATAAAGGTCATGGGGACACCGCCCGAAAGGTTGGGTTGAGTGCTCTTGCGAATAAAATGCTCGAGTCGACGACCGTTTTCAAAAAGAGAGGTGTCGTAAAATTTCCATGAAATTTCGGGGTATTTTGCCTTGAGGTATGGGATGAAGGCCTTCGCTGCCCGGCAATGCGGACATTGTGGGTGGTAGAAAAAACTGATTTGGTATTGTCCTTGATCCTTCATCTCGTTGGGCTTTCGCGATTCCCAAAAAAAGACGGTCATGCCCAGTAGAATAAGAGCCAGGAACAGCGTACGGCGAAAGGGATCGTTGATGATGCCCCGTAGCCAATCAGGAACCGAGCACAGAAAGGGATTCCGCATACGTCCTCCAGCGTGTGGAAAAAACATTTTACCTTGATGGGGGCAGCGATCTACCTGGAATTTGTGAAATTGTAGATGGTTTTGTATCGATTAGGCAAGGGAGGAACCATGAGGAGGATATGGGGTAGCGGGGGAGAAAATTGCGAGATGATTTCGTTGTACGGATGCGAGGCCCTTTGGCTTGCGATGCATAGATAACGTAGGCATTTTTTATGAAATAAAGATGTGTTTTCAGCGTGTTGTCTTGAGGCTAATGTATTGCACGATCAGGTCGCTCCTTGCCTGTGTAGCAACAGGAGAGAGCTAAACTCTGACATTTTACAAGATCGTTGTGCCAGTAGATTGTTTACCTGTTGAGCAACCATTTTTTTAAGGAGGAGATCATGACTACGCACGAAGCCGAAAAAACTGTTTGTCCGACCTGTATAGGGGGGAAAGTCCTCAGTGGCGTTTGCGAGACAAGTTCGGAGTGGGAGGGCATCAATTCACCAGATCAGCAGGAACGTGATCCTGAGTCGAGTGGCTCAGGGCAGGTTTGTACGCCTGATACCCCGTGCCCGACCTGCGGAGGAAAAGGGTACGTGTAGGGTCTTGAGGCCCGATAGCATCGGGTGTGTAGTCCTGGCCGGGGGCAAGGTTGGAAGGTTCCGTAAAAATAAAGAAGCTTCTAATTTCGTGGCCCTCTCAAAATGTAACCCGTCACGGGTGAAGCCTTAAAAGTATCGGTTATCGCCCCGAATCTGTAAGCGATTGAAAAAGGTGGCTTCATGAACGACATTCATTGTTTAAGCCACACGAAGAAATGGGATTGCCAATATTCCGAGAACGGTAGGGTGGGCACGTCTGGTTGTGCCCACCCTAAGCAATATGCCCTTGCCTTAAACCGTTTCCGTGTCTGTGGCAGTGTATCGGTGGGTGGCCCCCCCTGCGTCCACCCTGTGAAAAGCAACTCTTGGCAAAAAAAAAAACGAGCTGAGTTTCGGTGGAAATCAGAAAATTTTATCCTCGGAGGTAAGCACGGACTCTGAGGTTAACCATATCCCTGCTGTAAATTTATTCGCACCCCTCGGAGCCTGGCGCTTACCTCTTCTCTTTATCACAAAAATATCATAGCTTAATACATGATGGACTCGTGAAAAGTCCATCATACATCGATTTGATAGGGTTTTTGTGTCGGGGCCATAAAGTATGCCTGATGCCCACCAGGATGTTGTGGCTGACTTCTTTGTTCGCCTCTGCAAGATGGGCGGATGAACTGCGTTTAGGTGTCCATGCGTGGTGATCTTTTTTGACCCATAATCGGGGTATTCTGATACAAAAGTGAGCTCCGTGACCTATACTTCCTCTCATAGTCCCCCCCCATCCAGCGGCCTTGGCCTCGCCATCGCCGGTCGGCACAATCGAGGCCATCCATGGTCCGGTTGTGGATATCAGAACCCGCTACCTGCCACCACTTAATCAGGCCCTCGCCGTCGCCGATCATGGCGATCCCATTGAGCTTGAAGTCTATCAGCATCTCGGGCCTCAACGTATACGCACCATAGCCCTACACAGTACCGCCGGACTCTCACGCGGCATGTCGGTCTTTGACACCGGGGCTCCTTTGCATGTTCCCGTCAGCCCGCAGTGTTTGGGGCGTATGCTCAATATGTTCGGTGAACCACTGGATAAAGAGCCGCCGATTACGCCTCAGGAGTATCGCAATATTCTTGCCCCTCCACCAGCCTTGAGCGACACCGTCCCCGCCAGTGAAATCTTTGTGACTGGGATCAAAGTAATCGACCTGCTGTGCCCCTTTGTCAAAGGCGGTAAAACAGGTCTTTTTGGTGGTGCCGGTGTGGGAAAAACGGTGCTGATGATGGAATTCATGCAGGCAGTGAGCATGCTCTACCATGGCGCCTCGGTTTTTGCCGGGGTAGGGGAGCGCATGCGTGAGGGGCACGAACTCTGGCACGAGATGCGCGATTCCGGCGTCTTGCCTCGCGCCCTATTGATTTACGGACAGATGGATGAGTCGCCCGGGGTGCGGTTTCATGTCGGTTTCTCCGCCCTTACCTATGCGGAGTACCTGCGCGATACCCTGAAAGCAGAGGTTCTCTTCCTGATGGACAACATGTTTCGTTTTGTCCAGGCGGGGAGTGAAATTTCCGGTCTGCTTGGCCGGATGCCGGCGACCGTCGGTTATCAGCCAACCCTGACAACGGAGGTGGCGGCACTGGAGGAGCGTATCCTGTCAACCAAATCCGGGGCCATTACCGCGGTCCAGGCTGTCTATGTGCCGGCGGATGATATGTCCGACCCTGCTGTCTCGGCAATTACCAACCATCTCGATACAAGCGTAATCCTTTCGCGCCAGCAGGCCGCCAAGGGCATCTATCCCTCTGTGGATCCGCTACTTTCCGGCAGCCGCATGATGGATCGCTATCAGCTCGGCGAGCGGCATTACACCGTGGCCATGGGGGTGCGCTCCCACCTGGCCCGCTATCGCGAACTTGAGGATATCATCGCCATTCTCGGGATAGAGGAACTCTCCGCCGAAGATCGCCGTATCGTCGATCGTGCGCGTAAATTACAGCGCTATCTGACCCAGCCCTTTCATGTGGTCGCCGACCATACCGGTATCGCCGGGGTCTCTGTTCCTCTGGAGGCAATGCTCTCGGACTGTGAGGGCTTTCTCCAGGGCCGTTTTGATCACCTTGACGAAACACAATGTTATATGCGGGGGACCATCGCATCATGAGAACATTTCGCTGTAGGGTGCAGGATTTTTCGCATCAATGGGAGAGTCAGGAGGCGCTGAGTTTTATCGGGCAGGATCCCAGCGGCAGTTTTGGCCTTCAGGCCCACCATGAAACCTTTGTAACCTGCCTTCGTCCCGGCCTGGCACGCGTACATGTTGCGGAAAAGGGCTGGGTGTATATCGCGCAGCCTGGTTCGGTTGTTGTCTTCAGAGCAAATGTCTTTTGTCTGACGACCAGCCAATTTATTCTCAGCTGGGAACGGGATCAGCTCATCGCCCACATGGAGGAAGCTTGGCAAAGTGCGCATACGGATGTGCAACATACCAAAGTCAGCTACGTGCAGCTGGAACAGGCATTGACCAAAAAACTCTGGGAAATGAACCGCCATGGAGAGGCGTATGGGGCAACGTGAACAATTTAAGAAGTCGGTGCGGCGCGATAGCGAACGACAAAAAAAGGGCGAGCAGCAGCCAGCCGGTCTTTTCGGTTTGTTGCTGTATGGCGGCACCCTGGGATTGCTTCTGGTTCTTCCCATCGTCGGTGGTGCCTATCTGGGGGCCTGGCTTGATTCGCTGAACCAGAACTTTGGTACACGCTGGACGGTGAGTTGCATCGTGCTCGGTGTTGCTGCCGGAGTATGGAATATCTTCTGGTATCTGCGAGGCAAGATATGAACGAAGGTTTTTTCCAGCTCGGCCCGATTGCCTTGAGTCTGTCCCTGGTGACGACCTGGTCCATCATGGCTGTATTGTTTTTGGTCAGTTTGCTGCTCAAACGTCATCTCCATCAACTGGAGCACCCCTGGCGTATCGTGGCCGAGAAGACCGTCTACACCATGATGGATAACGCTGTTCGTGAAGTGGTTCCGGGCGCTTATCGCGAGGTCACCCCTTTCATTGCCTCCCTGTGGATTTTTCTCGTGGTCGCCAATCTGGTCGGGCTGATCCCCGGCCTGCATTCCCCGACGGCAGATCTGTCCGTAACCGCAGCGTTGGCGGTGGTGGTCTTTGCTTCGGTCCACTGGTTTGCCTCCGCACTCTCGGGCTGAAAGCACACCTGCGCCATTATCTCGCGCCGAGTCCTATCTTGCTGCCCTTCCATCTCATCAGCGAATTAACCCGCACCCTGGCCTTAGCCATCCGTCTGTTCGGCAACATCATGAGTCTGGAAATGGCGGCGCTGCTTGTTCTGATGGTGGCAGGATTTTTGGTGCCGATCCCATTGTTGATGCTCCATATTATCGAAGCACTGGTTCAGGCCTATATTTTCGGCATACTCGCCCTCCTCTATATCGGGAGTGGCCTTGAAGCGATGGACGAAAAGCATCCAGAGGCCCCTTCGTCAACGGCCAGGGCATCCCTGGGCGTTGGATCCAATAATGAACAAAAGAGAGAACGTCATGAGTGATATCCATCTTTTTAGTCTGATTTCCACAGTTGTTGCTGCCCTGGCCATCACTCTGGGGACCGCTGTCCCCGCCTATGCCATGGGCAAGACCATCTGTAAAGCCCTTGATGCGCTGGCTCGACAGCCAGAAGCGGAGAAAACCCTCACCCGCACCCTGTTTATCGGGCTGGCCATGATCGAATCGCTGGCGATCTACACCCTGGTGGTGGTGCTGATCATCCTTTTTCGGAATCCGCTGCTTGCCTATATGCTGCGCTGAGTGAGCCCGTCATGACCATAGATCCCTTCACCTTTGCCCTGGAAATTGTCAATTTTCTAGTTTTGCTCTGGCTGCTGCATCGTTTTCTCTATCGCCCCATTCAGCAGGCTATCGCCGATCGCAAACAAGTGTTGAACCAGGAAATGATGCGGGCAACGCAAAGGGAAGAGGAAGCGGGCGTTCTCAAGGCGCAGTATGAACGGAGTCTGGCAAATTGGGAAGAGGAGAGGGCTCGAAAGCAGGACGAGCTTCGCCAGACGTTGGCCAAGGAGGAGGAAAGGGCACTGGACAAAGAGCGCCAGGCTGCCGCTTCCGAACGAGTTCGTCTGCAAACCCTGGCCAAACAGGATTATGCCAACCAGCAGAGGCAGGCGCAAGCCCAGGCTGCGCAGGCTGCCCTGCACCTCACCGGAAAAATGCTGAAGCGGCTGGCTGGTCGTGAATTGGATCAGGCGATTCTGCACATATTGCTGGAAGATCTGGCACAACTGCCTGCGGCGGAGCGGAACGTCCTGCAGAGGGCCTTTGCGCGTCGGCATGAGGCAGTTGCTGTGGTTTCCGCCAGAGAGATATCTCCCGAGCAGCAACAAAAGCTGCAGGAACATCTCGCCAGAGTGCTGGAGAGCGATATAGACTGCATCTTCACCCTGGATTCGGCGCTGCTCAGTGGGTATCGCTTGGCGATCGGCGACCAGCTCCTCCATGTCAATCTGAGTGATGAACTGGCTTTTTTCAGCAAGAGCCTGAGCCATGAAGCGGCCTGAATCCTTTCCCTTCCATCTGCCGGAAACCTATCGGTTCGGTCTGCGTCTCAGTGAGCAGGGCAGGGTGATCAGTATTGGTGATGGCATTGTCTGGGTGAGCGGGCTTCCTTCGGCGATGATGGATGAAGTCCTGCTGATGGAAGACGAATCCACCGCCCTGGTTTTCCTGCTCGAGCCCGAAAGACTTGGGGCCATCATTCTCCACCAGGGAAGGAACCTCGCCTCGGGCATCGTCGCGACGCGTACAGGTCGCCGTCTGGACATCGGTGTTGACGAGACCCTGCTTGGCAGGGTGATCGATCCGTTCGGCACGCCCCTGGACGACAAACCCGCACCGGAGACTTGGCACCGGGGATTGCTGGAAGCACCATCGCCCGCGATTCTTGATCGCAACTTCGTCAGCTGTCCCCTTTATACTGGTAATCGTATCATCGACACCATGATTCCCATTGGAAAGGGGCAGCGGCAGCTGATCATCGGTGATCACGGATTGGGAAAGAGTTCCTTGGCCCTGGACACCTTGCTTCGGCAGCGTGGTGAAGATGTACTCTGTATTTACGTGGCCATAGGACAGACTCGTAGTTCCGTGGCGACCTTACTGGATATTCTCAGGCTCCATGAGGCGCTGCCCTATACGGTGCTGGTGGTGGCCGAGGCCAACGAATTGTCCGGCTGCCGCTATCTCGCTCCCTTTGCCGGTTGTGCCATTGCCGAGGCCTGGATGCGCAAAGGGCGGGATACGCTGATTATTTACGACGATCTCAGCCAGCATGCGCAATCGTATAGGGAACTGTCGCTGCTGTTGCACAGGCCACCGGGGCGGGAGGCCTATCCCGGTGACATTTTTTATTTGCATTCCCGTCTCTTGGAACGATCCACGGTGTTGTCGCCAGAACTGGGCGGCGGTTCAATGACGGCATTGCCTCTTGTTGAGACGAAACAGGGAGAGATCTCCTCGTATATCCCGACGAACCTTATCTCCATCACCGATGGCCAAATCTATCTGGACCAGAAACTGTTTTCCGCCGGGGTCTTGCCGGCCATCGATGTCACTCGCTCGGTTTCCCGTATTGGAGGTAAGGCCCAGCACCCGGAAATCAAGAACAAGGTGGGTAGTATTCGTCTGGATTATCTCCAGTTTCTCGAATTGGAAGCCTTTACCCGCTTTGGCACCAGGCTGGAACCGGCCATGGAAGCCAAACTGCTCAGGGGGCGGGTATTGCGCACCATCTTTTCTCAGGAACGAATGCACCCTGTCAGTGCCAGAGGCCAGATGGCCTGGCTGACCGCGTACCAGGAACATCTGCTCGACACCATCCCCCTCGACGAGATCCCCCACCAATTGAACCAGTTGGAACATGGAGCTGATCTTAGCAATCTGAGTCTGGACAGTTCTCAGGATCAATGGCGGGCAGGGGTGCAAAACTGGCTGGATAAATCGTGAGCAAACAGACTGGGCAACGCACGCGGTTGCGCTTTTACCACGAGTTGCGAGAAATCATCAGCGCCATGAAAAATATGGCCGAAGTGGAGTTGCACCGGACACTTCGGCTCGAGCAGCAGCAGAAGCAGGCGCTAGCATCCGTGGTCGAGGGGCTTGCCTTACTCACCCATGGCCGGACAACCGTGGCAAAGGTGCCGGAGCGCAGTATCTTCCTTGTTCTGGGGTCGGAGCGGGGCTTCTGTGGCGGTTTTAATGAACAGCTCAAGCGAGCCCTTGCTTCTGAAACGGCCTGTTATGATGAGATGCTGTTTTTGGGGGGGCGATTGGCGCTCATTGTCGAACAAGAAAACGGGCGGGTAATTTTCCCTGGTCCGGCAACCGTCGATGAAATTTACCCCTGCGTCCAGCAGGTGATGGATCATCTCGCCCTGGTTTCCGTTCCTCTGGCGTTCACTATTCTTTTTCACGGCGAGCATGCTATTGAGCGCAAACAGCTCATCCCGTACAGCGATTTACCGAAAAATGAATCGGTAATGCACGTCGACACCACCTGCAAGCGAACGCTCCTCCTGGAGGATGTGCAGTGGCAGCTCCTGTATCAGGCCCTCTATCAGACGATGTTGCTCTCTTCTATGCAGGAAAATCGGATGCGCTTGCAACAGATGGAGGGGGCTCAGGAACACCTCGACAGCTTGATCAATACCCTGCAGCAGCGGCTCAATACCCTGCGGCAACAGGAGATTGTTGAAGAAATCGAAATGATTCTAGTGGGTGAGCAGGGGGAAGATGATCTGTGAATAGCTCCCCTTGAGCAAACGGAAGATCCGGTAAAAGAAATGGCTGTTTTTCGAAGACGAACCCCCAAAAGCAACAAAACGAAAATGTCGAGGCGGGAGTTATGAGCACTGTGATGCTGGAGATCAAAGACCTGTGGGTCCAGATAGACGGGCGCGCCGTTCTCAATGGGGTGAATCTGGCGGTGGCACCGGGCGAGACCCATATACTTTTCGGGCCGAACGGTTCAGGAAAATCGACCCTCTTGGCCACGGTCATGGGCTTGCCGGGGTATACCATCGTTGGGGGAAGCATCTGGTTGTATGGTGAACGGATCGACGGGCTCAGCGTGGATGCAATTGCCCGGAAAGGGATAGGGCTTATGTTTTAGCGCCCTCCGGCCATCAAAGGGGTCAAGTTGGAGACTTTTATCCAGGCCATTGCCAAGGTGGGGGATTGCGCTTCTCTGTATCGGAGTCTGGAGTTGGAATCCCTCAAGGATCGGGATTTGAATGCCGGGTTTTCCGGTGGTGAGCTCAAGCGCTCGGAAATTCTCAAGGTAGCGGCCCAGGCCCCTGACCTTATTCTGCTCGACGAGCCCGAATCCGGCGTCGATCTGGAGCATATCGCCACTATCTCCAAGGCCATTCATGTGTTGCTTGCAGGTAACAATGAACATGCATCGCAAACCAGGGCAGGGCTGATCATTACCCATACCGGTTACATCCTCAATTATATCGAAGCGGATCAGGGGCATGTATTTGTCGATGGCCGTATCGTCTGTACCGGTGACCCATTGAAAATTTTCAGCCATATTCAGGAATATGGGTATGAAGGATGTGCCCGTCGGCTCCAACAACGGGCAGCGGAGGTTCCTCATGCGTAGCGATGCACTGATTTCCCCAAAAGAATGGAAAGACCTTGCGCGTGTCGGCTATCGCGGCGAGCAGGAGCACGCCGGTTCATTTTTGGTAGCCGACGAGCGTATTGTGGAATCGAACCCATTGCAGGAACAGGTGGAACTGCGTCCTCTTGCCGAGGCAATCCAGGCGGATGAACGGGTGCGGCAACTGGTCTTTCACCTGATCGACCCGCACAAAGATGTCTATACTCAAATGGTGAACGACCAGCCGGAACCGCTTGGCTATTTTATTCGCGTCAGGCAGGGGCAGGAGGTGAGCCTACCGCTGCAGACCTGTTTTTATATCCACACCAACCAAACAACACAGCGGGTGCATAACATTGTCGTGGCCGAACCGGGAGCCGTGCTGCATCTGATCTCAGGTTGTGCCACCAGCGCTCATGTTGAAGCAGGCTGTCATATCGGCGTCACCGAGTACTATATTGGAGAGGGGGCGAGCATCACCTCAACCATGATTCATAGCTGGGGGCCTGAAATCAGGGTGTATCCCCGGGCAGCCGCCCAAGTCGGCAAAGGTGGGCGTTTTATCTCAAATTATATTGCCATGAGTCCTGTCAAAGAACTGCAGATGGCACCGGTGGCGGAAGTTGCAGCAGGCGGACTGGCGGAATTTTATTCGATAGTCTATGCCCCTCTGGGAGCCAATCTGGACATTGGGGGGATGATCCGCCTCCAGGGAGATCGGGCCAAGGCGGATATCGTCAGTCGGGTGGTCTCCGATGGCGGCCGGGTAACGACCCGGGGCTGCATTGTTGGTGAAGTCGATGGCGTACAGGGCGCTATGGCCTGTAATGGCCTGCTGGTCAACCCTGGTGGGTACATCCATGCCATTCCCGAGTTGGAGGGACACGCACCGTTGGTCTTGCTGAGTCACGAAGCCTCTGTGGGGATGATTTCCCAGGAGGAACTCTGTTACCTGATGGCCAGTGGGCTGAGTGAGGAGGCTGCCAGGGAATTGATCATTCAGGGATTTCTGGATGTGCGAAGCAAGGGGCTTCCGGAATATCTTGTTGAAAGAATAAGGGAAATGATCAGGCAAACCAAGGCGAGGGAAACGGTGTAAACACAGCCTGTGCTCCCGGATTTGTATGCACCTTTTGCGGAACAATACTTATTTGTTGGATTTTTTGGGTTGATTCATTGAAAAAACAGTCGGCTGTAGAGGTGCTCTCTGCATACTCTTCTCTTTTTGTTTGCGTGGACCGGACCTTGTTTTCAATAAAAGCTTAAATCGTTGAGCTTCAATATACTTCAAGGCACCCCTGACTTGGGATGGGCGAGGGATGCAGTCAACGTGACTCTATTACGTTTTTGCCTCCTTATTTGATGTATATAAGAACAGTATTTATTCTGTATATTTTTTTATAGTATTGTTTTTCCGTTATAAAACTCTAGTATGGAGACAAGTGGACATCTGTCTGTTTCATCCAAAACTAGGGAGGAAAAACATGAAAAAGTGGTTCTTGATCACGGCGATATCTGCGACTCTTTCAGCTTTGAGTATGGTCCCATCCTACGCTGTTCCTGTTTTTGATGGCGATTACGCCGATATTTATCTCAAACAAAATACTTTTCCAAGTGATCTGGAGGAAAAGAACGTTTATTTGGATTCTGTGGATTCCGCAGATGAGGCCTCTACAGTTATGGGCCATGTGGGCAGTCAGGCTGGTGTACAACTGGTTACTTTTTCCTCGACAACCGACTATCTTTGGTCTGCAGAAGGGTTTGCAACAATTAAGGCGGTTGATGGGGCTATTAACGAAATCACTATTACTGCACCAGGTTATTATTTTGAAGATCTAATTTTTAGTATCAATCTGACGAAAACCATCGAAGATTTAACGGTAACAGTTGAAGACATGTCCGGATTAAGTGAGTCGTATACTGGTTTGTACAGTCTGGTTGGTTCGGGAGAAAATGCCATTTTGGCACTTGCTGATTTTGGCACATTGATGAAGTCGATAACTCTTACATCAACGGAAGGAATCGATTCCTTCGGTTTCGAGGAAGGAATCGATCAGCTTAAACAGACCCAAATTTCTGGACTGACACCAGTCCCAGAACCAGCCACCATGATCCTGTTTGGTACAGGTTTGTTTGGGCTTAGCGGTCTCGCCAGGAAAAAAAGGAGTTGAATCCGTAACAGGCGGATAAGGTATGCTTGAATCAGTTTGTCATAACTGACGAACCTGGTCCACCGTCAGTACTCACGAATTGAGGAGGATGTAAGGAGTTCTTGCAAGGTGCCGAAAGGCGGGATTGAACAAGATCCCGCCTTTTTCCAAGGCGTTGTGGTCATTGTTGAAACGAGCAGTTGATATTCCATCTCTCCGAGGGGGCGGGCATGCAATCGCCGCGACTTTTTCTGGCGTACGATGGTTCCATCAATGCCGATTGGGTGGCACGTTACGCCATTGGCATGAGCAGGAACACCCCAGGCAGGCAGTTGACGCTTTTGCATATCCTTGATGGTTCCATGGCCAAGGATATAGTCGCGGCCAAGGTCAGCCAGCTCCTTGCCGAAAGCAGACGAGTGGAGGTCGAGCTCACAATCATCTATCAGCAGGTCCGGAAAAATGTTTTTGCAACATTGCTGGAAACCATTCCCTGGGGGGATGCATGTTACTGCATCTGCGGGGCGCGAGCTACCTCAAGGGGGAAAGGTTTTCTAGCAGGAACGATTTCCCAGGAACTGCTGCGCTCCAAGAAATTCAATACCCTGGCGTTGCGGGTAGTCAATCCTGGGCTGCTGGGTTGCCCGGCTCACGTCATGTTTCCCCTTTCAGGGCATCCGCGAAAATTTGCCGCTGCCCGACCTTTTTTTTCAATGCTCGCACCCGGCATCAAAAAACTGGTCCTGCTGCGGATCATGCTGTTCAATCCCCTTGTCTTTCCCTATATTTCGCTTTTTCGGGCGCAAAAATCACTGCAGCGGGGAGTGGCGTATATGCAGGCCGTCATCGAGGAGATCGAGCAGTACCCAGAAAGAGGGACGGCAATCATTGATGACCATGTCTTGATTTCCGACGATTGGGGCAAGGAAATCCTGATCCAGGCCTGTAAAGTACAGGTTGGACTCATTCTTCTTGGCGCCAGTGACAGACTACTTCAGTCCCGTTTCTACTACGGCAATACCATCGAGCAGATCTTGCGGCGTACTCCCTGTGACGTTGGCATCTATCGCAAGATATGAAAGACCGATTTCAACACATTGCCGAATTACCAAAGGAAGCTGTATTTTCCAGTCTGCGCAGCCGTTGTGAAGGACTCAGCCGGGACGAGGTCAATGAACGCCTGGCCCATGTCGGACCAAATCGTTTTTCCATCCCGGACAGATGGAAAACCCTGCGAAGCTTTGCCCGTCAATTCACCCATTTCTTTACCGTACTGTTGTTCGTCGCCGCCGCGATTTGCTCTATTGCCCAGTACCTCAACCCTGGTGAGGGGATGAATGTTTTGGGGTGGGCCCTTACCGGGGTCGCCCTTTTGAACGGCATTTTTAGCTTCATTCAGGAGTTTAGGGCGGAAAAGGCCATGGAGGCCCTGAAACACTTTCTCCCGCAGAAGGTCAACCTCAGGCGTGAGGGCCGCGTTGTTGAAGAATTGGCCGAGGGGGTTGTGCCGGGAGATATTATTCTCCTGGGTGAGGGGGATAAAATTCCAGCCGATGTCCGTTTTGTCGAAGCCAACGGCATGCTGGTCAACAATGCACCGCTTACCGGGGAAACCATGCCCTGCAGTGTGACCGCAAGCAGCTGCCGTCTTGAGGAAAGCGAATTGAGCAATATCGGTTACGCCGGCTGTACCGTGGTGCGGGGCAACGGTATCGGTGTGGTGATCGCCACCGGTACCCGCACGGAATTCGGCAAGGTGGCGCAGTTGTCGCAAACCATATCCCGGACACCATCGCCGCTGGAACGGGAAACCGCACACATGGTCCGTGTTCTCTCCATCATTGCCTGTACCATGGGCCTGGGATTTTTTCTCTTTGGCGTCTGCACCGGTAAGCCGTTGTGGGTCAATCTGGTTTTTATGATGGGCATCATTGTCGCCAATGTCCCTGAGGGGCTCTTGCCGACCTTTACTCTTTCCCTGGCCATAGGTAGTGTGCGCATGGCCCAGAAAAATGTGCTGGTTAAGGGGTTGAATGCGGTTGAATCTCTGGGTGCCGTTCATGTTATCTGTTCGGACAAAACCGGTACCCTGACCCTAAACCGGCTGACTCTTTCTCATTTGGTGGAGTCGTACTCCGGGGCATTGCTTGAAAATCAGGCGCGCGCCACCCTGCTCAATTTTGCGGTTATCGCCTCGGAGGTCAGGGCAACGGAGTCGGGATTGTTGGGAGATGCTGTTGATGTCGCGATTGCCGAAAAAGCAAGGGAATGCCGCCTCGACTGCACGGCTCTGCAGCAAGGTATCCGTTGTTTTTTTCCCTTTGATGTCGAGAAAAAGCGCTCCGCTGGAGTGGGGCGGGTTGGAGATGAACCGGTTGTCTGTGTCAAGGGCGCCTTTGAGGCCCTTGCACCGTTGTTAGCCGCCGGGGAGGATACGGAGCGGGCCGAGGCGGTGATGCGTGGTCTGGCTGAAAACGGCCTGCGAGTCATTGCCGTGGCCTGGCGGCCTCTTGCCGATAAGGAGTTGGAAGCGCTGAACGGTCAGGAGGAGATGCAACAAGATGCGCTTGAGCATACTCTGCAGCTGGCCGGTTTTATTGGCATCGAAGACCCGATCAGGCCAGAGGTACCCGGAGCTATTGATAAATGCCGTCGTGCCGGAATCGATATTGTCCTCATCACCGGGGATCATCCTGAAACCGCCATGGCCGTTGCTCGCGGTATCGGGATTATTTCCTCGGCATCGCCGGGCACGTGCATCACAGGCGATGAACTCAGGCATGTATCGGTTTCCCGGCTGATTGAAAAGCTGGATAACGGTCTGCGCGTTTTTGCCAGGACCTCACCCGAGCAGAAAATGAAAATTGTTCTCGCCTTGCAGAAAATGGGCAAGGTGGTCGCGATGACTGGCGATGGGGTCAACGATGCACCGGCGCTCAAGGCCGCAGACGTGGGCATCGCCATGGGACGGCAGGGGACCGATGTCGCCCGGGAGTCTGCCCAGATCATTCTTCTAGATGATAATTTTTCAAGTATCGTTGCCGGGGTGGAAGAGGGGCGGACCATTTTTCTCAATATTAAAAAATTCACCAACTATGTATTGGTCAGTAACGGGCCGGAAATTCTCCCTTATCTGCTCTATATCCTCTTCCCGGTGCCTTTGGCGCTCAACGTGATCCATATCCTGTCCATTGACTTGGGCACGGATATCATTCCTTCCATGGGGTTAGGCCAGGAGCCCCCTTCCGGCGAAGTCATGGAGAAACCGCCTCGTGATTTTGAAGAGGGGCTGCTCACCCCAGGGCTCATCGTCCATAGCTACCTTTTTCTCGGCCTCCTGGAAGGACTCTGGTCGATGTTTCTGTTCTTTCTGGTGCTGCATCAGGGGGGCTGGCACTATGGAATGGATCTGCCTGTTCATTCAGAGCTCTACCGTTCAGCGACCGGCATTACCCTGGCGACCATTCTGCTGATGCAGATCGGCAATCTTCTCGGCCGCCGATTTCAACTGCATTCCGGTCTTGATTGGGGGATTTTCACTAATCCGCTGATAGTGTTGGGTATCCTTGTCCAGATCGTTTTTTCCTGGGCCGCCCTGTATTTCCCGCCTATACAGAAGGTGCTCAATACCGGCCCCGTCTCCCTTACGCTGTATGGCCTCGCCTGGTTGGGGATTGTCCTGATTTTTGGCGTGGACTATCTGCGCAAGGTATGGGTGCGCAGATCTTTGGTATTCTCTCCTTTCCCGCCGAACAGAACTCGCCTTTGAGGGGAAAAATGGTGCACATGACACGGGATGGAAAAGCCGCCTTGTGCGCTACGTGTTGAGCTCAGGGAAGATGGCGATATTGAAGGCGGTTCAGGCCCTTGGCACCATTTACGCCACAGTGGTGCTGGCGGATGGTCAGTCTTCTCTTGCTCTTTGATCTGCTTTTTTTCTTCCTCTTTCCGCAGTTTTTGCTGCTCCTGCTGTAACTTCAAATGTTTCTCCTCATATGCACGCAATGCTTCCAGCGCCTTGTGCCTTTCGGTCGTCTGGTCAGAGGGTTGCGCATGCGCTTCACCAAGTAAGGGCCGAGGAGGCTGCTGCCGTCTTGACTTCGGCTGTCCCGGTTTTGTTGGCTGTTGAATCCAGAATCCAGCGTTATTTTTACCCTCTAAATTTTGGGGGAGTACCGGCAGGCTTAGAATTTTTTGTAACTCCGTGATGAGTTGCTTCGCATTTTCAAGCTTTTTGTTGCGAATCTACAGTTGCGCTTCCAGAGAGGAGAGTTTCTCTTTGAACAGAGCAGTATCATGGGCCGGGGCAAGCGAATTGTTGCTTCCAAGCGCCAGCGCAAAAAGAATCAACGCCGCAATGGGCACAATGATACAACACTGTCTCCAGGTAGCCTTCTGCACCAGCCAGACTTGATAGATGGACAGAAGGCATGAAAAAAGAAAGGCAACAATAGGGGCAATTGTCTGGCTGAATTGAGCGAACGTCTGACCAACCAGGAGATGACACTCGTCACTATGCCCCCGACTTGCGTTGGGCCATTTTGAAGGAGGGAGTCCATCGCACGTAATCGATCACGGGGAAAGCCGCAAAACTACCGGCTATCATCGAACTTGTAAGCAATTGCGGGGTGCCGAAAAACGCCGAAGATAGAGGGCATGTGGTGGATAGGAAATTTTTTTTTCAACTATGATGGCGTCGTGAAAATTTCGATCTCATGCGTCGCAGCGTATTTCTCGACACTCGGCATACCTGATGTGTGCCTTCGCGCCGATAAAAACACTACTCCTTGTAAATCTTTGTTTTTTCTTTTTTTCAGCCAGCAATAGAGGAGCCCAATCAGATTCAAAATGAGGAAGAGCAGGAGGGCGTACAAAAGGGTGCATAGATAACGTTCGCAGGGGAATCCTGCGGCAGCGGAAAATGGTCTGTCGTCCTCCGGGGTCGTTTCAATGACGTTGGGGTCATGAACAGCTGTGGAGAGACGCGCCTCGCGAACAAAGCGCGGGGTGAGCCCTTTCTGCATGTGTTCGTGGGCATCGGTACTGACGTTCCAGTTGTTGATATCAGCCTGGATCAGAAACTGATAGGCGCCGCTCTAGGCTGTTGCCTTATATATACCGGTAAAAACGCCATCGCCAGGCACATCATCACCATGACCGGTCGCATCGCGGCCGCGATCATGGAGTTCAAGGTTGTCAAGGCCGCCATCGGGACGTATGACCTGGGCCACAATCGGTTGGTCAGAGGTAACGGCTAACCCCTGGTTTTTGGGGTAGGCGTAGACATATATATCGCCATAGGGAACAATGCTTGGGTAGCGCATGTCCACTGCCAGGTGATTTGCCGGATTGTGCACATAAGCCCGGGCGACAAAGGGGCTTGCCGTGCCGCGGGATTGAATAAAAAACTGCCAGTTTCCGGGAGCCGGATCGTTTAATCGCAGAAAGCGACCCATGGTCATCGTCTGGGTGTGATGGGTGTTGCCGTTAGGATCCTTGAGCATCAGGTCGGCCTGGGCGTTAGGGTGGCTCCATTGAAGGATAAAGGAGGCCGACCGGGCGCCTTTTTCGATAAAAACGGTTGCAGCCGGGATTTTAGGGGTCACTTTTGCCAGATCACCACTGCTGGAGCTGACTGGTTCATGGGCAACGATCCGCTCGTGAAAGTCGGCAAATGCCTGGGGGAGCTGCGCCGCATCCGCGGAATCGACATAATGGCCGCCAGTGCCGGTGCCGATTTCCGAGCACTGGGAAGCCAGTCCGATGTCGCTTCCCGTGCAGGTGACATAGACAGGAATGCCGTCGGCCAGCAATAGGGCGATTTTGGCATCGAGGTCGGTGTCTGCGTTTGCCTGCGGAGCCGGCTCGTTGTTGAGTCCGTCGCTCATAAGGACGATGTAGGTGTTGGCGGTTACGCCTCCGGCTGCGACGATAAGATCACGCGCCTTTTGCAGCCCGGCGCCGATGTTGGTTCGCGTACTCGGGGTGAGACCATCGATGGCGTTGTTCCAGGTGGTACGGTTTGCCCCCAGGGGCGCAATCGCAATTTCGGTGCGACCGCTGGCGACTGCGGCATTGGTGGCATAGGAAACAATGCCCACTTCCGTACCGCTTTCTGCCAGAGAAATAAAATTTTTGGCCGCGACTTTGAGCCGCTCGATGCGTTTGGGGCTCTCGCTATTCATGCTGCCGGACTCATCCAGGACGAGGACGACCCGGACCGTGTCGCTGGTGTTGATGAATTGAGTTGGGTCGATAACGGCTCCGTTGGCTTCCGGGTTGGGAGCGCCGTGAGGTGCGAGCATTGTAGCGGGCCAGGCCCAGGCGACCTGCTCCCAGCAGGAGCGGCTATTGCGGCATTGCGATTGCTCGGTGATATTTGTGGCATCATGATTGCCGCTGGTTATGTCAGGTCGGCGGGGTCGCCCTGTCCCCAGCAGAACTCGGATTGATTGCTGTCCATGAGGCATTCGTTCTCTCCAGATGCGGCATCCGGACAGTTGGCATTACCGGTGGTTGAGCCGCAGCCGGGGCGGCTTTCGTATTCATCCCGCACATCAAAGAGTAAATGGGCCAGTTCGTGGCCGATATATCTGCCGACATTTCCCCCGGCAGTATTGATGTAGTTCATCGACACATGGACGCTGCCGCCGTTTTGCCAGGATCCTGTGTCCGCCATCCACCAGACACCGCAGCGGCCATCGTTGGTTCCTGGGCTGTCGGCGCAGTCATTGTTGGTCAGGCACCCGGTGCCGATTTGCGTCCCGCCCGTGCATGTTGCCGGGTAGATGCGAATATCGGCACGGGTCGTGCCAGCGGAATTGTTGTGTATCGTTGCCTGGCCGATTTCCATCTGGCCGTCGGTTACGTCGAAAAGGGTGGATGATCCGGCGCTCGCCATGTTTTCAATGGTCGCGAGGTCCGCTGCCGGGGCATTGTAATGAACGGTAACCGAGAGGTTGACGATGTTCCGGTCCCTGCATGTGGCCCCCGGACAGTCGACGTCCTTGTTGCACAGGATGCCGGCATTGATTCCGGCAAGGCACATGCGGCGCGCAACGGATGCTGGCCGTTGTTCGATTTCTCCCTGTGCGGTTCCCTGAGCCAGGGAGTTGGCAGTGGCCAAGGCTAGGAAGCAGGTTAAGATGAGGATGAGGCGAATGAGTCTTCGCTGCTGATCTCGTGAATAAGGCATTGTGCTCTCCTTTTCCTTGTGTTGTTCCTGAGGTGCCTCCGTTGTTGAGCGGGCCTGTTATACGCCTCTGTTATTTGCAATAGAGGATCTGGGTATGACGGCTCTGGCCCCGGTTACTCTGGTAATGCCTGGTCTGCCAACTCAGCTTGACGGCATAGGCGCAGACCGGGTCGGCGGCGACGTTCACGGCCACTCCGGATCCGCCGCTTTCTCCTCCTCGAAAAAATAGTCCGCCGCTGAAGATTCCCTGAGGGAGAGGGGGCGGCGGGTGCAGAATGCCGGCATTGTTTTCGATTGTCACATTGAATGATCGCAAGTGCGGGTGGTCGAGAGTGTACAGGATATGGACATTGTTTGTGATTTTGTTGCAGAGATCTCCGGTGAGTTCAGTCAGATTCAGGGCGTATTTGACCGGTGAATTATCGATGACAAGGGCGTCAAGAGTTCTATTGTCTCTTGCCTTGTCGACTGCCTCGTCGGCATCAAATACCTGAAAGCGGAGCTTGAATCGGCGGATGGGGGCGCGTTCCGCTACGGGGACTGCTGTTCCTGCTGCGGGTAGGCCAAGATGCTGGAGAACATCGTAGGGTGCCGGGGTGTGGGCATGGGAGTTCATGGTCATCAGGAGATAGGCGCCGACAAAATTGTGTTCAGTGATCGCGATGGTACCCGTTGTACCGTCGTGCATATCAACCTGAACTGATTTGCCGAGCAGGGTGAGGCACCCGTCACCGTCGAGGTCGCTGGTGCGGAGAATGACCGGGGCCGAGCGTGGATCACCAAAAGCATCGCTGTAATAGAGGTATCCCACCTTGGAATCGCAGATCGATGTCACCGGAACCAGGTCGATGTCGGCAGGTGCGGCGTTTGGCAGAACAGCAGGATCTTCTCCTCCGGGCCAGGTCCAGGCGCCAATGAGGAAGCGGTATTTCAATGGCTTGCCGTTAGCGATATTTTTCAGGGGCATGTTGCCGTGGAGATCAATGCAGTCGTGCATGACCAGCGAGTCGCTTCCGGCATATCCCTCAGGGGAAAATTCGCTGCTGATGTCAAATTCTTCAACCCGTTCCCAGTGGGGGAGTTCTTCTGCGTCCGGTGGCTGCACCTGATCGGTGCACAACTCTATGCAGAAGCAGTGCCCGGAGTTTTCCCGGCCGGGCTGTCGCCCCATGGACGCGCTTTCATTGATCACCAGGCTTCCGCCAAATTCGGCTTGGAAAAAGATATCCGGACCACCGATGAATTCGATGTTTATCCATGGAGAGAACGGAGTTTTTTTGAAATCTGCAGAGGTGTAATCAATGCGGAAACGGCCGTTGAAATCAGTGATGGCTTCACCGAGCGAGTCGTGTTGAAACCAGTCGGCGTCAAAGGCCCGAATAGTGGCCCCCGGGAGCGGTTTTTTCCCTTCACAGGTGACAAATTTGCCGCAAATGACCCAGTGATCGAAATAGGCAAACAGCTGGCACCAATACCGTGCCGGTATGATGTAGTCCCAGTATGGAGCGAGCAGGTCATTGCCGGAAGCTTTCCATTCCGGCTGCAATGAGGTGATGGTAAACTGTACCCGAATGGTCGATCCGCCTGGTCTGCGGCCCGGTATCGAGGTGAGGAACACATCCACTTCAAACGGTTCGCCTGCATAATTGTCATCTTCGGCGCGGATTAGCAGACAAAATTCACCGTTTTTGTCCGTGCTGGTCTCCGCTATCAGGTAGCGTTCCTTGTTTTCGATATCCGCATCAAAGAGCACGGTAAACGTGTGCTTGGGCTCTGCCTGTATCAGAGCAGGGATGTTTTGATTTTCCCGGTGACGATAGAGGCGCACCGTTGCTCCGTAAAGGATATCCATACACTCTGTGCAGATGGATCCACGAATTCTACCCGTGAAAATGTAGTTGGCCATATTTGTCCCTTCCTGTCGTTGTCTTGTGGTCTGAGTCTGCCGTTCAATCATTCGCAGACCTCTTGGGCTATGACTTCTGCGCTTGCCTGTTTTGATTCGAAAAAGAGATCGTTCGGGGCGTCCGATTGTCTATATTTTCTTTCTGTTTCCCTCTCCTTCATCACTTGTGTTGGTTAAGATCCTTTAATATTTCTTGTTTGACGCGCAGGTAGCAATCAGGGCAGCAACCGTGGGAGATGTTCACTCTGCGGATTTTGTGCAGGTATTCTTCGAAGCTGTACCACGTGCCATTGTTTGCACTTTCCGTGTTGTCGACACGGATCTTGTGGCAATAGCTGCAGACTGGCAGGATTGTCTCGTAGAGTTGTACCTTGCGGTGCAGATTTTGTTTGGTGAAGCAGTTGGATATTCTGAAAAGCAGTTCATCGGTGTCGCAGGGCTTTTCCAGAAAATCGTCGGCGTTGAGTCGAAGAGCATCAATAGTGGAGCGGAGGTCGCCATATCCAGTAAGGATAATGACCATGGTCATCGGATCTTTTCGTTTTGCCGCCTTTAATACCTGGAATCCGTCAAGGCCCGGCATGATCAGGTCGGTAATGATCAGGTCATAATTGGAGGCGTTGATCCGATTAATCGCCTCTTCTCCACTGTTGACCGTGTCCACGTTGAAATTGAGCTGTTCGTCCAAGAGGTCTCGGGAAAGGGCGGCAAGTATCGTGGTTTCATCGTCAACGAGTAAGATCGATTTTTTTTTACAGGGGATCATTTTTTCGGCTTTTGCTGTGTTTGATCTACCAGGCATAATCCAGCAATTTTGCGCCCAGAAGAAAGGCCGGGGATGAGCGTGTGAGGCACTGAGTGGCGGCTTGTGCAAACGGCTGAAAATCGAAAAAAGGAAGGCATAGTTATGTGGCCTCTTCTGTTTTTTGGGTACCTTGAATAATTGTTTTTTCTTCCAGCTGCGGCGTTATGCTTAAAAAATATCAACGGAATATCAGCAGTATGTCTGTGGGAAAATTTTTCGCCGCCTCAGGGTCTGCGCTTGCCTGACCGTGATCGAAAAATCGTAAGCGATCACGGGGCACCGAATCTGCGGTGTTATCGGCTTGTTTACGCGCAGGTGTACGCTGCACAGGCCGATGTCTTGCACCTCCGGCACCCTGCGATCGCTTACAGGTCCGTCGATAAACGGTGCCTTTGGGTTTCCCCCGTGATCGGTTGGCAAAATCTAATTATTCAAGACACCCTTTCCTTTTTTGGGGAAGATTAAGGCTTCTTGACCATCTCTTTAATTGTTAATTTATAGAAATAGGTATTTTGAATGAATGCAATGAAGGGAAAATAGAGAGATAGTGAATAGGTAATATATATAATTGTAAATTCGATAAATGCTGATTTTAAAAGATATATTGAATCGATGTTTCATGTAAATAATTTTATGCATATAAAATATATTAATATTGTATGGTGTCAAACTTTATTGAAATTACATTTAAAAAATGTTCTAAGGGTTAAATTAAATTTTAATGTGTAACAAAAAATCACAATAAAATTATGGATATAAAATGTGCAATAGAATTATAAATCCAGAATATAATTTTGATGAAATTGCTAGTGAAGAACTGAGGTTAATGTTTTGGAATATCTGTAAACATCAGGAAAAAATTGAGTTCGAAAATAAAAAAATGCGTGAAAAAATAGAAAAATTACTCTTTGAAACATCTCTGAATAAAATTCTTTATGATGATATGGAAATTGGTGTTTGTATAGTGGATAAAAATTTCGTTGTTACTGAAAATAATAAATTTGCTGAGTATTTTTTATGTGGTGAAGATTGTGACCTTGCCAATGTTTCATTGTTTCAATTTGTCTATATAAGTGATCAGGGGAAAATTCGTGAATATTTTGATGAGGTGTTTCAGGGGAAGAAATGCTGCCATTGTACGCTACGTCTTGTTCACGTTGATGGGGGCATCCTCTGGGTACAGATGGCTATAAGCATATGCAATACGCGGGATTCGTATGCATATCGTGTCACCATAACCAATATTGATGCAGTGAAACGGGCCGAAGGACAGCTTGAGCAAAAATTGAACGACACGCTTGTCGTGCTGGATACGCAAAGAGAGGTTCTCGATGCCATGCCCTTTCGCCTTGTCTGGAAGGATTCCAATCTGCGATTCATCGGGTGCAATATGTCTTTCGCCCAAGCTGCCGGTTTTACCTCGCCGGACCAGTTGATAGGCCTCAACGATTTCAACCTAAAATGGAAGGATTACGCCGCGCAATATCGTCAGGAGGAGTATGAAGTGTTGCGCACCGGTCTCGCGCGCATGCATCGTGAAGAACGTCGTGTCTCCCCTTCAGGTGAACGGGAGTGGTTTTCCGTCTCCAGGGTGCCGTTGCGAAATACTCTAGGAGAGGTGATTGGCATTTTAGGGTGCTTTGAGGAGATTACTCATAGGAAAATTGCGGAAAGTGCCACTCTGCAGGCGGAAAAGCTTGAGTCACTCGGCGAGCTCGCCACGGCGATGGCGCATCATTTCAACAATGTGCTTATGACCATTCTTGGGAACGTCGCCATGGCGAAGGCCCTGCTCCCTCCCTCAGGTTCCGCTTTTGAGCGCCTTGCGCGGGCCGAAGAATCGGCTTTGAAAGCCGAAGGGGTCACCCGGCAGTTTCTCACCTTTTCGCAGGACGCTTTTTCAGTCAGACAGCAAGTCGCCACCTTTGATTTTCTTGATACCTGGAGTCGTCAGGCGCTTGCAGGTACTCATTATCGCTACGAACACATCGACGTAGAGAACGTATGGGATGTCTTTATCGACCAAGAGCAGGTAGGGGCGGCATTCGCCAATATTCTCCTCAATGCAGGTCAGGCAATGGGGGGAGAGGGGCTAGTTCGGCTCCACGCCGAAAATATTGTTGTTGATGAGGACGTCCCTCTGCCGTTGGAGAAGGGTTTGTATGTCAAGGTCACCATCGTCGACCAAGGAGATGGCATTCCCCGTGAATATCTGGACAAGGTATTTGATCCGTATTTCACAACCGAGAAATCAAATCGGGGGCTTGGACTTGCTTTCGCCTATTCGATCCTGCAGAAAAATAAAGGATATCTTTGCGTGCAATCGGGTGAGGGGGTGGGGACGACATGTATCATGTATTTACCCGCATCGTCTTCGACCGTTTCAGCGGAAACGGAAGCGGAATCCGCCGAGATCAGGCAGCACGGGAACGGGCGCATTCTCGTCATGGATGACGATCAGACGGTATGTAACCTGGTCAGTACGATGTTGGAGCAGCTCGGGTATCACGCAGAGATTGCGATAAACGGAGAGGAAGTCCTGGAGAAATACACGGTGGCGCATCAGGCCGGCACTCCCTTCGATGCAGTCATCCTCGATCTGATTGTAACGTCAGGCATGGGGGGGAGGGATGCTATGGAAAAGCTGAAACAGGTGGACTCCAATGTGCGAGGGGTCGTCTCCAGTGGCTATGTGCATAGTTCGATCCTTACCGATTATCAAGGCTATGGGTTTATGGATGTTTTGCCAAAACCTTACCGTTTTTCAGATTTGCGCAAGGTTTTGCAGCGTGTTTGTCATGCTCCTGAAGCATCGGCTTGTGCAAACGGTTCCCCTGTCGAAAGCAGCATTTCCTCGTGAAGAGTGGAAGCTGTTTTATCGTAATTGTGTGCACGATTGTTCTTCTTATGGGATGAGGTTTTGTGATTACTCGAACTGTGACCGATATCTTTACCCAGGCCGGGGTGGCAATAAACGGGTCGAATCCTTGGGATATTCAAGTTGAGGACAACCGATTTTACCGCCGAATCTTCCGTGATAAAAACCTTGGGTTGGGCGAAGCCTATATGGATGGTTGGTGGGAGTGCCCGCGGATCGACGAAATGATTTGTCGTCTTTTGCGCGTTGACGCAGAGGGCAAGATCCGAGGAGCGTTGCGGTATCTTCTTTCCTTTATCCCTGAAATTATTTGCAACCTGCAATCAAAATCGCGCAGTCATATTGTTGCTCGAAAACATTATGATACGGGCAACGATTTGTTCTTCTCTTTTCTTGACCCTTATTGTCAGTACAGTTGTGGCTATTTCAATACAGGCAACAGCCTTGAAAGCGCTCAGCGCGGTAAATTGGATCTCATTGCCCAGAAGATGGAACTTTCCAGTCAGGACCATCTGCTTGATATTGGCTGTGGTTGGGGTGGGCTGGCCCATTACTTCTCCTCGCGCTATGGGTGCACCGTCACCGCCGTCAATATTTCCCAGCAACAGTTGCAGTACGCTCGTGATTGGTGCCGTGGCTTGCCGGTTTCCTTTCAAGATTGCGATTACCGTCTGATCACAGGGGTCTATGATAAAGTGGTTTCAGTGGGCATGTTTGAGCATGTCGGTGTGAAAAATTATCGAACCTACATGAAGATCGTTGCCGGGGCCATGCGCGATAATGGAATCTTTCTTCTGCATACCATCGGCAGCAATATCACGAAATCCTACAATGATCCCTGGATTACGACCCATATATTTCCCAATAGCCAGTTGCCAAGCATGCATCAAATAGCAAAAGCGATAGAAGGAATTTTTATAATTGAAGATCTTCACAACCTCGGTCCACACTACGATAAGACGCTTATGGCATGGAACGCACGATTTCAACAGAGCTGGGGAACAATGAAGGGGGCATATGACGAGCGGTTTAAACGTATGTGGGAATATTATCTGCTTTCCTGCGCAGGGGCATTTCGAGCACGAGCAATTCAACTGTGGCAGTTGGTGTTGACGAAGCAGGGCTGCGTGAGAAAACAGCCGCTTCGTTGTTCATGAATTCGGGGAGGTCAGCGTTTATTGGGGGGAGCCATTATCGCCTCGAAGTGCAGCGTCATTCGAAAACACAATGGTAACCAATCACGGGGCAAGCCGTATAGGTACAGGTTATCACCGAATTTGTAGGCGGTTGAGGGGGGCTTTCGAGACAAGGCCTCTGCCCGTACAGTGTACCCCCGGTACCCAACAGGCCGATAACACCGCAGTTTCGGTGCCCCGTGATCGCGTACCCTTTTTCTGCCGATCTTGCGGAACCTGTAGCGACACGGCCAGTCATGACGGATGTAGATGTATCTTGCGGAGGGTTTTGTTAGGTGGCCGGCGAAAATGGGAGAATAGAATGAGAAATGCACGTTCAGCCATGGTGCGGATGATTGAAGGAGAAATCTCGGCAACTTCTGCAGAGATCGGCCGCAACCGCCTCTCTTCGAAAGTATTGAAGGCCATAGCGACGGTGCCGCGTCATGAGTTCGTTCCGGAAGACCAACAGCCAGACGCCTATAGCAACATTCCGCTCCCCATCGGGTATGGCCAAACCATCTCACAGCCCTACATCGTTGCCCTGATGACCGAACTCTTACAGCTCCAGCCGGAGGACAAGGTGCTGGAGGTCGGTTCCGGTTCCGGGTATCAGGCAGCGATCCTCTCAATGCTCGCCGGAGAAGTGCACACCATGGAAATTATTCCGGCATTAGTTCAACAATGTCGCGGGCGATTAAAGCGTTTGGGATTCATGAACGTGCAAGTCCATGAAGGAGACGGCTATTTCGGATTGGAGAGCGAAGAACCCTTTGATGGTATCTTGGTTGCCGCAGCCGCTGCGGATATTCCTCCGTCGCTGCTTCGCCAGCTCAAGCAGGGCGGACGTCTCGTCATTCCGGTTGGTGCGCCGTGGACGATTCAGTATCTCCTGGTTGTCGAGAAAAATTTCCAAGGATCAATGACCTCCCGCCGAGTTCTGCCGGTGGCTTTCGTTCCCTTGACAGGCGCTCACGGGTAGTTGTTTATGCGGAAACTCACTTGGGGGAAGAAAATACGTCCTCTTGCCTCCCATTCCGCCCTTTGGAGAGGATACGCTGTTCACGACACCCGGGAGCTAGGGATGGGGGATGTGGAGAACAGGGGCCAGCCGGTTCTTGTTGGCTGTTGTCCTTCATTCCTCAGAACGCGGGTTCACCGCCTGATCTTGGCCTCGGTCTTTTCCGGATTTTTGGCGAGGTGTGCGTACTGATGGAGGCAAACCTCGGTGAATCGATCAACAATTCTCGGGAGGTCGGTGCCGTTCCAGACCTTGGTAAATGCGGCAAGCTGTCGTATTCTTTCGTCAATATCGCATCGATTTGCTTCCGGATACAAGGTGATATCCTCCAGTCGCAATTCCAGTTCACCAGACGAAACATCCCTAAACAGTTCTTGCAGGCAGTACCCGAACATCTTTTTCACGTCCTCGGTCGATCTGGCCTGGCTGATTGTTTTCCTCAGATGAGGAAGCAGCTTGTTTTCCACATGGGTGAACGATGTCTGCAGGGTCATGATGCCTCCCAATATATTGGAAATATTTGCTTGTAACTTTTTTGCATGTATCTCCCACCAGTGTCGCACAGCCGTTGAGAGATACATTTTGCCTTTGGCAACCCGGTCACGGATTTGTTTTGTTCAGCTGAAAAAAGTGCTTCCTATACACGTTTGATCACTTGATCCGCAGCAGGGCCTTTTGTTCCGTCCACGATCTTGAAGCTGACGCGGTCTCCTTCCTGAAGCGTTTTAAATCCTTTGCCCTGAATCGAAGAATAGTGGACAAAAATCTGCTGGCCATTGTCCTCTTCAATAAAACCATATCCTTTCGATTCATTGAACCATTTCACTTTTCCCTCGGCCATGAACAGCACTCCTTTCCTGGTTATTCGTTTTATCACACTTTGCGATACCGGATCACCTCGGTCAGCGAACAGCATGTTCGTTTTGGCAGGTGACTGTATCATTATTCATGAGAAATACTGTCCCTGCAGAGGCGTGGCAATACGGTAAGGTTTTATAGTTTTTATATAGAGAATCTATATATGCATTGAGTCGCATAGGTTTTACATATGAGATATTGCAGGCAAATTACCCGTGTGTGCTTCAGAGGATACATACCCCGATTGAATTGGAAGCGAGGGCGAAGAGGGATACAGTCTTTCTTTTCCGAGAACCCGCTGGTACAGTGCGGCTGATGAGCAGTATGCAATAACAGGGCACCGAATCTACGGTGTTATCTTCCTGGGATACCGATGTCCGCTGCACAGGCCGTTGCATATCCAGGAGCACTGCGATCGCTGAAACAAACTGAGGTGTTGCTGGGTTTGTGACGTACTTCGCGACCCGCCTGCGATGCGCAGAATAACTCTTGGCTCAGGCCTCCTCCTCACTTTCGGAAAAAAGGCCGGCCCATCACAAACAGCAAAAAAAAAATTATGTGCAAAGAACAATCCAGCTCCCAGAAGTCCATGCCTGAACTTCCTGCCGAGGCGCAGAAGACTGTCAGCGCCCCTATTTTTCCTGTTGTTGCTCTCGGGGCATCGGCCGGAGGGCTTGCTTCCTTTCGGCAATTTTTTTCTGGAATTACGCCGCAACCTGAACCCGGGATGGCGTTCGTTCTCATTCAGCACCTCGCCCCCGGGCGAAAAAGTCTGCTTCCTGAACTCCTCGCCGAGTATACCCCCCTGCCGGTGCTCGAAGTCGAAGAGGGGATGATGTTGGAACCCAACCATGTCTATGTCAATCCCCCGGATAGATATATGTTGCTGGAAAAGAATACCCTGCACCTGATGCAACCCCCCAACGCCCCGAATCGACAGCAGTTGATCGATTTCTTTTTTCTCTCATTGAGCAAAATGCAGGGTAGACCCGTTGTCGGCATTCTTCTTTCGGGAAACGGCAGTGACGGCAGCCAGGGGTTACGTGCGCTTAAAAGCGTAGGTGCTCTTGCCCTCGTCCAGTCGCCGGAAACCTGCGAATTTGCAAGTATGCCGCAAAGCGCTATTGAGCTGGGGATTGTCGATTGCATCCTTGCGCCGGAGGAAATGTATGGCAAAATACAAACCTTTGTCTCCGCTCCATCTGCCGACCCGCATGCTCTCCACCTGTATCCGGCGTCGGAAAAAAACAACATACTGCAGAAAATTCTCGTTCTCCTCCGGGCTCAAACGGGGCATGACTTTTCTTTGTACAAGCCTAACACCATCCTGCGCCGCCTCGAACGGCGCATGGCCATTCATCGGCTAGAAAACCTGGAGAAATATCTTCAGTTTCTCTTTCACTCCTCTGTGGAAATCGAATCACTCTTTCAGGATTTACTCATCGGCGTGACCTCATTCTTCCGCGATCCTGAGGCGTTTGCCACCTTTGAACAGGAGGTGTTGCCAAAATTATTCGCGAATAGGCCCGAACATGCCCCTATTCGTGTCTGGGTTCCGGGCTGCTCAACCGGAGAGGAGGCCTATTCCCTGGCAATACTCTTTCAGGAATATATGGAGAAACTGAAAACACATTTCGATGTCCATATCTTTGCCACCGATATTGATAAGCACTCCGTCAACTTGGCCAGAGCCGGGTTTTTTCCTATCTGTATCCGGGAAAACATTTCTCCAGAGCGCCTGTCTCGTTTCTTTACCGAGGAGCCTGCGGAGAGTGGATATCGTATCAACAAAGGGATTCGTGAGATGCTGATTTTCTCTGAGCAAAGCGTCACCAAGGATCCGCCTTTTTCAAAATTAGATCTGATCAGCTGCCGCAACCTGCTCATTTACCTGGGATCGGAGTTGCAAAAAAAACTGATTCATCTTTTTTATTATTCGCTTCATCCCGGGGGGATTCTTTTTCTGGGCAACTCCGAATCCATCAGCGATCTTGAGGAGCTGTTTGTGACCGTCGATCGAAAGGCCAAGATATTTCAGAAGAGAACAATTGGGCCTGATGAGCAGGGGGCGGGGGGGAAATGTGCCCTGCCAGCCTCATTCATTGGTGCAATCGAGTCGTTGCCCTCCCAGGAACCGCAGACCGTGCATGGGGCTCTTTCCCTGCGTGACCTGACCCGGCAAACCATGCTCAACCAGGTCATGGCAAGCGCGGTCCTGGTCAACCTTCAGGGAGATATTTTGTATTTCCATGGCCGTACCGGCATGTACCTTGAGCCTGCTCCCGGTGAGGTGGGGAGCTGTAATGTCCTGAAAATGGCGCGGCCGGGCCTCCAGCGGAACCTGACCATGGCCCTGCACAGGGCAGGTCATGGAAAAAAAATAGTTCAGTACCAAGGGGTTCGGGTGAAAACCAACGGTGATTACTCCCTGGTCAACCTGACGGTCTGTCCCGTCAAAACCCATCACGCCGCGTTTTTCAACGTGCCGCTCTTCCTCGTGGTTTTCCAGAACAGCGGCCCCTGTGTCGCCGACACGTCTTGGTTGTCCGACACCCTGCAAGTGGCCGAATCTGAAAAGAGCTATCCGGATGCGCAAACGTATATTGATGCACTGAAACAAGAGCTGCACAGCAAGGGCGAATATTTAAAAATAACCAATGAGGAGCTGGCGACCACCAACGAGGAACTCAAATCTTCCAACGAAGAACTGCAGTCAACCAATGAGGAGCTGCAATCAGCAAATGAAGAGTTGGAGACATCAAAAGAGGAGTTGCAGTCGGTAAATGAAGAATTGGCTACGATCAATGCGGAGCTTCTGGCTAAAGTGGCCGAACTGTCACGGGCAAACAGCGACATGAATAATTTGCTTGCCGGCTCCGGGATCGCCACCATCTTTGTGGACCACCAACTGCGCATCCTTCGCTTTACCCCGGCAGCAACCCGGATCATCAACCTTATTCCTAACGATGTCGGGAGACCGGTCAACCATCTGGCCTTCAACCTGGTCCATTACGATACTATTGTCGAGGATGTCAGGGCTGTCCTTGCCAATCTGGTTTCCAAAAAGAGCAAAGTGCAAACCCAGGACGGGCGATGGTTCACTATGCGTATCCAGCCCTATCGAACCTTGGACAATGTAATTGGGGGGGCTGTACTCATTTTTATAGACGATATCATGGAGTTAACAGGAACGTGGGAAGGTGTGGACAGGTTGGCCCTGGTTGCTGGTGATGCCCACGATGCCATCGTCGTCTATGATCTTGAAGGCAGGATTCTTTCCTGGAACACCTCGGCGACACGAATATATGGGTGGAGCGAGGTTGAGGCACTGGATATGAATATCCGTGATATTGTTCCTTCCGCCAATGGCGAGGAGGCGCTGGCCAAAATGTTGAACCTGAGCCGGACCGAAACACTCGAGCCATTTCCCTGTCGGCGGCTTGGCAAATGTGGAGAATTGGTGGAGGTGACGATTGTGGCAACCGCCCTGGTTAACGATACGGGGCAGTCCTATGCCGTGGCCTCATTGGAACGGCTTGCCGTCGTTAATTTGCATTAATTCAGGGGACTGGCCATGACACAGCACAATCCTTTGCTTTCGACCGGGGAGCAGTTGCGGCACAAGGCTGAACGCCTGGCACAAACACTGTCCCCTATCACGGAATTCTATCCTGCAAAGGATGCTGTCAGAGATATTCAAGCATTGCTGCATGAACTCAGTGTGCATCAGATTGAACTGGAAATGCAAAATGAGGAGTTGCGTAGGGTCCATGACGAACTTGATGCGTCTCGTGCCCGGTATTTCGATCTGTTTGAACTGGCTCCGGTCGGCTACCTGACCGTGAGTGTCGATGGCGTCATTCAGGAGGGTAATCTCACCGCCGCGACCCTGCTTGGCCTGCCTCGCAGCTCCTTTATCGGACTGCCTTTTTCCCGTTTTGTTCATCCCATCGACGTCGATTGTTTTCACAGGAAGCGGGCAAAAGCCATTGGCGTGGCCGAATCTTTACTTTGTGAGATACGGATAATACGGCCGGATCAGACCGTTCTGTGGAGCCAGCTCGTCATCAAATCCCAGCAGCAGGACGATGGCAGTCGGGTTTCACGTCTGATCCTCAGTGATATCAGCAATCGCAAGGGACTGGAAGTTGCGCTGTATGAGAGTGAGGAACGATATCGTTCTCTGTTCGAATTGGCCTCTGATGCCCTGATTGTCATTGACAGTGAATGCGGCTGGATCATTGATGCCAACACCCGGGCCTTGGAGTTGTACAGGTATAGCAAGAAAGATCTCGATGGCCTCCGTTGCTGGGACCTGTGCGCCAATGAGGAGAGCTCGAGCTGGCTAACCGTGGAAACCCTTGCTCATCCCGACGGGGTCCGGGACGTCTCCTTGCACCAGCACAAAAGAAAGGACGGAACCGTCTTCCCCGCTGAGATCACCGCCCGCGTGCTGATGTGGGGGGGGGCAGCAGTGTTTTTTCATGGCTGTCCGCGATATCACCGAGCGGGTTTATGCCGAAGCGGTCATGGCTGTCCGCATGCGGCTGTTGAAATCGGCCGCCACCTTGCCCCTGGACAGCCTGCTGCAGGCAACCCTTGACGAGGCGGAGATCTTGACCGGCAGCCAAATCAGCTTCTACCATGTGATGCATCCCGATCAGAAAACCATGTCCCTCCAGTGTTGGTCGACCAATACGCTCACGCATCTGTGCAAGGCCCCTAGGCAAGGTTTGCATTACTCTGTTGATCGGGCCGGGGTCTGGGCAGACGCGATCCGGCAACGCCAGGCGGTCATCCATAATGATTTCTCCAGGATACCACAACAAAAAGGTCTGCCGGAGGGGCATGTGGAGGTGACTAGGGAACTACTTGTGCCGATCCTTCGTGAGGAAAGTGTGGTCGGTCTTATCGGTCTAGGCAACAAACCCTCCGACTATGATGAACGGGACCTGCAGGATGTGACTATTCTTGCAGACCTGGCTTGGGATATCGCTCAGCGAAAACGGGCAGAAATGGATCTGCTCGAGCAAAAAGAGCAATACCACCTGTTGTTTGAGTCCGCTTCGGATGCACTTTTGTACCTCAATGCCGAAACCGGTCAGATACTCCAGGCAAATCAGCAGGCTCTGGAGTTGTATGGATATAACCAACAGCAGCTCTTGGCAATGGATGTATCCGAGCTTGCCGCTGATAGGGATGAATCACGGCAACTTCTCATGACCATAGACAAACGTTCGAAGACGTATTTTTTTATTCCCTTACGACTGCATCGAAAGATTGACGGCTTTTTTTTCCCCGCCGAGATCACTGGCCGTTTCGTCCCGTACAAAGACGGTACAAAACTCCTGCTCGCCGTTCGTGATATTTCCAAACGCGTGGCCACGGAAATGGCCTTGCGGGCCAGTGAACACCAGCTCCAGGAGCATGCCGAAAATCTTTTGTCCATCTCCCAGGCCCTGGACAGTGTAGGGCTCATCGTCTGTGAACTGTTCGAAGATGACGCCCGAATCAAGGTGTTCAACATCGGGGCGGAGAAGCTTTTTGGCTACAAGTGCGAAGAGGTTGTCGGAAAATCGGCCGGTATGATCTATCCTCCTGAAAACCTTTCTTTTATGCCGGAGCGCGTGCGCGAGTTAAGTATGGGCAAGACCATGCGATCCCTTGATGTGACCCTGGTTCGGCGTTCGGGGAAACGTTTTCCCGCAGTCGTTTCCATCCATCCTTTTTCCTGGAGCGAAGGACGCTGCTCCAAGGTTGTCGGCATCGTTCAAGACATCTCCGAGCTCATGCAGGCACAGACGCAACTTGAGGCCATCAACATGAATCTGGAACGGCGGGTGGAAGAGCGCACCAGAGAACTGCAGGAAACGCAGCGGCAATACATACATGCCGAAAAGTTTTCGGCGCTCGGCAAGCTTTCGGCCTCCATCGCCCATGAATTCAACAACCCGCTGCACGCGATCTTGGTTATTCTCAAGGGGCTGCAAAAAAGGGCGATTCTGGAGCCGGAAGACAAACAACTGCTCAAGGCAGCCATTGGCGAAGGTGAACGGATTAGGTCCCTGATCCGCAGTCTCCAGGAATTCAATCGTCCCAGTGCCGGTAAGACCTCTCTGGTGGATGTGCATCACGCGCTCGACTCCATCCTCTTGCTTTGTAAAAGCGATTTTAAGAAAAAACGGATAACGGTGGAGCGCCATTACGCCAAAGATTTTCCACGGATCGTGGCCATTTCCGATCAGATCAAACAGGTTTTTCTCAATCTGTTCAACAACGCTGCGGATGCCTGCCAATCCCAAAGAAAGAGCCGGATAACGATCACCACCAGGGAAGAGCAGGACATGGTTGCCATTGCGATCGCAGATACCGGCTGCGGGATTGAACCGGAAAACCTGGAGTCGATCTTTGAACCGTTTTACACCACCAAAGCAGCAGTCAAGGGAACTGGGCTGGGGCTTCCGGTCTGCCATGGCATCATCACCAATCACGGTGGCACGATTACCGTGGAAAGTCACCCCGGAGCAGGAACCACCTTTACCCTACGTTTACCCATTCAAGGGAATGCAATGGACAGGCAGGTGGCAAGGGCAGGGGAATTCCACGGATAATTGCACCTCCGGTCGGTGTGCAGCCGTGCAGCGAACCTTACACTCTTTTTACTGAGAAGATCATGGAACAGTTGACAGACATGACCCACACTATCCTTTTTGTCGACGATGAGGCAGTGATTCGTCAATCGATCCGCTATGAACTGACACTGGAAGGTTTTCAGGTCACCTCCGTTGCCAGCGGCGATGAGGCTATCGAAATCCTGGAAAAGGAGCGTTTTGATATTGTCATTACCGATCTGATGATGCCGGGGACCGATGGATTCGGCGTGCTGAAGGCCTGTAAGCGGCTTACCCCGATGACCGGTGTGATCATCCTCACGGGATACGGTGATATGCGTTCCGCCATCGATGCCCTGCGCCTTGGTGCAGATGATTTCACCCTCAAGCCCTGCGATGTTGACGAGCTGCTCTTCCGTATCCGTCGCTGTCTGGATAAGCAGAATCTGCTGAAAACCCTGATTTTACGCAATGGACAGTTGGAAGAGGAAATTATCCGCCGCCAGGAAGTCGAGCAGCAGCTCATCGTCAGTGAAAATCGTTTTCGACTGGCGCTGGATGTCTCGTCCAACGGGGTATGGGACCGAAACCTGCGGACTGACGAGGTCTACTTTGGTGAAAATTGGCACAAAACCCTGGGCTATGAGCATAAAGAAGAAATTAATGGCGAAACCTTTGAGGAATTGCTCCATCCTGAGGATCGGGAGCGGGTTTTGGCTCTTCGCGATGCCCATGCCCAGGGCCTGTCGCCACGATATGAGGCCGAATATCGCATCCGCAACATGGCAGGTGGTTGGCAATGGATTCTCTCCCGGGGGGAGGTGATCGACCGTGACGAGAACGGCCAGGCCCTGCGCATCATCGGCACCCATACCGACATCACTCGCTTGAAAGAAGTTGAAGCCGAACTCAAGCGGGCGCATGAGGAACTGGAGCAACGGGTGCTGGAGCGGACCAAGGAACTCTCCGAGACCAATGTGGCCCTGACGGTTTTGCTGAAGAAACGTGAGGATGATCGTCAGGCCTTGGGTGCAGATGTGCTCGCCAATACGGAAAAATTGATCATCCCCTATATCGATCGCCTCAGGGAGGGCGGACTCAACGAGGAGCAGCGATTGCTGGTGGATATCATTCAAGGCAATATCGAGGAACTGACCTCGCCTTTTGCCACAAATTTTTCCTGCAAGATGGCTCGATTGACGCCGTCTGAGCTGCAGGTCGCCAATTTGGTCAAACGAGGCATGCGAACCAAGGAAATTGCCGCCATTATGCATCTCTCCCCCGGTACCATCAATATCCATCGCCAGAATATTCGGAAAAAATTGGACCTGACCAACCAAAAAAACAATCTGCAGACAACTTTGTCGATCAACTTCTGAGTCGCGCCTGCAACGGTGTGTACACGCGGCTTTTTTTGATGAGCCCCGAGGTCCGTGGCGGCTTACTCCAGCCTCATCTGTGTTGTATTCCCTTCCTCCTTACCCTGCTCCTGCTCGTTCTCGACACTGTGCATAAAAAATCTATATAATATATCGACATTTTTGCTCTGTTGTCTTCTTTGGCTGTCCGGGTTTATCTATAAACTATAAAGCATTCTTTCTGGGCGTCCTGAGTAATTGTTTTTTCTTCTAATTTCGGCAGTATGCGGAAAATTGTATCCCTGGAAGACCGACTCCCTGCCTGCAGTACAATTTTTCGCATGCCTTGGCCTTGATCGGAAAAACGCAATATTCAGGACACCCTTCCGCAATAACTTCTTGCAACCCATTGATTTCGCAGGAGGGGACCATGTTTTCCACCCCCATCGTCAAAGATGTGGCGGCGTTGCCAGTCCGTCCGAATCTGATCGACTACGAGGCAGCCTGCCGTGCTTTTTCCTGGGAAGACGTCAGCCGAGAAGTGGACGGATTACCCGAAGGAAAGGGGCTGAATATCGCGCATGAGGCGGTCGATCGCCATGCCAAGGGTCCGCTGAAAGATAAAATCGCTATCCGTTGCCTGGGAAAAGACGGCGCCATCACCGAGTTGAGTTACGCTGCGCTGTGTAAAGGAAGCAATAGATTTGCCAATTTGCTCCGTGCATTCGGGGTGGGGAAAGGCGAACGCATTTTCTGGCTGGGTGGTCGAGTCCCGAGTCTGTTCTCGATATTCTTCGGTACATTGAAATACGGTGGGGGCTTTTGCCCTCTGTTCTCCGCTTTTGGCCCCGAGCCCATTGCCCAGCGGCTGGAACGGGGGAACGGTTGTGTTCTCGTCACCACGGAACGACTCTATCGAAAAAAAGTGGCAGGCCTTCTCCGACGGCTGCCGGAGTTACGAATCGTTCTCCTGATCGATTGCGATAGGGATATAGACCTGCGGGTCCGTTCGCTGCCCCGTCTGCTGGAAGAGGTCGATGACCGATTCACCATTGGCCCAACCAGGCCGGAGGATATGGCTATCCTTCACTTCACCAGCGGCACTACCGGGCTGCCGAAAGGGGCTGTGCATGTGCATCAGGCTGTGTATACGCACCTGATGACCGGGCGGTACGTGCTGGATCTCCATCCTGATGACGTGTATTGGTGCACCGCCGATCCCGGTTGGGTCACCGGCACCTCCTACGGCATCATCGCGCCCCTTGTCCATGGTGTGACCAGCATCGTCGATGAGGCTGACTTCGATCCCGAGCGCTGGTATCGCATTCTTGAGGAGCAACGGGTCACTGTCTGGTATACCGCGCCCACCGCAATTCGCATGTTGATGCGTGCCCCGCAGGAAGTGCGGCAACGGACCGATCTCAGCCGATTACGCCTGGTGCACAGTGTCGGCGAACCGCTCAATCCCGAGGCTGTGCTCTGGGGACAGCGCGTACTGGGGCTCCCTATCCACGATAACTGGTGGCAGACGGAAACTGGCGGCATCATGATTGCCAATTATGCCGCCTTACCCATCTATCCCGGATCCATGGGACGACCGCTCCCCGGCATAGAAGCGGCGATTGCCACCCGGCTGCCTTCAGGAGAGCTTCGTCTTGAAGGGGATGATGTTGAGGGCGAACTGGTTCTGCGGCGTGGCTGGCCTTCGATGTTTCGCGGGTATCTTCATGAAAAGGAACGCTACCACAAGTGCTTCCATGGTGACTGGTACCTCACCGGTGATCTCGCCCGACGAGATGCACGGGGATATTACTGGTTCATTGGCCGGGCCGACGACATCATCAAGACAGCCGGGCATATGGTTGGTCCCTTTGAAGTGGAAAGCAGTCTGATGGAGCATCCTGCTGTTGCCGAGGCCGGGGTCATCGGCAAACCGGAGCCGACCATCGGTGAGCTGGTCAAGGCCTTTGTCGTTCTGAAACCGAATTTTTCCCCCTGTGAAGATCTGAAACAGGAGCTAATTGGCTTTGGCAGAACCAGGCTGGGATCTGCTGTTGCCCCCAAGGAAATCGAATTTACCGAGAATCTTCCCAAAACTCGTAGTGGCAAGATCATGCGCCGCCTGCTCAAGGCGCGGGAGCTGGGGCTCCCCATCGGCGACACCTCTACCCTTGAAGGGAGTGAATCCTGATGCAGAGCGAAATCAATAAAAACCACGCCTTCGAACAACTCCGCCAGATGCTTTTAATCCGGCGCTTCGAAGAAAAATCGGCGGAACTGTATAGTGCCGGGAAGATTCGCGGTTTTTTGCACCTCTATATCGGTGAGGAGGCGGTTGCCGTCGGGGTAATGACCGCCCTGGGCCCGGAGGACGCAGTCGTCGCAACCTATCGCGAACATGGGCAGGCTTTGGCCCGTGGGTTAAGCGCCGGATCCATTATGGCGGAGATGTATGGCAAGGTGGAAGGATGTTGCCGGGGCAGAGGGGGATCCATGCATCTTTTTGATGCCGCCACCCGCTTCTACGGAGGCAACGCCATCGTCGCAGGCCATCTTCCCCTGGCGATCGGGCTGGCGCTTGCCGATACGATGCAGCATCGCAACAGGGTCACCTGCTGTTTTTTTGGGGATGGGGCTGTGGCTGAAGGCGACTTCCACGAAGCCATGAATCTGGCGAGCCTGTGGAAGCTGCCGGTTCTCTTTCTCTGTGAAAATAATTTGTATGCCATGGGGACCGCCATCCGTTACACCCAGGCATCGCCGGACATCGCCGCCAAGGGAGGTTGCTACAACATGGCCGCAGCCTTTGTCGACGGTATGGATGTCATGGCCGTCGAGGCAGCGGCACTCAAGGCCGTTGCCCACATCCGTGAGGGCAATGGTCCCTATTTACTCGAGTGCCGGACCTACCGTTTTCGGGCCCACTCCATGTTCGACAGCGAACAGTACCGGACCAGGGAAGAAGTGGAACAGTGGAAGAAACGAGACCCCCTTGTCCTCTTGACCAGGCGAATGCGATCAACTGGGGTATTGACTGAGGAGGACTTGGTAACACTGGAGGAAAGTGTTGCCCGTGAGGTCAGCGATGCAGAGGCCTATGCCGAATCCGGCAGCTACGAATCGGTGAAGGAGTTGACCCGGTTTGTCACTTCGCATAGGAGGAGAGCATGAAAACACAGGCGGCTACGGGAACGATCACCTACAGGGAGGCCGTAAAGCAGGCGATTCGCGAGGCCTTGCTCAAGGATGAACGAGTGTTTCTCATGGGAGAGGATGTGGGCCATTACGGTGGATGCTATGCGGTGAGCAAGGGGTTGCTGGAGGAATTCGGGCCGGAACGCATCCGTGACACCCCCCTTTCGGAGTCCGGGTTTGTTGGCGCCGGCATCGGTGCCGCTCTTGGCGGTATGCGGCCCATTGTCGAGGTGATGACGGTCAATTTCAGCCTGTTGGCCCTGGACCAGATCGTCAATACCGCAGCCACCTTGTTGCATATGTCCGGGGGGCAGTGCAATGTCCCGGTGGTTTTCCGCATGGCCACCGGTGCAGGGAAACAACTGGCTGCCCAGCATGCCCATTCCCTTGAGGGCTGGTTTGCCCATATTCCCGGTCTTCGCATCCTGGCTCCGGCTATGGTGGAAGACGCCCGTGGCATGCTATGGACGGCGCTTCAGGACCCGGATCCCGTGCTTATTTTTGAGCATAACACCCTCTACAACATGGAGGGTTCCCTGGGGGACAATGGCGGGGCTGTGGATATCGATACGGCGAAAATCCGCCGTGAGGGCTGCGACATCACCCTCATCACCTACGGAGCCTGCCTGTTTAAATGCCTTGATGCCGCAGCCATTCTCGCTGACGACAACATCGACGCCGAGGTGATTGATCTACGCACGCTGCGTCCCCTGGATGATGCCACCTACCTGAAGTCGCTCAGGCGCACCCACCGGGCATTGATTGTCGATGAGGGGTGGCGAAGCGGCAGTCTGGCCGCGGAAATTTCCGCGAGGATCATGGAGCAGGCGTTTTATGATCTTGACAGTCCAGTGGAGCGGATCTGCAGCGCCGAGGTGCCAATGCCCTACGCCAAACATATGGAAGAGGCCGCCCTGCCACAGGTGGGGACGATCTGTAAAATGGTCCGCAGGATGCTGAATCATGGGTGAGTTCTGCATGCCCAGCCTTGGGGCCGATATGGAAACAGGCACGCTGGTGGAATGGTTGGTGGCTCCGGGCAGCGTTGTGAAAAAAGGCGATGTCCTCGCCGTGGTTGAAACCCAGAAAGGACTCTTTGAAATAGAGGCCTTTGAAGATGGGATCCTGGGGCCTCCGATGGTCGAGGCCGGCGCAGAGGTGCCCGTCGGTACAGTGCTTGCAGTTATAGCAAGCACTTGGGAAGAAGCTGTTGAGGCCATTGTGCCGGCAGAAACGGTACAGCCCCCGCAGGCTGTGGCTATGGATTTGCCGCCGCCTGCGATGGAGATCGCGGAGAAGGTCTCGCCGTTCGTAGCTGATCGGCAGGCTATTTCTCCTTCAGCCAGGCATCTGGCCATGGAGTTGGGGGTGGATCTGACCCAGGTCCGGGGGACAGGGCCCAATGGCGTTATCCAGCGCAGGGATATCGAACGGGTGGTGGAGGAGTCGGGGGCTGCAGCAGGCACAATGGGGGGGGCCCCGTCCCATCCCCCTGGATCGGGGATGCGCCAGGCTATCGCCGCCGCCATGAGCCGGTCCAACAGGGAAATTCCCCATTATTATGTGGAAACAGAGATCGATATGACGCGTTCCCTGGACTGGCTCGCAGGGGAAAATGCGCAAAGATCCCTGCGTGAACGAGTTCTCCCTGCGGCCCTGTTGCTCAAGGCCATGGCCATGGCACTGCATGACGTCCCGGAGTTGAATGGGTTCTGGCAACAAGGCTGCCTGGAGGTTGCGGCAGATATCCACATCGGTTTTGCCATTGCCATCCGTCAGGGGGGACTGGTGGTGCCGGCCATTCATCATGTGGATCAAAAAAATCTCCATCAGCTCATGCTGGCCATCGGCGATCTGATTGAGCGCAGCAGGAGCGGGCGTCTGCGAGGATCGGAGATGACCGATGCGACGATAACGATGACCAGTCTGGGGGATAGGGGCGTCAAAACGGTCTTCGGTGTTATCTATCCTCCCCAGGTGGCATTGGTCGCCTTTGGTCGCATCATGGAACGCCCTTGGGTCGACGATAGGCACATTGTCGCTCGCCGCTGCCTGACCGCTACACTCTCCGGCGATCATCGTGCAACCGACGGTCACAAGGGCGCACTCTTTCTTGAGGCACTCAACCGCCATCTGCAGCGGCCGGAGGCATTATGACGGAACAGGAACTGCATCAGATTATCGCTTCGGAACTTGGGAAAGTGGCACCGGAATGTTCGGTCGACGAGCTCGATCCGGATGAAAATATTCGTGAAGCCATGGATATCGATTCCTACAGCTTTCTTTGTCTGCTGATCGGGCTTGGCGATAGAACTGGTATTGAGATTCCGGAGGCGGATTACGCCAGAGTCGCAACCTTGGCGGCCATGAAGCACTACCTGCGTCAGCGTCTGGCTCTGTGAACTGTTGGCTGGAATGGCTCAGTATACAGGTGTAGTACGGATCATCGATTGCGGGCGGATGAATTTTCTTCAGAGCCTCGCTCTGCAGGAGGAGCTCGTCACCAGGATCGCCGCCGACGAGGATCTTGAAACCTTGCTTTTGGTCGAGCATCCCGCTGTCTATACCATGGGGCGTGGCGGGTTGCCTGCCAATATTCGCGATTCGACAATCCATGTCGAGCGGATTAGCCGGGGAGGGGACATCACCTGGCACGGCCCGGGGCAACTGGTTGGTTATCCACTCATCAATCTCGCTCACCGGGGACGGGATCTGCATCGCTGGATGCATTTTCTTGAAACTGTGCTCTTGGACATCCTTTCGGCCTTTGCCGTTTGCGGTCATCGAGTCAGGGGGGCAAGAGGGGTGTGGACCCGGAGCGGTAAAATTGGCTTTGTTGGCGTTGGTGTCCGGCGCTGGATTACCATGCACGGTTTCAGCCTTAATGTCTGTCCGGACCTTAGCGCTTTCTATAAAATCAATCCCTGTGGATATGTCGACTGCCCGATAACGACCATGACTATGGAATCAGGGGTTCCGATATCATTGCACGAGGTCAAGCGGTACATGGCCCGGCATTTTGCTCCCATGTTGCATGATTGCATGCCACCTGTTGCCTTTATTGAGGGGAATGCATAGGTGGAATAGGTATTTTTTATGAAATAATCCCATCTTTTCAATATATTGCCAATATCCTACAGTAAGGGCAAACATATTGCTGGTTCCTATGTACAGGGAGGAAAAAAGTAGAGGTCATTCGATCAAAGGCTGCATATACCAAAGGGAGAAACCATGCTTGAAATTATGAAGATTGTTGTCCCAGTGGATTTTCATAAACACACCGATGCCTTGGCACAGTTTGCCGTTGATGTTGCCGGCAAGCTGGGTGCTACGCTGATTTTTCTTCATGTCGTCGACAATTTTACTCTTACCACCGGTTTTGGCGATTCCGTGCCCGAATCCTACATACCCTGGGAGAACGAGTTGATCGCGAGTGCTCAAACCAAGATAGATAACCTGGTCGACAAATATCAGAGCGCCTGTCCCGGATGCACTGGAAAGGTTTTCGCTGGCGATATTGTTGACTGCATTGTCGAGTATGCCAAAAAGGAAAACTGTGTCGGGCTCATAGTCATGGGGACCCATGGCGCAAGGGGAATTGAAAAAATTCTCCTTGGGAGTGTTGCCCAGCGGGTGTTGCAACGGGCGCAATGTCCCATTCTCGTTTTTAACCCCTATAGAAATTAACAAAGGCAACAGGGGGATATGGGGGCCACCATGTTGCCGCCTGCAGGTTGTTCTGGCGCATTAGATCGTAATTAGACCAAACAGACGAGAGAAGGAGGATTTGAAATGACTGAAGTGAAAAAAAAAGAGAGTAATGTCCCTACAGCAAAAATGCCCATGCCGACATCGTCACCGGAGCGCTTTGATCTCTTTCCACAGTCCCGATTTATACAGGAAATGGACCGGCTCTTTGATGAATATATGCCACACCGGTGGTGGCATCAATTGCGTTTCGGTTGGCCGGGGCAAGGAATGGAACATTTGAAGCCTTTTGAAGGCAAGAGCCCCAGTGTCGATGTTATTGACAGGGACGGCGATTTGTTAGTCAAGGCCGAGTTGCCGGGGGTGGATAAAAAAGATATCTCGTTGACTATTGCCGACAATGTGCTGACCCTGGAAGCGAAAATCGAAAAAGAAGAAAAAGAAGAAAAAGAGCAATATTATCGAAGAGAAATCTCCCGTGGCGCGTTCAAACGCGTCATCCAATTACCTACTGCTGTCAAGGAAGAAGAAGCAAAGGCTTCTTTTAAAAATGGCATCCTTGAGTTGATTCTGCCGAAGGTGGAAAAAACAAAACGTGCCACTATTGAAGTGAAATAGGGGCCGCATAACCGGCGGCGGGTGGAAATGCGTTTTGGGGGATCGCATGCGGGGCGTATTGCAGGAAGAGTTCATTCCATGGTGTCTCCCCCCCGTCGCCGTTGATGTCCCCGCAGGCATTTAAAAGGTATGTCGACAGAACGTGCTCAAAAAAAATACGGATGATCCGCGATGGCAACGCATCGATGCAGCTCTGCGAATCTTTGATTCCAGGCCTGATGCACTTATTGAAGTGCTGCATGTCGCCCAGGAAAACTTTGGCTATCTCGACAAGGCAACGCTCAGTGCCATTGCGATCAAACTCCAGTTGCCGCCAGCCAAGGTGTTCGGGGTCGCCACCTTCTACAATCATTTTCAACTGCAACCGCCCGGTCTGCACACCCTTGCGGTCTGTACCGGGACGGCATGCCACCTGAAAGGGAATGCTCAGCTCCTGGAATGGGTGAAGGAGGGGTACGGAATACGTCCGGGAGAAACAACGCCTGATAATCGTCTTTCCCTGGTGGAGGTCCGCTGTGTCGGTGCCTGTGCGCGAGCCCCGGTTTTTCTCACCGACGACATCGTTCTCGGGAAAAAATCGTTTGAAGACGCGATTTCCATAATTGCGAGGTGGGTGGGGGATGAATCGTGAAGAGTTGGTTTCCATTGCTGCGGAACATAGGGCATACCTGGATGGTTTCAGCCACCATGTGCTCGTTTGTGCCGGGCTGGGCTGCCCGGACAACGAAAGACTTCTTTCAGCCTTTCGTCGGATTGTTGCTGAACGGCAGCTGGAGAAGCAAGTTCTGGTGCGTAAGGCAGGTTGTATGGGATTATGCGCCTTGGGGCCATTGGTTCTGGTGCAGCCAGAAGAGGTACTCTACCAGCATGTGCAGCCTGACGACGCAGAAGAGATCATTACCGCTTTGGGAAAAGAACCCCTGCAGCGACTCCTCATTCCGCAAGATCTGCCGTTTTTTTCCCGTCAGTACAAAAACGTTTTGGCCTTATCCGGGCGAATCGACCCGGAGAGTATAGGGGATTATCTGGCTTCAGACGGATATAATGCCTTGTTGACTGTTCTTACCACCATGCAGCCCGCTGATATCATTGATTACATCAAGAAGAGCGGATTGCGTGGTCGAGGCGGAGCTGGCTATCCGACCGGAGAAAAATGGAGCTCGGTGGCACAGGCATCCGGAACGGAAAAATATCTGATCTGCAATGGCGATGAGGGCGATCCCGGTGCCTTTATGGACCGCTCGATTCTGGAAAGTACCCCTCATGCGGTTCTGGAAGGCATGGTCATCGCAGCCTATGCGGTAGGCGTTCGTCAGGGGTGCCTGTATATTCGTGCCGAATACCCCCTTGCGGTCAAGCGCATACGCAAAGCCTTGGTCGATGCCGAACACCACCAATTGCTCGGGTCTCATATCTGCGGTACGGACTTTGATTTTTTCCTTGATGTTCGTCTTGGTGCGGGCGCCTTTGTCTGCGGTGAAGAAACGGCTTTGATCGCTTCGGTCGAGGGCTGCCGGGGAATTCCCCGGACTCGTCCTCCCTATCCGGCAGTGAAGGGGGTGTGGGGATATCCCACGCTTATCAATAATGTGGAGACCTATGCCAATGTGGCGCCGATCATCCGTAAAGGACCAGATTGGTTTTCTTCTTTGGGGACGGAGAAATCCAAGGGGACCAAGGTTTTTGCGCTCGCGGGGAAGGTTTGCCATGCGGGGCTAATTGAAGTTCCCATGGGCACGACCCTGCGAGAGATCATATTTGATATAGGAGGGGGCGTTGCTCAGGGGCACGTTTGTAAGGCCGCGCAAACAGGTGGCCCGTCAGGGGGCTGTATTCCTGAGCAATATTTCGACACCCCGGTCAGTTATGAAAGTTTGCGTGCGCTCGGATCGATCATGGGCTCCGGGGGCATGATTGTGATCGATGAAACGTCGAATATAGTCGATGTCGTGACCTATTTCATGGAGTTCTGCAAGGAGGAGTCCTGCGGGCAATGTGCTCCCTGCCGGTGTGGAACGGTGCAAATGCACCGTTTGCTCACCCGATTTCAACAACGGTGCGCCACTGCCGCCGATCTTTCTCTGCTGGAAGAACTCTGCGACTTGGTCAAAGAAACCAGTCTCTGCGGCTTGGGTCGATCTGCGCCCAATCCCGTACTGAGTTCGCTCCGTTATTTTCGTCAGGAATATCTTGATTGCCTGAGTGCTTCTGGGGCGGTAAGGGCTGGTTGTTATGAAGGCTGAACAGCTCACACTGACGATTGACGGCCGCCAGGTCAGTGGTACGGCGACACAGACAATCCTCCAGGTGGCCCAGGCATGTGCGATTACCATTCCCACGCTGTGTTTTTACGAAGGGCTCTCTGCCGTTGGTTCCTGCCGTCTGTGCATGGTCGAGATTGAGGGTGATGCGAAATTGTATCCTGCCTGTACAACTTTAATCGCACAAGGGATGGTGGTGACAACCCAATCAGCGCGTTTGTCAGCATATCGGAGCAAAATAGTCCAGTTGCTCTTTGCCGAACGGAACCATGTCTGCGCAGTCTGTATTGCCAATGACCATTGCGAATTGCAGGATTTGGCCCGCTCCTTCAAGATCGATCATCTGCGCTATGATTCATTGTATCCGGAACTGCACATTGATGCTTCGCACAGTCGTTTTGTCTTGGACCATAATCGCTGCGTACTCTGCACCCGCTGCGTGCGGGTGTGTCGGGAAATAGAAGGGGCGTACACTCTGGATATTAAAAATCGTGGCGTGCGAAGTCAGGTAATAATGGACCTGGACGATCTTTGGGGGATGTCCGACACCTGTACAGGGTGCGGAAAATGCATCCAGGTCTGCCCGACAGGTGCCTTGTCTGAACGAGGCAAAAGCAGGGCCGAGACGAGGAAACAACGAAATTTTCTTCCGCGCCTGCAAAAAATCAGAAAGGAAGAACAGCGATGAGTCGGCTGCGTCTGGCAACGCTGTGGCTGGATGGGTGCTCCGGCTGTCATATGTCCCTGCTGGATACGGATGAGTGGCTTCTTGTGCTCACCGCGCAGTGCGATCTGGTATTCAGTCCCTTCGTCGATACCAGGCAGTTTCCGGAGCAGGTGGACATCGTCTGCGTTGAAGGGGCGGTTTCGACCGATGAGGATGCCGCCTTGTTGAGGAATGTTCGCCAGAAAAGTGCAGTATTGATTGCCATGGGGGACTGCGCGGTTCATGGCAATGTTCCGGCAATGCGCAATCCTCAAGGAGCCCGGCATATGCTCCGGACAGTGTATCTGGAACGGGAGGCTATGCATCCGCAGATTCCTCAAACTGACCTGCCAGTATTGCATGAAAAAGCGCTGCCACTGCACCGTTTTGTCCACGTTGATTTTTTTATTCCGGGGTGTCCGCCGTCAGCGCAAACACTGAGCACATGTTTGGGAAGATTTTTAACAGGTTCTGTCGGCCTCCCATGACCGAGACTTGATTCGCTTCCTGGTGGCACCGAATACCAAAGTTTTTGCTCAGATCGTTTGTAAAAACTGCAAACAGTGAGCTGGATAATACATCAGGATCATTGCGGGCCAGGAGTGTATCATGCCACAGATAGCGATAAACCCGGTCAAGCGTATTGAGGGGCATGCGACCATCCGTCTGTTTCTCGACAATGCGGGGAAGGTCGAGAATGCGCGCTTTCAGGTCAACCAAATACGGGGGTTTGAGCAGTTTGTTATTGGTCGGCCTTTTTATGAAATGCCTGATATTACCGCACGCATCTGCGGTATCTGCCCCGTGAGTCATGCCCTGGCTTCGGCCAAGGCATGTGATCAGATCCTTGCGCTCCACATTCCCCAAACGGCCATCGTCCTGCGTAGTCTTCTCAATCTGGCGCAACTTATTCAATCACATGCGCTGAGCTATTTTTTTCTTTCTGCTCCCGATTTGTTGCTCGGTCTGGATACTCCACCTGAAGAACGAAATTTAATAAGTCTGGCAAAAGTTGATCACCAATTCTCCCGTGATGGGATTCGCCTGCGGCAGTTTGGGCAGCAGATTATAGAGCGCCTGGCTGGCCGCAGAATCCATCCATCCTGGGTGGTTCCCGGTGGGGTGAAATCGCCACTTGGCAGTGTGCACCGTGATGCTATTCTTGCTGATATTCCTGAGATTAAAAGACTTTATTGTAATCATCTTGATCGGTTGAAATCCATACTGGAACACCATCAAGAGCAGATACGTTTTTTTGCTCATTTTCCCAGTTTGTTTCTCGGGCTGGTCAACACGAGTGGAGAGCTGGACCATTATCAGGGGCACATTCGCATCATCGATTCAGAGGGGAGTACCCTTGCTTCTGGAATTGCGCTGCAGGAGTACCCTCAGCTCATTGGAGAAGCAATAGAGCCCTGGACCTATCTGAAATTTCCGTACTATCGACCATTGGGCTATCCCGATGGTATGTATCGGGTTGGTCCTCTAGCCCGGCTGAATCTCATATCTCGCTGCGGAACCGAGCTTGCAGACCGTGAGCTGGTCATATACCGTCAACTGGCCACAAGACCAATCCTCAGTAATTATTACTCGCATTATGCACGGCTTCTTGAATCTCTCTATGCTGTTGAAAAAATAGAGCAACTGCTCGCAGATCCTAATCTGCTTCATCATCGGGTGAGAAGTACTGGCGGGGTGAATAACCTGGAAGGTATTGGGGGAATCGAGGCGCCTCGCGGGACATTAATCCATCATTACCGTGTCAATGAGGACGGGTTGATTGAGTCGTGCAATTTGATTATTGCCACCGGGCATAATAATTTGGCCATGCAAAAGGGGGTGCTTCAGGTTGCTCAACAGTATCTATCCGACACTTTGTTTCAAGAAGGAGCGCTTAACCGTATTGAAGCGGTTGTTCGAACTTTTGACCCTTGTCTTTCCTGTTCGACCCACACGGTGGATACAAAATCCCACAGCTTTGAATGGGTTGGTGCTAACGGGGTGATCGTTGCACACGTGTTCCGTTAGTTTTCATTTAGTGTGATGGACTTTTTACGAGTCCATCAGCTTTTAGGAATGAATTGTCTTGAGGGCTCAAAAAATCTGCGGGATTCTGGGTTTAGCCCGTATCAAATCTACATTGGGGTATCTTGAATATTTGCTTTTTCTGACAAACTTGGTGCCCTTTTAAAGATTTTATCATCGAAATATTAGCTGTATAACTACGGTGAAGTTGTTGTCGATCCTTGATCAGTCCAGCAAGTAATATCCGTCAGGCAGGGAGAACTACTCCATATGTGTAAGCAGCCCCATGCGTAGCAATGCCGGCAGGCTAAGGAGAGGGGGGCAATAACTTTACGCATGCGTTTTTGGTCCGACGAAGATTTTGCTGTAGCGACAGCTGGTTAATCCGTTCAAATGCCCTGCCCGATAGAGTCCGACAAGAGAATATACATTGATAATTAGTGCTCGAACGAAAACTTATTTTCTCAAGTTATCTTTCTAGAATTATATTGAAAAACTAAAATTTTAAAAAATGAAGATTTTTTGATTGGAGTACCACAAAACAGTGCTTTGCTATAGTATCACCTTAATTTTCTGAAAGATGACTTAAGCCACTTGGTCACCGCAAGAATCTTCATATTGAAACCGATGGGCATCTTGCTATTTGTTCGTTTCTTTTTCAGTTTTCGTTCAGTCACTAATTAATATGGTTCATTGCTGTTTCACAGCAGCTATTGCCTGTGACCGCGTTTCCTTCATTTGTGGGTCGCGATGGTAAGGCTTTGATTTGTTGTTCTTTGTTTTCTTCCAGGCACTAACTGCCTACCTTGTTTTCCTGGGATTTATAAATTCCGCATGCTGTATTCGCTAGAATCTGCTACCACTGCAGTGCGCTTCTCCACTTTGGAGGGAAGCGGAACTTCTTCCAGAAAAACACTGTCCCCCCCAAAAAAAATAAAATCTTCCACAGTCCTCTTGAATTAAGAGGAGGAACCCACATGAAAATCCTCAGTGTATTGTTTGTTTTCTGTTCCTGTTCCCTGGCCTGGGCCGGCATCCCGGCTACACCGGTGATGACCTTGTATCGGTTTAACGGCCCCTCCGATATGCCCTACTATTCGGTGGAGAGTATCGGGAAGAACGGACCCGGACACCCAGTTGGTACGCTTGCCCAGGGGACTTCGGTCATTCCCTGTGTGGTGGTGAAAAATGGCTTGCCCCTGACCAGCGGTGACGGCGTACCCTATGTGGGCTTTGAAGTGGTGGTCGATGCGCGCAAGGCCTCATCAGCAGACACAGCCAAATATCGGCAAACGGTTGAGGCGCGGCGGTCGATGCAGGTTGAGAATAACCAGTGCGGGCCGGGAACTCGCTTTGTGCTTGATGTACGCAGCCTTTATTCCATGGCCAAACCACCACTTTTTGATCCCCCGCAGCAAGCGGCCGAGGGTGGCCAGGCTCGCCTCGCCCAGGGGATGTTGGATCAGATTGTGCGCAGTTTCCATAACTCCGCCGCCTGCAGTGGGGTCAACCGCCAGTTGATGGGGCGTAGGGGACGTTTGGAGCGGGCTTGGGACAGTTTTATCCAAAAGCAGCAAGGGCGCTGGTCGCTAGCAACTCTGCAGCGGGCTAAACATCTGGACTACACCATGCGTACCGCCCTGTTCGAGGGGCACCTGGAACGTGGCTGCAACGCTTACGGTGCGTGCGAACGTAACATCATTGCCCTGTCGATTCGCAATCGAGGTCTTGAGTCGTGCGCTTCGCGTCTGGGCTGCAGTGGTTCCGGGGATTTCCAGGGGGTTTCGTCCAAGGTTTCCCAGTACAACATCTGGGATGAATACCTGACCCAAATCTCCGGGCTGACCTCCTGCTATCTACGTGACGATCTCGCCACCACCGGAGGGGTAACCGGTACCTCTTATCGCAAGCTCCAGGCCATGTATGCCCAGAGCCTGGGCGATGTTCAGCGGATTCTTTTCGGCAACGATCGTGATTTGAGTGCTGTATTTCCAGGGAACACTCTTGATGAACTGAAAAGTTTACGCCACTACTACCATGCTCCAGCCATGGGCAAGTGTTTCCCCCAACACGACCGGGTCGAATACATGTCCGGTGCGGTGGCCCGGCGCGGCCACGATTTTGCGCTGATTGCCAACGCCCGCATCCAGGTGGGCGAAAAGCGGGGCGATGGCTATCTGTTCAAGAGCTTTGTTGTGCATGAGAATGAACGCGGCGACCAGATCCGGGTGGTCGACGACTATCCCGGCTTTATCGTTGATGCGCGCAGGGTCTCTCTTTCCGGGGAATCAGCCCGTTGTCGTCCCTATGGTATTCCTGGCGGCTGCCGCTTTAGCGAAACCGGGCGCTATCGGAAAACGCCAACCTGGGTCAATTCAGGGAAACCGCTGGAGATAAAATGTCGCATCGCTGACCAGGGCGGGCAATGTCAAGGGCCGGTCAAAGTGCAACAGGTCCGGGTGGGCGGAGTCTGCGATACCCAAATGCGGCCATTCGGCGGGATTGAATAGGGGGCCAAAAGAGGCTGGAAAAGAGCACAGGCGGAGAGGACGATACAGGGGGCGAGTTGACTCTTTCCCCCTTTTGTTTTTCTATCAGAGCAGGTTGTATTTGCGTTTCATTTCCTCGTAGACCAGGCTTGAAAAGTCGCGGATTACGCCGCCGCCCTGGACCATCCACTGTTTGTAATCCTTGGGCACAGAAGATCGTTCGACAATGCCGACAATCGCATAGGGGACCCGTTGGCCGTTTTTGGTTTTGGTGACCAAAATGCCCATATCTCCGCAGAGATGAGACGTGGTGCCGGTCTTGTTGTACACTAGGGTACCGGGGGGGACGTCGGTACCCCAGAAAATACGGTCACGGCCGGGTAGGGACATCACCCGAAGCATCTCCTGGGAATAGGGTAGCTCTTTATTCCACAACGCTTTGAGGAACTGCACATAATCTTGGGGAAGAGCACTGTTTTTGTACGTTTTCCCTCCTGCAGGAATGTATTCGCGGATACGCACCTGGCGAAAGAGGCGGCCATAGGACTTGTTGATCAGGGTGTTGCAAAACGCAGGGCCCCCGAGTTGGCGAATAAACCAGTTGGTGGCCTGATTGTCGCTGTGCTGAATCATTTCCTCCATCATCTGACGATGTTTAGAGGTGTAATGCATCTTGCCCTTGTCTACCTGATGGAAAAAGGTGAGGGCCACAAAGGGTTTGATCATGCTGGCCGCTTGGAAGGAACTCTGGGAGTTGATGCTGGCCACGTAGGTGTTGTTGGTCAAGTCGTAGGCCACCAAGGCGGTGCGTTCCTGCCGCTGCAGTTTTCCTTTGGAACGTTGTTCACGTAAAAAATCCTGGACTTTACTGTTGATGCCGGCAATGGCGCGTCCTTTGCCCGGCTCGGCGATTTTGCTTGGTTCAACGGAGGTCGATTTTCCCTGGGCCTTCTGTTGAGGTGAGACGGCGAGCCTGCATCGCGTACGCATCTTTGCCGTATTCCCGGTGGTATTCGTGGGGATACTGACCAAGGTCGGGATCATCGGGCGTTGCTGGGCTGCAACGAGTTTGGCAGAGGGAAGTTTACGTGCACGGGCGATTTTGCTGGCCTCGATTTTATTGGCCCAGCAATGATAGATGAGGCCATAGTGACGGGAACTGATTTTTTCGACTTGGAGGTTTCCGCGGTCGGCAGACGGGAGTTTGCTGATGAGGCGATCATACTCCTTTTTCAGTCGTTTCGGATCGTTGCTTTGGGTAAGGAGCAGATGGTAGAGTTTACTGTACTCGCCCCCGGGAATGATCGCCGCCGGGTTGAATCCGGCCAGTTTAAGCATGCTGGATTGGTTGATGGCCAATTTGCGGGCCTGGGCCAGTGTGCCGTTTAAAGGATACACAACTCCGTATTCATTGCCTTTACCCACGATCTGCAGTTGGCTATCAAGCTGGAGCGAGAGGGCTCGCGCCAGTTTGTTCCGATCATCCAAAGCACGCTGGACCTCCTTGCTCCAGGTATAGGCAAGAGCATAGTGTTTGGCAACGGGCGCGGCAACAGCCGTAGATGCCAGAATGAGGAACAACGAACAGAGGATTGCAGAAAATCGTGGCTTCATTGCGGCAACAACAGGTTAGGGTTAAGGTAAGCGATCACGGGGCACCGAATCTGCGGTGTTATCGGCCTGTTTACGTACAGGTGTACGCTGCACAGGCCGATGCCTTGCACCTCCGGCACCCTGCAATCGTTTACAAGTCCGTTGATAAACGGCGCCTTTGGGGTTCCCCCGTGATCGGTTACGGGTTAAGGGCGCGATTGTTTACTGACTGCACTCATGATAGCGCGTTATGGACAAGATGTAAGAAGAAAAAATTTTCCTTCTTCATCTTTTCCGGGAAAAATAATCGAGCCTCCGGCCAGGTCAAGCAGATACTGGTTAGCGCGATGGCGCGTTTGCTGCCATGGCGGCGTGTCCTCGAAGTCACGGTCATTGCGGTCATTGATGTCTTCCGCCAGGGCAAACATGCAGGCGCCCGCGATGCCTTCTTCCCGGAGCAAAAGGCTGATCTCGTCGATGGGTTGGCGGGAAAGCTGGATGCCGCAATGGATATGGCTGTCGATGATCTGGACTGAGCGCAATTTTGTCCAGGTTATTTGCCAACAGGTCCTTAGTAGCGGTTAAAACTGCACATCTCTTCGCTGGATTTTCGTCTTTTGGTACGCGGTGGGGCCGTTTGATCTGCATCATACCCCAGAGTAATCAGCAGGCCGATCCGTCTGTTTTTCGGGATATGCAGTAATCGTTGGACGGTGGGCTCGTCGAACCAGCCAAGCATACAGGTACCTAGCCCCAGCTCAGTGGCCTGGAGGCAGAAATGTTCGGCGGCAATGCCGATGTCAATCAGGGGGAAATCACGTTCCTTGAGCCGACCACCGATTTGGGTGATGACTTTAGGCTTTTCAATGACCAGCACCGCTAAAACTGGAGCTTGGGGGACGAACTTATTGAAGGAAACCAGAGTGCTGAACGTGGCATTGGCCACCTGCTCCCTCAGGGCGGGTTCGGTGACCAGGATGAGTTTCCAGGGCTGGGAGTTGCTGGCCGAGGGGGCCAGGCGAACGGCCTCAATCAACTGTTTAATCTTTTCCGGCTCAACCGGTTTGTCGCTGTAGCGGCGCACGCTTTGGCGGGTCAGAAGCAGGGTTGAAAAATCCATGGGCGTGAGTTCCGATGGTGGATTGTTTGAGCAATGCCTCGGCACCGGAAAATTTCCTGGTCACGGTGCTGGTTAACTGTCGCTCTGCAGGGCTTGATGGACTTTTGCGGCAAAACTGTGTTTGGAAAATGGCTTTTGCAGCAGGAGGACATGTACATCGATAATCCCATGCTTGGCAATGATATTAGCGGTATAGCCGGACATGTATAGAATCTTTATTGCGGGCATGCTTGTCTGCAGGCGGACGGCGAGTTCGCGCCCGTTCATCTCCGGCATGACCACGTCGGTGATCAGCAAATCGATTGCACCTGGGTACGATCTGGCCAATTCCAGGGCTGCCAGGGGCGAGGCGGCGGTGAGGGGTTTGTAGCCCAGTTGGATTAACAACCGTTCGACCAGTTCAAGAATCCCAGGTTCATCCTCGACGACCAACACGGTTTCGCCTTTTGTTGTAGAGAGAAGCTGTTCGCTATTGTCTTTGTGGGGTGCCGGTGTGCCTTCGTGGCAGGGGAAGTAGAGGCGGAAGGTGGTGCCTTTGTCAGGCTCGCTGTAGACGTTGATAAAACCGCCGTTCTGCTTGACGATCCCGTACACCGTGGCTAACCCGAGTCCGGTGCCTTTGCCCTGTTCCTTGGTACTGAAAAAGGGCTCAAAAATATTTTTTACGGTTTCATTGTCCATCCCCGCACCGTTGTCGCTGATGGCCAGTTGTACATAATCCCCGGGAATAAAGCCCGGCTTGAGGTCACAATAGGCTTGGTCAAAGGTGGTGTTGGTGGTTTCGACCACGATTTTTCCGACGCCGTCAATGGCATCTCGGGCGTTGACGCAGACGTTGACCAAAATCTGATCGATTTGGGAGGGGTCGATGTTGATCGTGCGGACCTGCGCGCCGGGAAACCAGCGGAGTTCGATCTCCTCGCCTATTAACCGTCTGAGCATGGTGATCAGTCCCTTCACTTCCTCGTTGATATCGACCACTCGTGGGACCGCATTCTGACAGCGGGCAAAGGCGAGCAACTGGCGGGTAATATCCATCGAGCGTTTGGCGGCTTCATGGATCTGGCGGAGATCATGGTGGAGGGCTTCTCTTGGGTCCACACGTTCCAGGGCCAGTTCGGCATAGCCCATGATGACGTTGATCATGTTATTATAGTCATGGGCCACCCCCCCTGCGAGACGACCGATCGCCTCCATCTTTTGCGCCTGGCGTAACTGGGCCTCGATCTTTTGACGATCCTGTTCCGCCTGGGCCAACCGCTGACTCATGCGGTTGAATTCCTCCACCAAGGTAGTAATCAAGACATGGGAGGTGGATGTCTCCACCCGTGAGCCGAAATGGCCTTCGGCAATCTGCTGGAAAGCGTTGCGCAAACGTTGGGCCGCGGCCTCCTCAAGCGAGGCCTCGGGTACACTGCAAAAGAGAATCCAGTTCACCCTGGGAATGCGCAGATGTGCAACCCGCCAGGAGATGCCCTGAGCATCCTGAATGGAGAACTGCCCGGAATCCCGGGTTAGGAGTTGCTGGACGTCGAATTTTGTCCAGGACCCGCCGAGATCCGTAAGTGGGTGGAAAAAAACCCGTCCCTGGCTCTGATCGATCTCCGCCCGTAGGTGATCGTGCAGCAGTAGTAATCCCTGGCTATCGCTGATCCACTGATCTTGCTCGGTAAAGGGCTTTTCGGTGGCAAAGTCCTGATAGAGATATCGTAGCGGCAGGTCGATGCTCCATAACCCGATGAAGGTCTCTTCTTGCCAGACCGGGATCGAGACCGAGAGAATCAGACCCTCGCCAGCGTAATCGATGGTGGGGGGCGTCCAACGTACCTGCCGTTGTGGATTGTTCTCCGGGCAGACCGAGAGATACGTGTGATAGCAGGACCAGTCAAAATCAGCGGGGATGGCAGAGGCCTGATCGATAAAGGGGTACTGGAGCGCGGTGTTGCTCGCGTCCTGGTAATAGATCCAGCCGATTTTGCCCAGCCGCGTGTGGATATGGCGGAGTTGCGGCCCAATATTGCGATGGCTATACAGATGGTGGCGAGCGGTGGCATCATGCTGGAGATGGCCGCCCCAGGAGAAACTGATAGCCTCAGGTGGCGCATTGTCCTGGCGATAGGCATTGAGCAGGGGGCCCGGCTGGAAAAAGCCATCTGTATCGATACTGAATTGTTCCCTGTTCAGCCACTCATCGATCATCGCTTCCGAGTGGTTTCGGTGGGTATCCAGAAGGAGCAAAGAGGTGCGTTGCAGTTCTTCCAATGCGTTGTAGAGGCGGTCGATCTGACGGGAGAGAATGGCTCCGTAGCGATGAAGATGCCAGTGGATAGCCTCGGTTTCGTTCATGGCATCTACTCCTTGTTTTTGGGCTGACACTGCCTCGGGGCAGCAGACAAAACAGACGGGGAGAACGAAGCGGAACGTTGTTGGTCGAAAGCGGCTCTCTACCAATAGATTCGGAGCAGGCAACCACAACTGATTGAACCTGATCTCATTGAAGTAGCTTCAGTTTACCATAAATTGTTACATACGGGCCAGTCTTCTTTTAGATGAGGAGAAAGTGCGACTAGAAGGACGTCCATTTTCCTCTGCCCCCTTCTTGTAGGGGCAAAGGAGGATGTTTTCCGTTTGGCCAAAGGCGGCTGTGTGAGGTAAAATCTGGTTTTGGGTATTTCGGGTTTTTAATAAGCTAATTTATTTGGATACTTGACAGAGCGCCGAGGGTTCTGTACCTCTTGTGGAGAATTATGGTCCTTTTTCGACTACTGTAGCCGCAAATCGGTTCGCAACCTTGATGGCGTCGTAAAAACTTCGATCTACTGCGTCGCATCGTTTTTCCCGACGCTCGACATACATGATGTATGCCTTCGCGCCGGTAAAAACACTGCTCCTTGTATATCTGTGTTTTTACCTAGCCATCGCTTAGAATGTGATGGACTTTTTATGAGTCCATCAACCTTGTGGCGTTGAAAAAGCAGGTATTGCCTGGAAGCATTTGATGCAGTTTGACAGGTCCGCAAAACTTGAAAGACGATAAATTATGCATTTGACGAGAAAATGTTCTTGGGGATGGAAGATTGTGTGCAGGACTTTGGGCAAGAACAACAGCTCTCTCCTCAGTAACTGTTGTCGTCGTCTCCTGGTCGCACGTCAGATTGCCGTTGTCTTCTTTGTCGTCACTTTGTTTGCGCTGTTTTATGCACAGGTTTCTGCGGCACAACTTGAAGAGCCTGTATCCCACAAGATGATGCTGCGGCTGGCCATCGGTGAATGGCCGCCCTATACTGGTCAGCATCTGCCGGGATATGGCTGCGACTCTCGGGTGGTTACGGAAGCTTTTGCCCTTGTCGGAATCCGTGTTGAATATGCGTTCCTTCCTTGGGCCCGGGGCATGCTGCTTTCCCGCAACGGTCTGGTCGAGGGCACTTTTGAGTGGGAGGACACCCCAGCACACCGGAAAAGTCATTTTGTCTCCAGCCGGCCGATCTCCAGGCAGGAATGGGTCTTTTTTTATCGTAAGGGTACTTCGGTGGATTGGCAGCAGCTGGAAGATCTACGCCAGCAGCGCATTGGACTAACCATCGGTTATGCCTACAGCGATGTGTTCAAAGCAATGCAGAACACGTATCCGGCCACCTTCATCGAGGCCGCCAGTGATGTTCTCAACTTCAAAAAATTGCTCAACCGGCGGATCGATCTCTTACCCATGGAAAGAGCGGTGGGGCAATATTTGCTGGAATCCAGGTTTACCGCCCAGGAACAGGCTGCAATTGGCATTTATCCCAAACCGATCAAAGAATTTTCACCCCATCTGCTTCTGTCGCGGGCGATTGAAGGCAATGAAAAGCGAATGCAGCTTTTTGAACAAGGGCTGCAGCAGCTGCAGGGCAGCGGACGGTATGGGGAAATAATGGCTGCTTGCCTGTGCGCGACTCCATGAAAGATTGTCGTTTTCGTAAAAGATCACGAGAACGGCGTTTCTTGCATGGAAATTGTTGTCTTTACACGTTCGGCAAGATTGCGTGTTCGGAATTTAATCAAGGGAGATAAAATACGGCATGCGATTTTCTTTTTCTGCGCCCTCCTTTGTCCGAACCCACCGCCTTTCCTTCCGCCTGCTTCTCTCGATTATTGGTTGCAGCCTGCTGTGCATCCTGCTTGCCGTCATCATCCAACTCATTGTTCAATATCGCCAGAATGTGCGGGATATTCATTCCCGACTCGATTTTATAGCCGAGAGCTATGTGCCTGCCTTGACTGCCAGTGCCTATCAGCTTGATGAGGCACAGATCCGGTTGGAGTTGCAGGGCCTGCTCCAGTTGCAGGATCTGGTGCAAGCCGAGGTCCGGGAACAGCTTAACCAGCAGGTCACAACCATTGCTGAGGGCCAGGAAAGGGCAAGGATGCCGATAGTACGGGAGTATCCACTTGTCTTCCAGGGACTCCGCCCTATCCCTGTGGGAACCTTAATTGTTCGTGCCAGTTTTGATGGGGTCTACGCCCGCTTAAAGCACCAGGCAGTGACCATTATTCTGACCAATGTTCTGTTGATTGTTCCCCTGGCAGGGGTGATTCTGGTTTTTTTTCAGTTGTGTTTGCATCGTCATCTTGCTCGCATAGTTGGGTACACAGCCTCGCTCAACCTGGATCGACTGGATGCTCCCCTGCAGCTTAATCGACCTCCTCGTCAGGAGGAAACCGCCGATGAGCTCGATCAGCTGGTGCTGGCCATCAACGAAATGCGTCTGCGAATCCGCGATGATATGGAGCATCGGAAAGCGGCTGAGCAGGAACTGCTCTTGCGGAAAATCCTGCTTGAATGCGTGCTCCAGGCACGGATCGACGGTATTTGTATTACCGGAAGCGATAAGACTTGCCTGTTTGGTAATCGCCGGTTCTCCGATCTCTGGCACACGGAGATTGATTGCCAGCCCGGACAACCCACAGCCCCGATTTTTTCCAGCATTGTTGAACACCTAACTGATCCTGCGGTTTTTGAGAAGGCCTTAACCCGGGTTGAGCAGTCGACAGATGCCGTGTTTCAGGGCGAACTCCTTTTGCTTAACGGAGCAACGTTTGAGTATTACACCGTTCCGGTGCAGGCAAGCGAGGGCATGGTCTACGGTCGATTGTGGAGTTTTCGCGATGTCAGCGAGCGCAAGGGTATGGAGGAACAATTGCGCCAGGCGCGGAAAATGGAAACCCTGGGTAGTCTTGCCGGCGGCATAGCCCATGATTTCAACAACCTGCTCTCACCGATCATCGGGTATGCCGAATTGGGACTCAACCAGCTCGAGCCGGGGGATCCCATGGCCGTTTCCTTGGGCCAGATCTGCAAGGCCGCCGGTCGGGCCGCCGACCTGACTCGGCAGATCCTCGCCTTTAGCCGTAAGCAGATGCTGGAAGTGCGGATCATCGATCTCAACGAGGTCATCGGGGAATACGAGGATATGCTGCGGCGGTTACTCGGCGAAACCATTGCGATGCAGATTGTGCTCACACCGCATCCGGCATTGGTACGGGTGGATCCAAGCCAGATCGAGCAGGTGGTGCTCAACATGGCGGTCAATGCCCGTGACGCCATGCCCGATGGTGGTACCCTGACCATTGAGACCGCTGAGGTCTATCTGGATCAGCGTTATGCCGAGCGTCATGTCGAGGTGGAGGCGGGCGACTATGTTATGCTTTCCATCAGCGACACCGGCACCGGTATCGAGGAAGCGATTCGTGACCGTATCTTCGAACCCTTTTTCACCACCAAGGCGCGCGGTAAGGGAACTGGGCTTGGTCTGGCCACTTCCTTTGGGATCATCAAGCAGCACCACGGCCATCTTTGGGTCTACAGCGAGCCCGGCCACGGCACCACCTTCAAGATGTATCTGCCCAAAGCCGAAGAGCGAACAGCGCCATCTGTTGAAAGCGCGCCGGACGCCGTGCTGACGGCCAGCGGGAGCGAGCATGTCTTGGTGGTGGAAGATGATGCCATGGTGCGGGAGTTGGTCTGCGAAACCCTACTTTCCCAGGGGTACCGCGTGAGTCAAGCCGAAGATCCGAAACTGGCCTTGGCCCTGTTCACGCAGATAGAGCCGGTGGATCTGCTGGTCACCGATGTCATCATGCCGCATATGAACGGGCGGGAACTGTACCGGCAGCTCATACAGCAACTTCCGGGATTGAGAGTATTGTATATGTCCGGCTATACAGAAAATGTCATTGCCGATCAGGGCATGCTCTATGAGGGCGTTGATTTCCTGCAAAAACCCTTCTCGGTACGGACACTGCTCACTAAAGTCCAACAGGCCCTGGCGAAGCGAGTGTAACTTACCCCTTGGAGAGAAGGGCAGACGAGTCGGGAGCGATTCCCGGGGGATATGCAGAGTATCCTTGAGATTTGTCATGTGAATAGGTATACATGCGCTTTTGAAATACCCTTTATCCACAGTGATTCATGAAAGAAAGCGAAACATCCGGCGAAGCCTCAGTGTTTGAACTTAAGGGCAGTGTGCTCACCGTCATGGTGCTCTACATCAGGGAGATAGATCCTGAGTTGCTCTATCCGCAGCTGAAAAAGAAGATCGGTCCGGCTCGATCTTTTTTTAATAATGCTCCGATCCTGGTCGATCTCAAGGCCGTGCCGGAAGAAGAACAGATGCGCCTCGATTTTCTCGTGCTTACCACCTTCCTTCGTGGTTTGGGCTTGGTGCCGGTGGGGGTGCGGGCTGTAGCCGATACAGTGGCCCAGCGGGTGCTCGATGCCGGGCTTGGTGTGTTGCCGCCAACCAAAAATGAGAAAAATGTGGCCACTCCGGAGGAAGAATCGCTGGTTGAGCATGCGATCGAGCCTATTCCCGATCCGCCCGCCGAGCCAGAGGCCGAACCAGAACCCGAGGTGAAGGCTGTGCCGACCATGGTCATCAGACTACCGGTACGTTCCGGTCAGCAGGTGGTGGCTCAGGACGGCGACCTGGTGATCCTTTCTTCGGTCAATGCCGGAGCCGAGGTGGTGGCCAGCGGCAATATCCATGTTTATGGCGCGCTTCGTGGTCGGGCCATGGCCGGGGTGCATGGCAATGCCGATGCCCGCGTGTTCTGCCTCCAGTGCAATCCGGAGTTGGTGGCGGTTGCCGATGCCTATGTGGTCAACGAATTGTTGGAAAACCGGGTGCTTAACCGGTGTGTAATGATCAGCCGTGGCAAGAGTGGCCTGGAGTTCGAGGTATTGGGATCCTTTGATCCCCATCGTGGCTAATGTCTTGAAAATGACAAAGAAGATGCAGCATACAACGAGAATAAGGAGGGGCGAAGTTGTCTAAAGTGGTCGTCGTGACGTCCGGAAAGGGCGGTGTGGGCAAAACCACCACCAGTGCGGCCTTTGCCGCGGCACTGGCGGTCCGAGGGTATAAGACGGTCGTGATCGATTTCGATGTCGGTCTGCGTAACCTCGATCTGATCATGGGCTGTGAGAGACGGGTTGTCTATGATCTGCTTAACGTTATTCATGGTGAGGGTTCGTTGAACCAGGCCCTGATCAAGGATAAGCGGGTCGGCAACCTCTACATCCTGCCTGCATCGCAGACGCGGGACAAAGATGCCCTGAGCTTGGAAGGGGTCGGCGGGGTGATCGAGACGCTGCGGCAGAGTTTTGAGTACATAATTTGTGATTCGCCCGCCGGTATTGAGCGGGGTGCGATGACCGCTATGTACTATGCCGATGAGGCCCTGGTGGTCACTAACCCCGAGATCTCCTCGGTTCGCGACTCGGATCGGATCATCGGCATGCTTGCGAGTAAAACCAAGCGTTCGGAGGATAATGAGGAACCGGTCAAGGTCCATCTGGTGGTGACCCGCTACGATCCTGCCCGGGTGGAACGGGGGGATATGCTTAGCGCCGACGATGTCTGCGAGATTCTGGCTATTCCCTTTTTGGGCGCCGTGCCCGAATCCAAACTGGTCCTGGCTGCCTCGAACTCGGGTATTCCGGTGACCATGGCTGAAGACTGCGACGCCGGCACCGCCTATTTTGATATTGTGGACCGGTTCCTGGGCGAGGATGTGCCATACCGCTTCCTCGATGTTCAGAAAAAGGGTTTCTTCTCCCGTTTCTTTGGATCCTGATACGATGAAATTTTTTGACTTTTTTAAATCAAAAAAACCGGGTTCTGCGTCCGTGGCCAAAGAGCGGTTGCAGATTATCGTTGCCCATGAGCGACGGCGTTCCACCACCCCCGACTTTCTGCCGCAACTGCAGAACGACATTCTGGAAGTAGTACGAAAATACATCCAGATCAACGAAGAGCAGATTAAGCTTTCGGTGGATAAACATGGCGATTTTGAAGTGCTTGAGCTCAATATCTCCCTAGCCGAGTCGGGCAAGTAGTCCTCGTTCCGGACGTGCCAATCATGCTGCACTCCAGGGAAACCGGCGGACTTCGTCGAGTTTCCCTGGATATCTCCTGCTCCGGAGGCTTCTGGGCCTCAGGAGTCCCTTTGTTCTCTCCGCTTTTCCCCCTAATACCAGCGTAATCCGGTGTTGCTTCACGCCTGTTTTATTTTTCCTGCTCCTGATGCATGAAGGAATGGACCTCGGAGTAGGTGATGATCTGCACTTCGGCCTCCATGTTGGCCGACTTGAGCAGCGTTGGTGGCGTTTGGCCAGGTTTGAGCGGGACCAGCTCGGCCTGGTTGTCATCGACATAGAGGATGATCATTGGAGCCCGAGCCGTATCTTCCAGGCGGAATGCCTGCAGTTTGGTGGTTTCTTTATCAACGACAATGGTATTGTCTTGGATAGTGTGCATCGCTCTTATCCCTTGGATGTGTTGAGTGAATGTGTTTTTTTCCCGAAAGCGTGTAGGCGGCAATCCTGGAAGAGCTGCCACGCAACAGGCGTTTAAGAGGCCTTCTATACCAGCTCTAACAATAAGCGTTAAGCAAAAAGCACGGGTAGGGTCAGCGGCAAGCGTGGAGAGCGGCGCCATGGGCACCAACCATCTCCGGTTGGTCGGGGATAAGCGGGGTGCATCCAAGGGCCTCGGTGAGCAGACGCACCACGCAGGGGTTGTTGGCCACGCCGCCGGCAAAGAGCAGCGGCTGGTTGAGGCCGACTCGGGAGAGCATGGTCATGGTCCGTTTGACGATCGATGCGTGCAGGCCAAGGGCGATATCCTCGGGCTTTTTACCCCTGGCCATGAGGCTGACGGCCTCGGTTTCGGCAAACACGGTGCACATCGAGTTGATCTCGAGTCGGGTGGTGCCGGCAAGCGCATAGGCACCGAACTCCTCCAGGGGAATCTGGAAGACCGTTGCCAGATGCTCAAGGAATTTTCCGGTCCCGGCGGCGCAGCGATCGTTCATCTCAAACTTGCTGACCTTACCGCCCATGAGGGCAATAGCCTTGGTATCCTGACCACCGATATCAAGCACGGTCCGGGCCTCGGGGAAGAGGTCGTATGCACCCAATCCATAGGCTTTGATCTCGGTGATCGTCTCGATCTGGGGGCAAATTGCTTCATTCTCAACCAAGCCGCGGCCATAACCGGTGGCTACCAGCTTGTCGAGTTTGAGCCCCTTGGTGAGCGTGTGGATCTGCTGCCGTGGGTCAAAGGTCGTGGTTGTTTTTTTTCGGTCGATCACCTGGTGCGGATCGCGCACCACCAATTCAATGGAGCGCGATCCGATGTCTATGCCGCCGAATAAGGGCATGGCTTATTTCACCATCTCGACAAAGGCCTCGATGCGGGTCTTGAGCTGTTCCACATCTTCCATGCTATAGTCGGTGGCAATGGCCAGCATGGGCACACCGGCCTGCTGTAGGGTTTTTTCGATTTTGATCGCCTCGTGCTCATAGGGCTGGCAGAACATAAGGCTGTAGTGGATCACGCCGTCCGCCTTGAGCTCCTTGACCATGGTTTGAATGTTGGCCTGACGCTCCAGGTTGGGGGTAAAACAAGCGCAGTCGATTTTCAGATAACGCTCCACCAGGGCATCGATCATCTCGTCCATGGTTGTGGCGTCTTCGCTGACCAGGTCCCTGGAGTTGCGGGTACCAATGCAGGATTCTTCACCAACGATGACTGCGCCGCTGCTCTCGACAATATAGGGCAGTTTCCAGTTGGGTACGGCCATGGGGCAGCCGCTGAGTAGCAGGCGCGGCGTACCGACCGGGGCCACTCCCTCGCCGCTTGCGATGCGGGCCTCGATCTGGTTACACAAGGTGTTGATGCTGGCGGTGAAGCGAACCGGATCATCATAAAAAGAAACCTGGTTAATCAGGAGGGCATCACGGCCGGAAATCGGGGCCGGATCTGCCTGGCGAAGTCGGTTGAGCCGTTGCAGAGCGCGTCGCTTGTCGTTGACCAACTTGATTGCTGCCTGCAGCTTTTCTGGAGTGATGGTGTTGCCGGTGAGTTGCTCAAGCCGGGTTTTGAATCGCAACACCTCGCTTTTCCACAGGGCGCGGTCCGAAGGCTCCTTGCGTTGCGGGACCTCAAGAATCTCTAGGGGCACATGGTCGGCAAAGGCCTCGTAGGCTTTTTTCTTACCGTCACAGGTGGTCTCGCCGATGATGAGGTCGCAGGATTCGGTAAAGGGGCAGAGGCGAGCAAGTTTGAAGCCGATAAAGGATTTGATCAGGGCGCAGGTGTTGCGCGGCACCAGTTGCTCGGCTGCCGTACTTCCAACCTCAGCCCCGGAACACAAACCGATATGGACCGCATTCGCGGCCAGGGTCAGTTCCTCGGGGACAAAAACGCAAAAGGTGCCGATGATCTTGCGGCCGGTGGCCTTGGCATCCTGCAGTTCTTTGATACGCAGGCCATGCACCTCGCTGAGGACGAAATCGAGGTACTCCATACCTTGAAGCCGCCCGGACTGGGAGAGGTAGATGTCGCCGTAAAATTTTCCGAGTACCGCCAATAAACCGTCATGGGCCGGAACGTCGAGGTTGAGTTGTTCCCACATTGCTTGGTAGCTTGCAGCCGTCATTGATGTAATCCTCCAGTCAAAGGCAAAATAGTAAGCGCTCATACCTAGCATAGCTCTGTCAGTGCAGGCAAATAGGAATTATTGAACATGTCGCCGCCGGGAAAAGGGTTTGCCAATGTGGCTTATGCTTTGCTCGGTGCATCGCCTCTGGTTGCGACCAAAGGGCTGGGGACCAAGTCCCGAGATTTCTTGCCTTTAGTTGGGGAATGGTTAATATGTGGGCACAAGTCAACATTTAACCTTGAGTACGGAGGAACAAACAGATATGCAAACCCAGATTGGAACGCGTGAAATCACTCGAACCCAGGCGCGCCATGAGGCCTCGACCGTCTTTTTGGCGAAAGTTTTCAATTGGATGGCTATCGGCCTTGGCATAACCGGGGCTGTTGCCTTTTTCCTGGCCCAGTCCGGAATGGTTCGGGCATTGATTGCAAGCCCGATATTTTTTATTCTGATCCTGGCTGAACTGGGGATGGTCTTCTTTCTTTCGGCCCGTATTGATAAACTGCAGCCGGGTACCGCTACGGGTCTTTTTGTCGGTTATTCGTTTTTAAACGGCGTGACCCTCTCGAGCATTTTCCTGGCCTACACCAATACCTCCATCGCCTCCACTTTCTTGGTCACCGCGGGCATGTTTGCGGCCATGGCCATATACGGCCTGGTGACTAAGCGGGATCTCTCGGGTATGGGTTCGTTTATGTTCATGGGGCTGATCGGCATTCTTCTCGCTTCGGTGGTCAACATTTTTCTTAAGAGCCCGGCGATGTATTGGGGGATTTCCGCCATCGGCGTGTTGGTCTTTACCGGCTTGACTGCCTACGATGTGCAAAAAATTAAAAATATCGGCGAGGAGGGCATTATGCAGCAGGGTGAGGGGGCCATTCATAAGGGGGCGATCATCGGTGCGCTGGCGCTTTATCTCGACTTTATCAATCTCTTTTTGATGCTTCTTCGCTTTTTTGGCGGTAGCCGAGACTGAACCGTCCTTCATTTTTAGACCATAAACGTAGGGGATCGACACCGTCGATCCCCTTGTTTTTTAAGGAAGAGAAGAGGCTGGACGTCAATCCTCTTTTTTTCTTCTTGACGCTTATAAGTGAACATTATAAGGTCGTTCAATTTTATTGTTTCTGGCCTGCACAAGGCCCGAGATGGAAGAGAAGCGCACATACACAATGTGTCATTTATCACGTTCTGGGAGGTAATACGCTATGTCTGTTTATGTTATTGGCCACAAAAGTCCGGATACCGATTCTGTAACTTCCGCAATTGCTTATGCTGAGTTAATGAAAGCCAAAGGCGAGGATTATGTTGCCGCTGTTGCGAGCAAGCTGAATCCTGAGTCCGAGACTGTATTGAAGAATTTCGGTTTTGCCACTCCCGAAATCCTTACCGATGCCACCGGCAAAAAAATTGCCCTGGTTGACCACAGCGATCTGGCTCAGGCCCCGGACAATCTGTCCGCCGGTGAGGTTGTTGCCGTTGTCGACCATCACAAAATCGGTGATGTCACCACCAATCAGCCGATCTTTTTCTGTGCTATGCCTGTTGGCTGCACCGGTACCGTTCTCAAGATCCTCTATGATATGGAAGGCATTGCTGTTCAGCCGAAAGTCGCTGGCCTGATGCTGTCTGCTATCCTCAGCGATACCGTTAACTTCAAGTCCCCGACCTGTACTCCTGCAGACAAGAAGGCTGTTGCTGAATTGTCCGCTATCGCTGGTGTTACCGACACCGACGGGCTGTTCATGGAGATGCTCAAAGCCAAGAGTGCCGTAGCCGGCGTTCCGCCGATGGAATTGCTCCATCGTGACTACAAAGATTTCGATATGAACGGCAAGAAAGTCGGTGTTGGCCAGCTTGAGCTTGCTACCCTGGATCAGGTTGCTGATATGCGTGAGGCACTGTACGGTGCCATGAAAGAGCAGAAAGGCACCGAGCGTCATTCCGTACTGTTGATGCTGACTGATGTTGTTAAAGAGGGTACCGATCTGTTGGTTCTCTCCGATGATCCTGCAATGATCGAAGGTGCTTTTGGTGCCAAACTCTCCGGCAACTCCATGTGGATCGATGGCATGATGAGCCGTAAAAAACAAACCGTTCCCAACCTGCAGAAGGCTTTTGGCTGCTAATTGACGATCGGTTGTTGCTGTCTATAAAAAAGGCCGCCCATTGGCGGCCTTTTTTATTGGCTTCTTTTGAGCGAGGGGTTGGAACGATTTCTCCTTACGGCTTGTTTTGCTGTTCACGCTTGGCGATCTGCCGTTGGGCCTGTTTAACGATAGCCTCAACCGCAGGGTCGTTGCGCATCGACATTTTCAGGGCTATGTAACGATTACTGTAGAGGGAGTCGTTACTGTCCGCCTCGGTTGCTGCACTTGCAGCCTCCTTCCATCGGCCATGGCCATTCCACTGGATATCAAGCACTCCCAGATATTTTCCCCGAATATCGGTCTGGCTGATCAGGGTATTTTTGATCACAGTCGGGATCTTGTTGCCGATAACGTGTCCGGCCTGAAGAATACAGTCGATTGTGTCGAACTTGCGGGCTATTTCTTGGTTATCCGCCATGGAGTAGTTGGAGAGCAGGAGGATAAAATCCGCCGTGGGTTGCACCGATAAAATTGCAGGCTCGAGAACTTCTTCCCAGGGAAGAAGTTGAAAGCCCTCTCCCCCGGCCACGGCATGATGGTCGGTAAGGCCGATGATGGCTACACGTAAATCATCTGCCTTTAACCAGGTGACCGGTGTGAAAAGCGGTTTTTTTGTACCCGGCTCAACCAAGTTTGCCGAGAGCAGACTGAACGCGGGGGGCTGGTGCAGGGCTGTCAAAAACGGGATGCCAGCGGCCAGGTCAAGGTTGCCCACGCCCATGATTTCTCCCCCCATGGTGCGGGTGGCTTGAGCAACAGCACTGGCAGTGATGGTGGCGACATCCAGCTCAGCAGGGGTGAGGTCTTTTTTAAAGAGCATATTACCGCTGCTGATCAGGAGTGCGGGCTGATCGGCATCATTTGCCAGGCTGTGAACGAGGAAAGATTTTTTGGACAGACCGCCCAGGCGACTATGGCCTCAGCCGCAGCCGTCGAGTTCTCCCATATTATCGTTGCTGTAGAGTAGGCGAAAACCAGCCGCCTCGACCCGAAGAGGCGCAACGAGCAGGCTCAAAAGAAGAAATCCGAGGAAAAGAGGGCTATTTTTTTTTGTTTTGCTGTTCATTGTTTTGGGCACGTTGTTTGAGGATTTGTCGCCATTTGGTCAGTCGGTCCTTGATCACAGCTTCATGGCCACGATTGGTTGGTTCATAATAGGTTGTACCTGCAAGTTCGGGTGGCAAGTGTTCTTGGAGAACGAGGCCGTCTCGGTCGTCGTGGGCGTATTGATATCCTCGGCCGTACCCGATATTCTTCATCAGTTTGGTGGGGGCATTGCGGATGTGGAGAGGCACCGGTAAAGATCCGGTTCGCTCAATATCGGCTCGCACCCGATGGGTGCACACATAAACGGCATTGCTTTTTGGTGCCGTAGCTAGGTAGGCTACTATCTGGTACAGTGCCAGTTCTCCTTCAGGCGAGCCGAGCATGTGGTAGGCCTCTCGTCCGTTGAGGGCCATCTGCAGGGCTTGCGGATCGGCATTGCCGATATCCTCGGAGGCAAACCGGATCATGCGCCGCGCAATGTAGAGTGGGTCTTCACCGCTGACCAGCATCCGCCCCAGCCAGTAAACTGCACCGTCCGGATCGGAGTCGCGTAGGCTTTTGTGCAGGGCCGAGATCAGGTTGTAGTGCTCCTCGCCATGGGCGTCGTAGCGAAGGGTTTTCTGCTGCAGCGATTGCTCGACAAAATCTGTGGTGATCAGTTGCGGATTTGGGCCGAGAGTGTCTCCATTTTTTTGTTGTCTTGTGCGTTCACCTAGAAGAGCAGCCACGGTTTCCAGGAGATTGAGAGCCCGGCGGCAGTCACCGTCTGCAGATTCGGCGAGCAAAGCCAGGGCCTGATCTTCGATGGTAAGCTGTAATTTCCCTAACCCATGTATTTCATCTGTTAAGGCTCGCTGTAATACCTGTTGGATATCTTCAATGCCCAGTGGGGCCAGGAGCAGCACCTGGCAGCGCGAGAGTAAGGGCGCGTTAATTTGGAACGAAGGGTTTTCTGTGGTTGCGCCGATAAGCGTTAAAAGACCGCTTTCCACATGGGGGAGGAAGGCATCCTGTTGGTTTTTGTTGAAACGGTGAATTTCGTCGACAAAGAGAAGCGTGGGGCGATGGTCTAACTCCAGCACTGTCTTGGCCTGATCAACGATCTGACGAATCTCTTTGACCCCCGAGAATACTGCTGAAAAGAAGATGAAACGGGCGGATATTGAGTGGGCGAGGATCGTGGCCAAGGTTGTCTTGCCCGAACCGGGGGGCCCCCAGAGCAGCAACGAAGGGATCCGGCCACTGTCGATCAGCTGGCTCAAAAATTGTCCCCGGCCGACCAGATGGGGTTGGCCGACAAAATCGTCGAGGCGAATGGGGCGCATTCGTTCGGCAAGGGGGCTGTTGTGAGAGGCGTGTGCAGGCATGGCTGATACTATACTCCAGAGGCAATGAAATGAATAGTCCGGGCTCGTGATATCCCCTCTTTCTGCGCTCCTATTGTTTGCCTTGCCTTTCCCTGAGTGATACCATTAAAGTAATTCAGTCGCATGGATTGGGTCGCATGGGGCCAAAACCTCAAGACCAACTACACTGTTTCGTGAAATCACGTTTTTTGGCATGAAAGTCTTTTCCTGAGTTCATTAACAAGCGCGCAAAAATAAACAACTCGATGCAGCTTTGTCAAAGCCGGTAGCGACAAAATAGAAGTTTTGTCTTTAAGCCACTAGCTGAAAGTGCCACAGTCATTGACTGAGAGACTACATGAAATTACCCGTTGTTCTCCTGACCGCCAATGAAACCCACGCTGGGAATATTCTCAAGGCCCTGGCGGATTTGCGAGTTCTCCTCTGCCGAAAGGTGGAGGAGGTTCGCTTGCTCTGCCAAAGCCAGAATCTGGCTCTGGTGTTGATTGTTGATGATCCACCGGATATTGACGGTCACAAGATTTTTGTCGAGCTCAGCTCGGTTCAGCCAGGTCTGGCTGGTATCCTTCTTGTTCCCGGTCGCCCAGATGCCCATGTTTTGCAGGGAGCACTCGATGCCGGTTTTTCGGGATTGGTCGAGTTGCGTTACGCACCTGAGTTACTCGCAGGTGTGGTGCAGCAAGCCTGGCAACGTTATAAGCTCCAATGGGAAAATAGCCGCCTGCGGACCCTGGTCCCTCTTTACCGGCTGGGGGAGCTGTTTTTTGCTGCCACCACCGAGCAGGATTTGCTTGAAGAGCTGTTGCAGGCTGTGACCGGGCAGACCGGCGCCCACCAAATTTCCGTCATGCTCTACGATGCCGAGGAAAAGAGCTTGCGTATAGTGGCCTCCCGCGGACTCGATCCGGCACTGGCCGCTTCGATTCGAGTGGCTCCTGGTGAGCAGATCTCAGGCTGGGTGTATCAGCAAGGAAAATCAGTGATCCTCAATAAGGAGGATCAGCATTCCTCCATGTTCGCGACACTGCTCAAACAGCCAGATCTGGTAACGGCCATCTCCTTTCCGCTGCGGATCTGTGATCGGGTTATCGGCGTGCTCAATATCAGCCAGAAGACCACGGAGGAACGCTTTTCCTCAGCGGATAAGGAAATGCTCTCCATTATTTGCAGCCAGGCTGCCAATGCCCTGGATAATCTCCGTTCACGGCAGTTGTTGGCCCAGACAACCCGGCTGCGGACCCTGTTTGAGCAGTACGTTGCCCCAGAGGTTGCCGAATTGCTGCTTGCCCAGCATACCGACCTGATGGATCTCGGTGAGATAACTCAAGTCACGGTTCTCTTCGCTGATATCCGCAATTTCACCCGACTGGTACAGCATGTGGAACTGCCCTTGCTGCGCCGGTTTCTCAATGAATTCTTTCAGATGTTTACCGATGTTGTCTTTCAGTGGCAGGGTACGGTCGATAAATTTATGGGTGATGCGGTGCTCTCGGTTTTCGGCGCACCGGTCAAGCTGGAAAATCCCAGCCTGGCTGCTGTACAGGCCGCCTGGGCGATTCGTTCTCGCTTTGCAGACCTGCGCCAGCGCTGGATTCCTAAGTCTCAGGAGTTTGCCAAAGTGGATTTAGGGGTCGCGGTGACCAGCGGCACGATGTTTATCGGGAACATCGGCTCCTGTCGGCGTTTTGATTATACTGTGATCGGCAATGAGGTGAATTTCGCCCAGAGATTGGCAGCTGAATCTTCGGAATGTTGTGTGTATATCACCGAGCCAGTGCGAGATGCAGTTGCCGACACTTTCAAAACCGCCGCCCTGGGAGAGATGCAACTGCGTGGAGTGGAAAAGGCTATCCCGGTCTTTTCGATTTGTGATCTACGTTGTTCTGAGAGAGGAACGCTTGCGGTGAATGATTAACTGCGCTGCGAGCGTCGGCAATGTGTCTGCCACCAGTCGGCCCGGTGTTTTTGATTGATAGCAAGAGCCTCCTGGAGTTCCTGCATCTTTTTTTTGTCTGGATCTTCACTGAACGCCACGCCCATCTTGAAGGCGCGTATCTCTCCCTGTTGAAAGAGGTCCAGCCAGACTGGGCGTGCGTGCAGGCGGCAATGTTCGAGAACCGGCGGCAGGCTTAGGCATAGCTCCAGCTCCCTCTTACCGTTCTCCCGAGTTGAATGAAATACATGGAAAGATTTCTGCATAACCTGGCTCATCAACAGGCAGGCACCGTGGATGGAGATATCAATGATTCTGCCGGCAAAAGGTCCGGCAATACGTTTATAATCAGGCGTCTGAACCACATGTACCTCAAGGGGGAGGTAGTCGGTCAGGCGCGGTGATCTGCGGGAATCGACGCTCATAATGACCTGTTCTTTTGTCTGGGACGGGTTTAGGGGGGTGAAAAATACGGCACTCCAGTGTATGGTACCCATTTACACCAAGGATAGCATACTCACACCTGTTCGTGTGGACAAAATTTACAAGGCAGGCAGCAACGGCCTCTTTTGCGGCGTGCTGCCTGTTTTCTTTTGTTTGTCGTTCTTAGATATAGCCATGAGACCGACGTTTCCTGCCTTGTTAAGGGCTCTTTTTATGAGAAGCGTTTTCCGTTTTTTGCGGTTTTACGAGGACATCTTGTTCGGAATTGTTGAGAGGGGGCAATGAATTTACGTTGTCAAGAGCTGTTGCGCTCCCAGTGTTTTGTCGATGGTGCCTGGATTGATGGTCAGGGGATGCAACGCATCCCGGTCTATAATCCTGCCTGTAACGAGTTGGTGGGTTCGGTGCCGGCGCTTGGGCGGGAAGAAACCGCCCTTGCCATTGTGGCCGCTTCCCGTGCCTGGCCGGCCTGGCGAGCTCTGACTGCACGTGAGCGATCCCGTCTACTGCGGCGCTGGTATGACCTTATAGTTGAGCATCATCGGGATCTGGCAATACTCATGACCTTAGAGCAGGGCAAGCCGCTTGCCGAGGCCAGAGGAGAGGTGCTGCATGGCGCCTCCTACGTCGAATGGTACGCCGAAGAGGCCAAGCGAGTCTACGGTGATACTATTCCCATGGCGCAGAAAGGAAAGCGCATTGTGGTGCTCAAGGAACCTGTGGGGGTCTGCGCTGCGATCACTCCCTGGAATTTTCCTTCGTCGATGATAACCCGCAAAGCCGCGCCAGCCCTTGCCGCCGGTTGTCCGGTGGTGGTGAAACCTGCAAGCCAAACACCGTTTTCTGCACTGGCTCTTGCCTGGCTGGCTCAGCAGGCCGGGTTTCCGCCCGGAGTGTTCAACGTCATTACCGGGCCTGCCGAGGAGATCGGCCAGGAGATGACCTCCAACCCTCTGGTGCGCAAGCTCAGTTTTACTGGCTCGACTGCGGTCGGCAAACTCCTTATGCGCGACTGCGCTGCCACGGTGAAGAAAGTTTCCCTGGAACTTGGCGGTCACGCCCCCTTTATTGTCTTTGATGATGCCGATCTTGATGCCGCCGTACAAGGTGCCATGGCATCCAAGTATCGGAACTCAGGTCAGACCTGTGTCTGCGCCAACCGTTTTATCGTCCAGGAATCGGTCTATGAGCTGTTTGCCGAAAAGCTGGTCAAGGCCGTTGAACAGTTACGCGTGGGAAGTGGATTTGACGAGGGCGTGCAGCAGGGGCCGTTGATTGATCTCGGAGCGGTGGAAAAGGTTGAAGGGCAGGTCAAGGACGCCGTGGCCAAGGGCGCCCGCATTGCCTGTGGTGGTGAACGGGTTCAGCATTCCGGTTTTTTTTATGCCCCGACGGTTCTTCTCAATGCTTCAGAGGAGATGTGCATTGCCCACAATGAAACCTTTGGGCCGGTGGCCCCGCTTTTTTCCTTTAAAGATGATCGGGAAGCCGTGGTCCTAGCCAACAAAACACCCTATGGCCTGGCCGCCTATTTTTACAGCCGTGACATCGGTCGGATCTGGCGGATGGCTGAGGCGCTGGAGTACGGTATGGTGGGTATCAATACTGGCCGCATGTCGTCCGAGGCCGCACCTTTTGGCGGCATCAAAGAATCGGGTATTGGTCGAGAAGGGTCTAAGTATGGACTGGAAGAATATCTGGAATTGAAATATCTTTGCCTGGGAGGGTTGGGCACTTCTTTGTGACGCCCGATTCAGGGGCTTTCAGTTGAGATCATGGATAAATCATGGCTGTCAACAAAGGCATAGGCGCTGTGGTTGTGGATCGATTCAAAGCTTTCCACTCCCACTGAAAACCAGGCGACATTGGGGAGGACCATGACCTTCTGCGCCACCTTTCGGACCACATCTTCAACAAACATCGGTTGGGCATAGGCCTGTTCGGTAACAAATTTTTCATCAGGTCGTTTCAGAAGCGCATAGATCTCAGAAGAACCGCAGGTCTCGACTAGACTAATCAGATCTTCCAGCCAGATCATAGCCAGCGGTCGAAGAGTGAGGGTGACTGCCGCCCGTTGATTGTGCGCACCTGCCTTACTGATCTCTTTGGAACAGGGGCAGAGGGTGGTCACCGGGACGACCACCGTCAACAGGGGTTCTGTGCCGGTTCCGGAGTCGGCCGTAAAGGAGCATTGATACTCCATCAGGCTGGTTGTGGCGGTTACCGGAGCCTGTTTGGCGATGAAGTAAGGGAAATGCATTTCCAGGCTGGCCTCGTCGGCCTGAAGTCGGTTTCGGATTTTTGCCAGGAGTTCAGGGAAGACACCGGAGTGGATGTCCGGCAAATACTCGGTGAGCACCGCTCGCATGATGGTCACGCAGGAGGCTGCACGTTCTTTGGGCACCTGGGCCATGAGACACATGGTGGCCACGGTCTGCTGTATTCCCCCATCTTTTTTAGGGATGCGGACCGGGCAGGTGAAATTGCTGATTCCAACGGATTGTAACGACATAGACAAATCTCATAATGAAGGGAAAACCTCCCTTACCCGATTTTACCCGGATCAGCAAGCCTTGACAGGTTTCGACGTGCCCCGGCTTCTTGTCGAGAATAGGTGCTTTTCTGCTGCCTTCTTTGTTTGATCGATTGAAGAAACTGTGGTAATTTGGGGCGTAAAATCAACCGTTAATTTCGAGGATGGATACAGTTCGCATCGATAAATGGCTTTGGGCGGCTCGTTTTTTTAAAACCAGATCCTTGGCCTCCCAGGCGGTCAGCGGTGGCCATGTCACGTTAAACGGGAATCGGGTGAAACCCTCACGAACTGTGCAGGTTGGTGATATCTTGCTGGTTCGTCGTGATTTTCTTGAATTTACTCTCAAAGTGATCGAGCTGAGCGAACGTCGCGGTCCGGCCAGTGCGGCTCGGACCTTGTATGAGGAGAGCGCTGAATCAGTGAGCAAGCGGGATGCCTTGGAAGATCAACGGCGAATACTGCGGCTGCAGGGTGCCCCCCCCGAACGGCGGCCGGAAAAACATGAACGGCGCAAAATCCGCCGATTTCTTAAAAAAGAGTAGGATATTGAAGGAGCGATGATGAAAATAGTTGAGCGGGCACTGATCAGCCTGACCGATAAATCGGGTTGTGAGGATTTTGCCAAGGCTTTGGCCGCCATGGGGATTGAAATTCTCTCCACCGGTGGAACCGCCAAAAAACTGCGGGCCAGCGGCGTCCAGGTTAAGGATGTGTCCGAATTCACTGGATTTCCAGAGATGCTTGACGGCCGGGTAAAAACCCTGCATCCGTTGGTTCACGGCGGCATTCTCAATCAACGCGCCAATGCCGAACATCAGGAGCAGTGCAACAATCATGGGATCAAACCCATCGATATCGTGGCTGTCAACCTCTACGCTTTTGGCAACACCGTTGCCGATCCCAACTGCACCCTGGCCGATGCAATTGAAAACATTGACATCGGTGGCCCGACGCTGCTGCGGGCCTCGGCGAAAAATTTCCATGATGTGACCGTGATCGTCGATCCTGCCGACTATGCAGTGGTTCTTGCAGAGTTGAAGGCGCAGGGCAACACCACCTTGGCTACCCGTTTCCGTCTTGCCTGCAAGGTCTTTGAGCTGACCTCCACCTACGATACAGCCATTATCCAGTGGTTACGCACGGTTGATCCTCAAAACAATCCCTATTTTACCGAGGGTGTAACCTATGCTTAAAATGGCGGTGCTGCTCTCCGGAAGCGGGAGAACGCTTGATAACTTCCACGAGCGCATCGTCAAGGGAACCCTGCAGGCGGAGATCCCCGTGGTGGTGTCCAATGTGGAGAGTGCCCTTGGGCTGGAAAAGGCCAAGCGGTATGGGTACCCAGCCGTTTTTGCCAAGGATAACGAGGCTATTAATGGAATTCTGGCCGATTATGATATTGATGTCATTGCCCTGGCGGGCTATCTCAAGCTCTACAATCCGCCGGAGCGTTTAGATAAAGCGGTCCTTAATATTCATCCATCCTTGATCCCCTCATTCTGTGGCGCCGGATACTACGGCCACCACGTCCATGAGGCGGTCAAGGCGCGGGGTTGTACGGTGAGTGGTTGCACCGTCCATTTCGCCAATGAATCCTATGATCAGGGGCCGATAGTTTTGCAACGTTGTGTTACCCTTGAAGATACGGATACCCCCGATGATATCGCCGATCGGGTCTTTGCCATGGAGTGCGAAGTCTATCCCGAGGCCATCAATTTGGTTGATGCCAAGGGCATTGATTACTTTTGGAGCAGGTGAACGTATGACAGCACGGACCATAATGATCGGCAGCGATATTGAACGCAGCCTGGATCGAATCAGCCTGGAAATCGTGGAGCGTAACCATGGGGTCACGGACCTCTCCATTGTCGGTATTCATACCGGCGGTGTCTTTCTCGCAAAACGGATCAAGGAAAAAATCGAGCAGCGGGAAGGGGTGGAGTTGCCAGCGGGTAATCTCGACATCACTCTTTACCGCGACGACTGGAGCCTGATCTCCCAGAACCCGATCGTCAAGAAATCGGATATCGGTTTTTTGCTGGAGGATAAGCGGGTCATTCTGGTTGATGATGTCATTTTTACCGGACGGACCATTCGGGCTGCGATGGATGCTATTATGGATTACGGTCGGCCGCTCTCCATTCAACTGGCGGTCCTGGTAGACCGGGGGGGGCGGGAACTGCCGATCCAGCCCGATTACGTCGGCATGGCAGTGAGCCCCAGCCCCAACGAACGGGTCGATGTCCTTTTGAGCGAAAAAGACGAACGCGATGCGGTGGTGCTTTCTCCACGTTGAATCGACCGCCTGTCAGTGTTTCAGGAGAGTTAGCGTAATCGAGCTTTCGTAGCCATGATAGAATCAAATGAACAGAGCGCCATCCCCTCGGACCTGAAGGATGTGTGTCGCCGTATCCGGGAGAAGGCAGAGAGTTATGAAAAGTATAACTTCTCCCAGGGACGCAATGATTTCCTCAAGGCCTTTTTTGATTTGGCCCAGGAGTATGACGCGCTCGACGATTTCTACCGGATTTGTGTTTCCGTTCCCCTAGCCTTAGTTGGGGTGGCAAGTTCGCTCTATCTCTGTCAGGGAGAGGAAGGGCTGGCGTTGATCTGCTCGAGTGAGCGCGGGGTTTTGGCTCAGCCGGAACCGGCACGTTTTCCCATCCAAATGCATGAAACACCCTATGAGATGGCCGGTGCCTACATGGTGCCCATTTTCAGCAAGCATCCCTATGGGCGTAGTGATACAGAGGTCAGCACGGTTGAGGGGCGGGCGCAGATCAGCATGTGGAACGATCTGCACGGACTCTGTGGCGGTACGCGGATTCTCGGTATGTATGTGGTGCGGCGAAAAGGGGGGCTTTCCGAGGTCGATAAGTTCTTTTTTGCCAAGTATGCCAACCGGATCGGCTACAACCTCGATAACCGGCTGATTGCACGCCAGAATATCGAGCGGCTTAAGTTTATTAACACCCTGGTGATCGATATTGAGCACAATATCATTGTGCCCAACATGTATTTCCGCCATCTGTTCAACCAATTGAAAAAGAAGATCGGCCTGATCGAAGAGCTGAAAAAAGACATTGCCGCCAGTCATGAGCCGGGAGCTCTTCCCGGAACCTGTGTCCATTGTTGCGGCAAGTTGCAGTCCCTACAGGATGAATTGTACAAGTACTACCAAGAAATCGTTAAGCACCATGCCAACATGAGCCTGTTTATCGAGAGCCTGTTTCGGCGTGAGCACTTTGAACGGGGCCATCTGGTCCTGCACCCCAAGCGTTGTTTTGTCGAAAAAGAGGTGATCATTCCGCAACTTGAGCACTATGTGAGTCGCCTGAAGGCTGCCAATGTGATCGTGGATCGACCTCGAAACATGTATGAAGAGGAGTTCCCTATTCTGGTCGATATCGGCCTATTGGCGCAGGTTTATGCTAATTTTTTCTCCAACGCAGCCAAGTACACCAAAGAGGTTATCGACCACTCCGGGCGGCCGCGCAAAGCCATGGCCTATGGGCGGGAAGTGGTGGAAAACTTCAATCGTTCCGGTCAGAAGGGTATTAAATTTAACGTTTTTACCACCGGCCCCAATATGACCGTGGACGAGGGAAATCGTTTATTCCAGGAGGGGATGCGGGGCGGCGGCAATCTCGATATCCCCGGGACCGGACACGGCTTGTCTTTTATTCGTCTGGTAATTGAAATGCATGGCGGCCAGGTCGGCTATGAACCCACCCCGGAAGGAAATAATTTCTTCTTCATCCTGCCCATTCCTCCCCTCGATTACCCCTTGATGCTCAACACTGCTGTTGAGTGAGCGCCTCTATCCGTATGAAATTTTTGTCTCTGCGAGCCGTATACCGGCCGCCTTCGCCTTCCTTTGTCCCTGGTGATCAGGTATGAATTTTACCGCACCAGCGACCATTGAACTCCTCGCGCCTGCCGGGACCGTAGCCGCCTTTGGTGTAGCTCTGCAGGAGGGCGCGGATGCGGTGTATGTCGGCGCCCCAGGGCTGAATGCCCGTGCCCTGAGTCGTGATTTTACCTTTGGTGAGATTGCTGGCATGACCGAGGCAGCGCATGGCCAAGGAAAAAAGATTTACCTAGCTATGAACAGCCTGATGAAGGAGAACGAGGTACCTCTGGCGCTTGAATCCCTGCAACGTTTTGCCGCCATTGCTCCGGATGCACTCATTATTCAGGATTTGGGGCTGTTGTATCTTGCCCGCCGTTATTTCCCTGAGCTCAAGCTGCACGCTTCTACCCTCATGACCGTCAATACCGCCATGGCGGCCTCTTACTTTCAGCAAATGGGATTTGAGCGGGTCGTATTGGCCCGGGAATTGAGTCTGGAGGAAATTCGCGCCATTCACGCGCAGAGTGGGGTGGAACTGGAAATTTTTGTCCATGGCGCCATGTGCTTCAGTTATTCCGGGCTCTGCCGTTTTTCAAGCCTTCATGGGGGAAAATCGAGCTTACGCGGGCAATGTGTTCAACCGTGCCGAAGACGCTACGATTGGGTTGCCTCCGGCAAAACCGGTGGTCGCAGCCCAGGCGGCAAAAAGGGCGGCTATCTTTTTTCGATGAATGATTTATGCGGCCTTGACGAGTTGGCTGCGATCCGGGATACAGGAGTGGTCAGTCTGAAAATCGAAGGCCGGCTCAAATCGGTAGCCTATGTACGTAATGTGGTTCGGGCCTATCGTCTTGCCCTGGATGGTCTGGATCAACCGCCCCACCAACAAAAGGCTCTCCTTGAAGAGGCGCAGCATTTTCTCGATGCTGCCATGGGACGGAAGCGGTCCTCAGGTTTTTTTATCGGTGGCCGTGAAGACCGCATTATATTGCCCAACTTCTCTGGAAGTAGCGGTGAGCTCATCGGCAAAGTGTTGAAGATCGAGCGGAGTAAAGGGCCTGCGCAGCAGCGTGGTCTGCAGTTACAAGTAACCCTCCAGGCACCTCTGGAAGTCGGTGATCGACTGCGGCTTTATGAAGAGCGCAGCGGTGATCGTAAAAGCTTTACTTTACGTGCAATGGAGTATAAAGGGAGGCGGGCGGAGAAGGCCGGGAAGGGGCAATCCGTGTCGATACTGGTGGGCGATGTGGATGCAGGCGGCTTTCAGAAAGCCTCGCACGGCCTGCTTTTTCGGGTCGATGTCAGTGGCCGCACGGATAAAGAACGATCCCCCATGATCAGCAAAATTGCCACGAGAGAAGCTCCTGATTGTCATCCAGGAGTTGTGCGCAAGCAGCTTGCCGAATTGGGTATGCTCGCACCGCCCAAAGCGATATCCGGGAAACGTGGCCCCGAGCATGGACGAACTCAAAACAGGACAAAGGGTAGCCATAACGCCCCCTCCTCCCCCCAGTGGTGGCTCAAGGTCGCCTCTCTAGAAAGCGCACGGCAACGCTTTCCTTTCAAGGTCTCCAGGGTCATATTGGATCTGCAACCAGCGAACGTGGAGAGGGCTCTGCAGGCCGGCTCAAAGCCGGGCAAGCTTCCGTTTACGGTAGTCTGGTCGTTGCCCCCGGTTTTACTCGAAGAATTCCTGCCTTGGGTGCGAAAGGCTATACGTGCGCTTCGGCTCCAGGACGCGGTAAGCTTTCAGATCAGCCACATTGGTCAGTTAGCCCTCTTTGCGACTAATGATGGCGACAGTCCTCTACCGCCACTGGAAATTTTCGGCGAATACAGCTGCAATCTGCTCAATATTCCGGCGATTTTGCAATGCCATAAGGCTGGTCTTTCCGGAGTCCAGTTTTCTCTTGAAACCGACCGCGACACACTGCAGAAAGCGCTGATGCACCGGGCAACTTTGGGCCAGAGTAAAACTGGTGAACAGATTCAGGTTGGTCTGTATGTTTATGGTCGACCGCCGCTTTTTTCCGCCAGGCTGGATGCACCTCATTTCCAGGGACAGCGAAGTTTCGTCAGCGGGCGTGGCGAACGGTACTATATTGATCGTCGTCCAGAGGCGGTGTACGCCTATTCCCATAACGCCTTTTCTCTGCTTGCACATGTGGATGAACTCTCCCGCATGGGGCTTGACTACTTTGTGGTTGATGTCAGTCACGGTGCTGTGAAGAAAGAGAGTATGGCTGTTACCTCCTTGATACATGGTCGGGGCGAATTACCAGAAAATTTTTCCGGAAATTATGACGGCACTTTGGCCTGAAAAATAAACGAAGAAACGTGTTGGGGCCATAGCGGTGCCACTTGAAAACGGACATCCTAAATTGTCTTCTTGGACAGACAACTCAAGAACGACGTTTCATACTGAGTAAAATGCCGTTTTTAATACACGGTATTTTGTTTTTGACTATTCACCAATCCATCAAAATTCATGTCGAATAAAGAATTATTACGAAAACTGGCCACTGTCCTGAAACCCTACCTCAGCAGTCTGCTGATCGCCATGGTGGCAATGATCGTTGTCGGCGGTTTTAATAGTTTGCAGGCTTACATGGTTAAACCATTGCTGGATGAGATTTTTTTCAAGAAAAATGGTGGGCTGTTGAATTGGCTTCCCCTCGGTCTCATTCTTGTCTTCGTCGTTAAAGGGGTATTCTACTTTATATATACCTATGTACTGGAGCGAGTCGGTCAGAGTGTTATTCGGGACTTGCGGCATGCCGTGTTTGTCCATATAAATTCCCTGTCGTTGAGCTTTTTCCATAAAACAACCACAGGTGAGATTATTTCCAGAATAATTAATGATGTCACTATCCTTCAGGGTGCAGTGAGTTCATCTCTCATTCAGTTGTTACGTGATTTTTGTTCCGTGGTCGGCCTGTTGGGAGTCATCTTTTTCATGGATTGGCGCCTTGCCTTAATGTCGCTGATATTTATTCCCATGGCAGTCTATCCTATCGTCTTTTTTGGACGTCGATTCCGTAAAATCAGTGTGGCGTACCAGACAAAGATTGGTGAAGCGACCAATAATCTCCACGAGATCATAGCTGGGGCACGTATTGTCAAAGCCTTTTGCATGGAGCACGATGAGGTTCAGCACTTTCGTACAAAGCTTCAGGAAATCATGGATACGCTTTTGTCGGAGACAAAAAACCGTTGCCTTTCCCATCCGTTAATCGAATGTATTGGTGGTTTAGGCATGGCCTTTATCATCTGGTTCGGTGGTAGGGAAGTCCTCAATGGACATTCGACTCCGGGTACGTTCATGTCCTTTCTGACAGCACTTATTCTTCTGTATGAGCCGATAAAAGGCGTCAGCAAAATTAACTCAACCTTCCAAAACGGTGCTGCTGCGGCTGGGCGAATTTTTCAATTGCTGGATGTGCAGTCGGATATCAAAGAACGGGTTGATGCGATCACATTGCCACCCTTTCAAAGGGATATTCTATTTGATGATGTCTGCTTCAGTTATGAAATCGGGCGCCCGGTGCTCAAGCATCTCAATCTGCGACTGCAACGGGGTGAGATTTTGGCCATTGTTGGTCCCAGTGGCAGCGGCAAAACCACGCTAGCCAACCTGCTCCCGCGATTTTATGAAATCAGTGAGGGGGCCCTGAAGATAGACGACCATGATATTCGTGATGTGACTTTGACCTCTTTGCGCTCTCAGGTGGCCCTCGTAACCCAACAGACAATTCTTTTTAACGACACCGTGCGCAACAATATTGCCTATGGCCGCAAATCCTGTACGGAAGTTGAGATTCACGAGGCCGCAAAAGCCGCCTATGCATACGATTTTATCGTGGATCTTCCCCGAGGGTTTGATACTGTCATCGGGGAATCCGGCGCCCGTCTTTCTGGTGGTCAGCAACAAAGAGTGTCCATTGCCCGTGCCATTCTCAAAGATGCGCCGATTCTAATTCTCGATGAGGCAACATCTTCGCTCGATACCGAGTCAGAACGCGAGGTCCAACGCGCGCTTGAAAATCTTATGAAAAACCGGACCACAATCATCATCGCTCACCGTCTTTCTACGGTAAAAAATGCCGATAGGATTATTGTGCTGAAAGACGGAAAATTGGTGGAAGAAGGGACCCATGAGGCGTTGCTCGCGCAACGAGGCGAATATTTTGCCTTATATCGACTCCAATTTTCCCACGATGCAAGTGACGCAGGGGCGTTGGGATAGGCTTAGATAGATGATAACAAAAAAGTTGCACATACTCGTGGTCCGTGACGGGCGACCAGGTCATGAAAAGCAATCTCTTGGTATCGTAGCTTCCCTGAAAAAAGTTCATACCGTTCAGGTGCTGGAGGTCAGAGTCGATCCGGGCTACAAGGCTGTACTGAGAGCTGCGGCTGTGTTTTTTGGTGCTGGCTTGACTGTTTTTTCTGCTTTTCGGCCGGACTTGATTATAGGTACCGGTAGTCATACCCATTTGACACTTTTAGCCCTAAAAAAACGACTTGGCGGTCATGCTATTGTCTGTATGTCGCCAATGGCCATGCTCCGGGGGTATTTTGATCTATGCTGCATTCCACGCCATGACCAACTTGCCGAGGGGGCCAATATACTGCTTACCGATGGCCCTCCAGGGTTAAACAGTCATTCACACCAGCACGAACCTAGAGGCGCCCTTGTGCTTGTAGGCGGGATTGATGAAAAAAGCCATGTTTGGAATAACATTGCTATCGCGCGACAGATAGCCTCCGCCATCGCAGCACATCCTGAATTCGCCTGGACATTAACCACGTCGCCCCGCACTCCTCCCAATTTTCTCGACATTTTTTCTCAACAGGACCTCGATGTCGCCGTTAATCTATGCCCCTTTGGTTCAACGGCCCAAGGATGGCTGGAAGAGCAATTGCAAATGGCGGAATGGGTATTGGTGACAGAAGACAGTCTTTCCATGATATTTGAGGCACTTTCGGCAGGATGCCATGTCGCGACCATCCCTGTGAAATTTAAAAACGAGAATAAATTTGTTCGTTGTCTGAAAGACCTAAAAAACAGGCAACTTATTGCCGAGTCCATGGGGGGCGAGGTGTCAAATGATAGAAGATGTTTTAATGAGGCTGATAGGTGTGCTTCTGAAATTATTAAGAGATTTGTTGATAGCTAGGTATGATAAATAGGGGTTTCTGCTGGTAAATTCGAATCGATTTCCCTTGATGCCGGACATCTTTGTATGATTATGAATAGACAAATTGCCATTGCTCAAATTTTACCAGATTTATATGAGGGAGGTGTAGAGCGAGGGACTGTTGATTTGGGTAAATATTTAGTTGAGAATAATTTCAGGTCCATGGTCATCTCAGGTGGTGGCCCAATGGTTGCTCAGTTGGAAGAGAATGGTGTCAGGCACTTAGCTATAGAAGTTGGCAAAAAACGACCATCGATACTGTTTTCCATAAAAAAATTAAGAGATTTCTTTTTATCTGAAAAAATAGATATAGTTCATGCTCGATCAAGAGTGCCAGCATGGGCTGCATTATTAGCTTTAAAAAGTATTGAAAAAAAACTGCGTCCAAAATTTATAACTACATTTCATGGTTATTATTCGGTCAATAAATATAGTGCTATAATGACCAAGGGTGAGGTAGTTATCGCTGTTTCAGATGCTATAAAACAACATATCATAGACGAATATAAAATAGCGCCTGGTAAGGTGAACGTCATCCATCGAGGTGTTGATCCGAATGTTTTTTACGAAAAAAATGTAACAAATGAACGAAGGCATCAATTGCTTGAAAAATGGAATTTGGATCTTCGCGGAGAGCTGTTATTGATGATGCCTGGCCGGATTTCTGAGTGGAAAGGTCAAGATATCTTCATTAAAAGTCTTGCTTTGATAAAGGAGATCCCCTGGAAGGCTGTAATTGTCGGCAGCTATAATATTCATAGTGACTATGTGAAAAGATTGCATGCTCTTGCCGAGCAATTTGGGATTATTCAGCGTATACAGTTTGTGGGCTCATGTAAAGATATGCCAGCAGCCTACAGCCTGGCGGATGTTGTTGTTTCTGCTTCATCAGGTCAACCTGAGGCTTTTGGGAGAATCGCTATAGAGGCGCAATCGATGCAGACACCTATCATAGCTACAGCACACGGGGGCTCGTTGGAGACGGTGATCGATAATGTAACAGGATGGTTAGTTGCTCCTGGTGATCATATTGATATGGCAAAAAAAATTCAGGTGGCCTTGGGAAGTAAGGAGGCGCGATTTAAGGTTGGTCTCTGCGGGCGTGAGAATGTTTTGGCCAATTATAGTCTTCGGGAGATGTGCGGTAAAACCGTCGATATTTACAGGAACATTTTAACACGCTAAATGAATGCAGCTTTTTTCTGGACAACCCTTCGTTGATGGTGCGGGTGAGCCCGGGTAGATGGTTTCATGGCTTTTTTGTAATATAGGAAATGTTGAGGCCCTCTCTGGCGGTATAGAATCGGTAAATGTCCACTCGTCTCGGATATGCCCGTTCCTTTGTTCAGGATGTTTTCAGGGCTAATCTAAAGGTAAGCCACGGCCTGTTTAGAAGAATGGGGGCGCCAGGTACCTATATTGTTGGATGGTGCATGCATGGAAAAGAAGATTATTTCAATGATCTATAGCTATTATAACCAGCCAAAAATGCTTGATGTTATTGTGGGTATAATTAATAGTTATGATGATGATTTGATTGGTAGCGTTGAGGTTATTTTTGTTGACGATGGATCGCAAGCATTTCCAATGGTGAAAAAGGAGATGAAGTGCTCGGCTAAATTTTTTCGCTTAAAAGAAGATGTTGGATTTAATAATTGTGGCGCCAAAAATGTTGGATTATTTAATGCAACAGGTGAGTGGTGCTTTATTTTAGATTTAGATCATTATGTGACTGGTTCAAATTTAAAAAAAATAATTGATAAATATTTGATAAGTGATACACATGGTTTTTTGCATGGGTTTTTGTCTATTTTTAAGAAGAAACAAAGATGGTACCAGTTTAAACGTTTAAAAGATGGAAAAAATATTATTGGAAAAAATCCAAATATTAAACTGATCAGGAGAGAGTCTGTGCTGTCATGTCCGTATGATGAAGATTTTTCAGGTTACTACGGATATGAAGATATGTTTCAGCTGTTTTTATTGAAAAAAAAATATGGTCGTCCAAAAATAGTTAAAAATATATTGATTGAGATGGTTACTGCGATTAATGATTCAAATACAAAAACTCAAACAAATAGAAGTGTCGATAGAAATAAAAAACTTTTTGATAAAAAAATTACAGGTGTAGTGCCGTATTCTGAAAAATTCTTAAGAATTCCATATGAGTCAATGTTTTAATCCGTTTGAGGTCTGATTAAGTTGTTGAATAACAGTATATTCTACTCTTTTTTTCCTGATTCCTTCGGCCTGAAGGAGGAGAGTACGAAGATATTTTTACCAGTTTTTATGCCAGAGTCGAGTTTTATTGTAATCATTTTTTTGAAGTTGCTAAGCGTTTCATTCGGTTGATGCAACTAATTATCTGTGGGCTATGGGGCAATTTATTAATCATGTCGGTTTAATGCTAACCAAAGATGAAGCCCCTATTCTAAGGGATATGCTGGAGGCTAATCTAAGGTATATAAAAAAAGTGTACGTTCTTGATGGCGGACATGACGATTCGTGTAAAATTTTTAAGGAATATCCCGAGATAATTTCTTATTTACACGAGGATGATTTAAGGGCGCAATTGCATGAACCCTTGAAAGTTGTTGACGGTATCAGGGGCTATCTGTTGGATATTATCAGAGAGCATGAAAAAGGTGATGTTTGGGTTACCTTGATGCATGGAGATGAGATTTTCTATCATAACCCACTTGAAGTAGTGGAGTTGGCACAAATTTCAGAGTGTAACTGCGTGGAATGGTATGCACCTCATTTTTTTCCACACAAAAAAGATTACAAGGAATGGGGAGAATTGTTACAGAAACCTCTTCAGGAGCGTATTCGCTATTATCTATGGTAACAAAATTCAGTTGGATTTGGCCGACTCGGGATAAGCCCCGAGTGACTTGAATATCTGGCCCGGCAAATCGTCCAGGTGTATCAGCGGCCTAAACCCCGGCAAGATACGGTCGTTGT